>JANYJQ010000162.1 GCA_025358435.1 Holophagaceae bacterium
CTTTTCTGGCCAGTGCGTTACGGCCCCTTATGTCGGTCGCAGGCCGACGCAGGGATCATCACAAGATGGCCAGCGCTTTTCTGGCCAGTGCGTTACGGCCCCTTATGTCGGCCGCAGGCCGACGCGCCAGTTGCTGACTCGATGACTAGCGGTGCCCTTGTCGTCACACCCATCCTCATTGGGTTCACGGCTTTTTTCGTGCTGGCCGAGTTCTCGGCGGTGCGGGTAAGGCCGACCCAGTTGGAAGCGCTTGAGAAGACCGATTCCCGCGCCATTCTGGCGCTTAAGGTGCACCACGAGCTGGGCCGCCACCTCAGCAGCATCCAGGTGGCCATCGCCCTGCTCACCATCGCCGTTGGGGCCACTGGCGAAGAAGCGCTAGTAAGGTGGTTTCACGAACTATTCGGCACTGCATTGCCATGGCCGCGCGCTGGTTGGCTGCTGGGCAGCATTTCCGGCTTTCTGCTCATCACAGTGTTGCAGGTAGTGCTTGCGGAACTGGTGCCTCGCAGTATCGCCATCCGCCAAGCTACAACTTGGGCTTTGCGCACCGCCGCCCCGTTGCTGCTTTGGTCCAATTTGGTAAGGCCATTCACTTGGGTTCTGCAGAGGTTGAGTCGTGGAGTGGTCTGGCTTCTCGGGATGAATTCCACCCTTGAACCCGAGGACGCGAACCTGCCCTCTGAAGAAGAGTTGAGGCGCATGCTCGAACGCAGCCAGGAAAGCGGACAATTGGGACTTTCCAAAGTCGAGCTCATAGACAACCTTTTCGGATTCTCAAGGCGAACCATCAAAGAAATCGCCATACCGCGCACCCAGGTCATCTGTTTCGATTTGAACAGCTGCCTGGAAGAGAATCTGGTCCTGGCCCGCAGTTCGCCCCACACGCGCATTCCCCTTGTGGATGGTGATCTCGATCGGGTGGTTGGAATCGTCCATTTGAAAGAGCTTCTTTGGGCGCTGCATGAGCGTGGCGGCGATGTGGACATCAGGGATTTCGCGCGTCCCGCTTTCCTGGTTCCGGAAATGAAGCTCATCCAGGACCTCCTGCTGGAATTCCAGCAGCAAAAACAGCATCTGGCTTTGATGGTGAATGAACATGGCGGAGTCGACGGCCTGGTGACTCTGGAGGATGTTCTGGAGGAACTGGTCGGCGAGATCCAGGACGAATTCGATCGCGAAACGATCCAGCTCAGGAAGACCCGCAGCGGCGCATGGCTGGCTCAAGGGTCGGTCACGCTTGAACAATTGGTGGATCACCTCAGTCTGAATCTGGCCGTCGAGGAAGGCTCCATCAGCCTGGGGGGCTATTTCCAGGAACAGCTGGGCCGTGTGTTGCGGGTGGGGGACGAACTGAAGATCCAGGGTTGGCGAATTCGGGTGCTCGCCATGCGGGGGCTGGCCCCCAGTCAGTTCCTCCTGAAACCCATGAAAGGAAACCAGACCGAAGGGAATGTAGAAAGCCATGCCGAAAACCCAAGTGATTGACGGCTTCATCTTGACCGCTGGCTTGGGTACCCGGATGGGGACGCTCTCGGTTGTCCTGCCCAAACCCGCCTGGACCCTTTGTGGGAAGCCCTTGCTGCTCTGGGGTGCGGAATCCATGCGCAGAGCGGGAATGGCGCATCTGGCCTGCAATGCACATCTGGATCCGGAGAAATTGAAAGAGGCGGTGGCAGGTTTTGAGGGCCTTCAGGTTTTGATGGAACCCCTTCTGATGGGCTCTGCGGGCGGCCTGCTCCATGTACGTGGAAAGGCCGCCGATCCACTCGCCGTATGGAACGGCGATGCCCTGGCGGATGTTCCATGGGTGGCTTTTCGTGAAGCCCACCTGAGGAGCGGTGCAGACCTGAGCTGGCTCCTGGTACCGCATCCCGGCGGACCCTGGACGCAAGTGTGGCTGGATGAGCAGGGCCGTGTTCTGCCCCGGGGCAGAACGGGGCAGGGCCCCTATCTATTTGTCGGTGCGAGTTTCTGGTCGTCCAAGGCCTTGGCGCTGCTGCCGGAGGGTCCTTCCGACACCGGGGACCTTCTTCCCAGGCTCGCCCATCACGCGGGCGTGGTAGTCCCGCCTTTTTTCTGGCGGGAGATAGGCACACCAGATGCGCTTCTGGCCGCGGCGCAGGAACTCGCACCCGATCAGGAAGGCCGCATCCCCGGATGCTACATCCATCCAAGCGCGGTGCCTCAAGGGCAACTCCACCGCTGTATACTCGGCCCTGGCGCTCGACCGCATCCAGCCCTAGTGGATCAAGACGCCCTCTGGTTCGAGGAATCAGGGCATCAAGTGCGTCTTGGCTTAACCTGAACTTCTAGTGATGGACCCCCGACTCTCCCGCGCCCTCGACCGATGGGCCTGCATGGATCCCCACCCACTTAGCGGGGATGCGGGAGCGCGCCAGTATGTCAGGGTGGCGCACCCTCAGCTAGGCACCGCGCTCGTGGTGCTTTACCCGCTGGATGAGCCGGGGAGAAACGATCCTGCCTACTACGAATTCCGGGCCATGCATGCCTACCTCGATCCCGTGATGCGGGTCCCCACCATCATCCAAACCTGGGATGAAGAACGGGTGCTGCTCGTCGAGGATCTTGGTGACGTGACGTTGGAACGGCGCCTCATGGAACATCCCGAAGAAGAGCGGGCCTGGGCGGATCGCGCAGGCTGGCTCATGGCCACGCTATTGGGGCCCCTCACGGTGGGCGCCCCTCCCCATAGTTTTTTCATGGCCCGTACCTTCGATGAAGAAAAAATGGAATTCGAATGGGGCTATTGCCAGGCGAATTTTTTTCATGAGTTCTTGCAGAAGGACCCGCCGCGTTGGCTGGACCGGCTCATGGTGGAGATCCATGGGAGCCTGGCCCCAAGGGCTCAGTTCCTGGCCCATCGTGATTTCCATGTGCGCAATCTGATGGTGCAGGGCGACCGGCTGGTGGCCATTGATTTCCAGGACGCCCGCCGGGGCGCTGCCACTTACGATCTGGCTTCCATTCTTTTCGACGGTTACTGGGACTGGTCCAAGGAGGCCGGCAGCCTGCTGTCGCGCCATGTGCGGGAGGAGCTGGGCTGGTCTGACGCCTCGCTCTGGGAAGAACTGAACCTCACAGCCCTTCAACGCAATTTCAAGGCATTAGGCACATTCGGATTTCAGCTCATGAAATGCAGGAAGGCCCATTTCGCCCCCGCCATTCCACGCACGCTGCGGCATCTGCGCTCGCACTTCCGCCGACTCAACCATGGCGAAGGCGTGCTGGCCACTGAGAACTGGATGCGGATCGCGGAAAAACGTCTCTGGAAAGAGAATGGCGACGATACTGCCGGGGCTTCGACCTGATTGAAATCAGCTTGGATTCCACAAAACATCCGCGACGCCCGCCAAGGCGTTCTCAGCACGGGACAATGCGAATAGCCAGTCGCTGAGCCGGTTGATGTAGATCAGCACCTCCGATGGGATGCCTTCTTCATTGACCAGCACCACCACATCGCGCTCGGCGCGTCGGCAGACCGTCCGGGCGAGGTGGGCATAGGCGCTGGGAAGGGTCCCACCGGGCAACACGAACTGCCTCATGGGAGGGGCGAGCTGGGTCAGGCGGTCGATGTCCGCCTCCATGTCCGGCACATTCCAGGTGGGTGTAGTCATTTTTTTTTCAAGCTGGTCCAGATGACTGCTGGGGGTCGCCAGGATGGCGCCCAGGACGAACAAGTCGTGCTGAACCCGTTTCAGTGCATCATGCACTGCGGCTTTCTCGCTCACATGTAGGCTCAGCAGGCCGACGACGCTGTTGAGCTCATCTAGGGTGCCGTAAGCCGCGATGCGGCGATGGCTTTTCGTGACGCGGTCTCCACCGAAGAGGCCCGTCATGCCTTCATCTCCAGTGCGGGTGTAGATCTTCACTCAGCACCTCCTTGGCTCTGCCGCTCACTCGTAGAACTTGCTCCATGCCACCGTATCGCGGCGCCACTCCAGAAGGGCTGCTTGGTCGTGTGAATCCAGAATTCCACTGGCCGTGGCTTCATTCGAGAGCTCTTCGAACGTAGAAAGCACCTGGAGCCCAACGCCGGCCGTTCGGAATGCCTCATCGGCCTGGGGAAGCCCGTAGCTGAAGAGCGCCAGAACTTCGAGCACGACTGCATCATCCCGTTGCAGGGCTTCCACACAATGCAGGCATGAACCGCCTGTGGAGATCAGATCCTCGATCAGCACCACCCGATGGCCATCGGCATGCGGGCCCTCCACCTGCCGGCCCATGCCGTGCTTCTTTGGTTCTGGCCGGACGTAGACCATGGGCAGATTCAGACGATCCGCAACCAGGGCTGCCCAAGGGATACCGGCGGTGCTCGTGCCGGCGATCAGCGTGGGGGAAGGTCCAGCAGCCCGCACCGCGAGCGCATCGGCAATGGCGCCACGCAACCCTGGATGCCCGAGAAGTTGGCGGTTATCGCAATAAATTGGCGACTTCAGTCCGCTGGCCCAGGTGAAGGGCGACTTTGGCGAAAGGCGCACGGCACCTGCATCAAGGAGGGCCTTGGCGACATTCAATTCGCTCACGGAAGGTCCAGTTCGGCCACAGGCTGTTTGCTCATGTAACGTTCGGCACCATCTGGGAATAGGGTCACGACGCGGCTTCCCTCGGCGAGTTCCTGAGCGATCTTGCGTGCAGCCCAAGCATTGGCGCCAGAACTTGGACCCACCAGGCAGCCTTCCTTTGCGATGAGTTCCCGGGCGGTCGCAAGGCTGTCCGCATCGGCCACATCCACGATTTGATCTGCGAGGCTGAGATCCAGGCTTCCCGGGATGAACCCATTGCCGATGCCCTCGACTGTCCACTCCGACAAGGGAGCGCCACAAAAAATGGAACCGACGGGTTGTACGCAAACGGCATGGATATTGGGGTTCAATTCCTTCAGCCGTTTTACAGTGCCCGTGAACGTACCGCCACTGCCGGCACCGATCACTACGGCATCCACGCGGCCCTCGAGCTGTTCCCAGATTTCTTCCGCCGTTGTGCGGTAGTGCGTGTTGGGGTTGCTGGGATTCTCGAACTGCTGAGGCACATAGGAATTGGGAATGGCCGCGGCGAGTTCAGCGCATTTGGCGATGGCACCTTTCATCCCCAGATCTTTTGGAATGAGCACCAGCTCCGCACCCAAGGCTTTCATGAGCATCATCTTTTCGCGGCTGTACTTCGTGGGCACGCACAGGATGCATTTGTAGCCCAGGGCTTTCGCTGCGATTGCCAGGCCTACGCCGGTATTGCCCGCGGTGGGTTCGATGATGGTGGAGATGCCGGGCTTGATCAGACCCGCTTCCTCAGCGGCCACGATCATACCTACGCCAATGCGGTCTTTGACGCTGCCGCCGGGATTCAAGTATTCGAGCTTGGCAAAAATAACCCGATCGGGGGAAAAGCGTTTCAGACGCAGCATGGGCGTATGGCCCACCAGATCAAGAATGGAATCGACCGCTGGGGTCAACTGGCGGATGGCTGTATGGGGCATGGTTTCTCCGAACTTTTCATTCTAGAACCGAACACCGGCCTAGACGAGGCCTCATCCAGGATCAATCTCCAGGCTGGCCGCGTGGTCATTTCCGTTTGGCTTCGATCATCCCGCTAAGTCTTGCATCACCCTCATCGCCGACCTTGGCCATCAGCGTTTGGGCCTCAGCCAGGATGGATTCGCAGCGAGTCCGCATTTCATCCACGAAGGCGCTGTCCTTGATGTCCTTCAAGTTGATCATCACGTTCCAGAGTCCACCCCGGACCCCCGTGAAAGCAGCCGCACAGCCCACCAACGCATCGGTCAGCGAATTGGGATTGCCCGCCTGGGCCACGCGATCCGCGAGCTTCATCGCCTCCAGGCTCAACTCAGCTGTGCTCAAAGGCACGGCGACAGCTGCTTTCAATCCAGCCTGCATGGCCGCGCTGCGGGCTTTCTTTTCGACATCCGTGCCTTTTGGCAGGCGCAGCGCTTCCATGTAGCCGTTGAAGGCATTGGTGTCTTCATCCACCGCCAGAATCAAGGCATCCTTCACCCTTTGCGCATCTTTCGCGATGGCGAGAAGTTCTCGCTCGATGGTCTTGGTGTGGGTTTTGCCCTGGGTCAGATTGGCCACCATGGATGCCAGCGCTGCGCCCATCGACCCCGCGAAGGCCGCGATGGAGCCGCCGCCCGGCGCGGGCGTATCGCGGCTCACTTCTTCGATGAAAGCGGCAGCGGGCATGGCCATCAGACCTTGGTCATGCCGTTTGGGCAGGCCGATCACCTTTTTTTCGATATCGAAAGGTGAAACATCGGAAAGACCCATGGAGAAAATAGCCATTCTCAAAACATCTGCGACCGGCACGAAGGGTGATTTGCCCATGGCGCTCAGGTAGTGCAGCCCCGCGTTGTAAAGCGCTTGAAAGGGCACCAGACCCACGATCTCGCTCCCGGTGACCACGAGGCCGCGATCCAAAGCGAGCTGGCGAGTCGCATCCAGAACTGAATGGGGCGGAGTGGCATGGTAGTCGGTCAGGTTGATGGAAAGCTGCGCGCGGCCGTATTCCTGGACCACCCACCCGATGGCCTTGCACTCGGTGAAGTAGCCGGCCCGATAGGCTCTTTGCCCAACGAGGGCTTCGACAGCTTCTATTGAGCCTGTGTCGATGTCATTGAGGATGAGCAGGTGGCGCAGCTCGTAGCTGTGCATCTGCCGGCAGTGAGTCTCCAGGGCGGCGAAATCCGGGGCATTGTGATCGCAATTGCCGCAGGGGAGACAATCCTTCTGATAGAAGACGATCTCGCCGCTGGAGTAATAGGCATTGGTCTGGTTCCGGCGCGCCACGCGCCCCTTTTCGCGCAACTCGAATGCCAGGTCGGTCGCGTGATCTTTGACTTGGCTGTTCAAGGTGATGTTGAATGCGATCAGGAACTCCCGGGCGCCGATGATCGTGGCGCCGGCCTTCGCGTTGAATTCAGCCGGTCCGTAATCTGGCGCCCAGTTTGGATCTTTTAGCTTATGGGCCAGCCCTTCATATTCGCCTTTCCGGATCACGGCCAAGTTCCTGCGCTCCTCGGTTCTTGCGGCGGATTCATAAAGGTAGACGGGAATGCCCAGTTCGCTGCCCACGCGTTCTCCGAGCCGATCCGCCAGCTCAGCGCAATCGTCGAGCGTAAGGCCCGATACGGGTATGAAGGGGCATACGTCGGTGGCGCCCATGCGGGGATGGGCGCCGTGGTGGGTGCTCATGTCGATGAGGCGCGCTGCCGTCTTTATGGCCTGGAAAGCGGCCTCCAGGGCGGCCTCGGGATCGCCCACGAAGGTAACGACGGTACGATTCGTGGCCGCGCCAGGATCCACATCCATGAGCTTCACGCCCGGTACAGACTCAATGGCGTCGGTGATCTGCTTTATCTTTGCCAAGTCCCGGCCTTCGGAAAAATTGGGGACGCATTCGACAATTTTTTCAGCGTGCTGCATGAAATCTCCAAACCTTTATTTTTTGCCGTAGAACTCTTGCTGTTCAGTGTCGAGGTCTTCGAAAATCATCATGTCGCCCTGAAGTCTCACTTTTGCCCGTGGGCCGCGATCAAGGCGGATGGATTGGTAGGGCGGGTCAGACTTGATGGGTTCCTGATGAATCCCCTTGGTCTCGCGGAGCTGTTGTTCGGTACGGCTTTGGACCTTATCCACAAGGCGGCGAAAGGCAAGAATGGTCTTGGGATCCTGCGCTAGAAGCAGAAGGACGAACGGATCGGGAAACGAGGGATTCACTTCCTGGTCCGCTTTAATACCTTAGAGATGAGAACATCAAGATCCTCCGTGCCAATGGTACGGCCTTCCTTATAAGCCTTCTCTGAGGCGGCCGTCCTTGCACGGCTCTCGGGAGTTACGGCCCAGGCCTCGTGGATGGGGATGGTCAGGACGGGTGTAATCATCACGCGGCCATCAGCCAGTACTTCGACTTCGGCGGCGGTATTGGGTCCAATCGGCGCGTCCTTGGGCATGACGAAGCGTCTGCGGTTGTCTGAAAGTTGAAGCATTGGATTTCTCCTGAGTTCGCTCAAGGGGTCGATGTCCCAATGGGATTATGTTACATCGTTACACCGTAACTGATCAATGTCAACCCTTGACAACAATGTTCACCAGCTTGCCGTTGGGTGGCAGGACAACCTTGACGATTTCCCTGCCTTCGATGTGCGGCCTTGCTTCGGCGCAGGCTAAAGCCGCCTCTCGGCGATCCCCTTCGGTGGCGCTGGCCGGCAGGGTGACGCGACCGCGCACCTTGCCATTCACCTGGACCACTACCAGGATTTCTTCTGCTTGCATCCATTCTTTGGAAGCTTCTGGCCACGCGGATTGCATCGCGAATCCAGCGCCGCCGAGCTGCTCGAACAGCTGCTCCGCGAGATGTGGCGCCACCGGCGAAAGCATGCGGGTGAAGGCATCCAGCGCGTGCTGCATCACTGGGGCGCGGTGCGGGGAATCCAAGGGCAGATCACCCATGGCATTGATCAATTCCATGAGGCTGCTCACAACCGTGTTGAATTGGTACCGCATAGCCAGATCTTCGGTGATGCGGTGAATGGTCAGATGCAGCTTGCGCATCAGATCGCGTTCTTCGCGGGTGAGGAGTTCCTTGGCGGGTAATGGCTCTGCATTGGTTTTGTGCTCGTCGACCATGCGCGCGACACGCTTAAGGAATCGCGTGGAGCCTTCGATGCCATCGAATCCGGTCCAGTCCAACTCCTTTTCGATGGGCGCGGCAAAGATCATGAACAGACGCAACGCATCGGCGCCGTACCGCGCCAGGACATCATCCGGGTCCACAACATTGCCCTTGGACTTGGACATCTTGAAGCCGTCTTTCAGCACCATTCCCTGGCAGATGAGCTTCTGGAAAGGCTCATCGCAACTCACCATGCCCAGGTCCCGCAGCACCTTATGGAAATACCGCGCGTAGATCAGGTGCATGGTCGCGTGCTCGATGCCGCCGATGTACAGGTCCACGGGCATCCATGGATCCACAGCGGCTTTGTCGAAAGGCAGATGCTGGTTCTTCGGATCCAGGTAGCGCAGGAAGTACCAACTGGAATCCACGAAGGTGTCCATGGTGTCGGTTTCCCGCCGCGCGCCGCCTCCGCACACCGGACAGGTGGCATCAAGGAAGGATTTGGAGGTCATGAGGGGCGAAGGCCCCTGGCCGGCGAATTCCACATCCTCGGGAAGCCGCACGGGCAGCTCCTCTTCAGACACCGGCTGAACACCATGTTCGGGGCAATGGACGGTGGGGATGGGCGTGCCCCAATACCTTTGCCGGGAGAGCCCCCAATCCTTCAACTTGAATGTGACGGCGCCTTCAGCGCGGTCGCCCAGTTTGGCGATCATCGCCACTGTTGCATCTTGGCTGGCTAGACCGTTGAATTCCCCACTGTTGATCAGGGTCCCCGGTTCCCAAGGGTTGGCGCTTTCGATGACTTTCGGGATCGAAAGTTCATATTGCAGGGCGAACTCGTGATCGCGCTCATCGTGAGCAGGGACGCCCATGACCGCCCCGGTTCCGTAATCCATCAACACATAGTTCGCGGCGAATACAGGGACCCTTTCGCCCGTGAACGGATGCACCGCCTGCAGCTGGGTGCGGTAGCCCTCTTTCACATCTGCCACCAGCCGCTCTTCACGGCTCTGGGCCTTGATTCGACCGCAGAAGGAGCGCAAGCCCGCATCACCGGCCGCCTGGCCCTCGATCAGTGGATGTTCCGTGGAGAGTGCCAGGAAATTGACGCCGAAAAGCGTGTCCAAGCGCGTGGTGAAGACTTCCACCTGGCCGTGGCCCACGACCTCGAAGCGCAGCCTGGCACCTTCGCTTTTTCCAATCCAGTGGCGCTGCATGGCCTTGACATTGTCGGGCCAATCGAGCTTGTCAAGGCCTGCCAGCAGTTCGTCGGCGTACTTGGTGATGGCGAAAAAATACTGCTCCAGGGACTTCTGGACGACCGGGTGCCCGGTGCGTTCATCCCTACCGTCCACCACCTGTTCGTTGGCCAGCACAGTGCCCAGAGCCTCGCACCAGTTGACGTTGCGCATGGCCCGGAAGACATCGCCGCGCTTCCACATTTGCAGAAATAGCCACTGGTTCCACCGATAGTAGTCGGGCAGGTAGCTGGCGATTTCCCGGTCCCAGTCATAGCTGATGCCGATCTTCTGGATCTGGGCTTTCATGTCGGCGATATTTTGACGGGTCCAGATGGCCGGATGGATGCCGTTCTTGATCGCGGCGTTCTCGGCGGGTAGCCCGAAGGAGTCCCAACCCAAAGGATGCATGACGGCCTTGCCCCGCATCCGTTGAAAACGCGCAATCACATCTCCAAGCGTGTAATTCCGGACATGCCCCATGTGGATTCGACCACTGGGGTAGGGCAACATCACTAAAATATAATAAGGTTGCCGATCGCCGACGGTTTCGCTTGAGATACTGAAAGCCCCTTTATCCAGCCATTTAGACCGGATGCCGGGTTCTTGGTTCAATGGGTCAAATGTCATGATGCTCCTTGAAGTTCCCGTAAAACTGGCCTACACTTTGCTTGAACCAGACTCCAGGTGTTATCACCTCGGCACCCTTGCGGGTCGGCAATATTTTCATTTCTTAAAAAATACCATTGACACGGAGCTGGATTTTGGATTTTCTCTAAAGTTGCAATAGTGTTATCTTTCCCTAAAGCGTCTTCTCTTCATCTCAATCCTTCCCAATCCCCCTTTTGGAGGCTCTATGAACAACCCCAATCCGAAACTCCGGAATGCGCTCGGCATTTCGGCCCTCACGGCGTTTTCGCTGGTGATGATCGGCTGCGGCGGATCGTCTTCATCCGCTCCCGTGGCCGTCAATGCGGCGCCCGGCAGTGTGACGATCAGCGGCTCGAACACCGCTGTGACGGAACACGCGTCCATCTACAACCTGTCGGCTGTGGACCCCGAGAATGATGCGATCACCTTCAGCACCACTTCCACCGGCGCGACGATCAGTGGCACCGTGCTGACCTTCCTGCCCCACGTCGTTGCTCCTGCCTCGGCTCCTGCGATCATCTCTGTCATCGCGACCGATTCCAAGGGCGCAGCTTCCCCCGCCAAGACTATCGCCGTTGTGGTCACCCCGAATGTGGCGCCCCACTTCAGCAGCACGCCTCCCACAGCGCCTATCGTTGTCGGCCAGACCCTGACCTACACCCCAGTCTGCGAAATCGATCCTGAAGGTGACACGATCACCATCACCAAGACGAGCACAGCTGGTTCCTACACCTCTGGTGGCGCTTTCACCTACACGCCCACCCTTGCAGACATCGGCCCCGTCACGGTCACCTTCTCGGCCAGCGACGCCCACACCGGCACCGCCACGCAGACCTTCACCTTCACGGTGGTCAGCAACAACACCGCCCCCCATATCGTCACTTCCAACATTCCCGATGTTCACCTGAACCACAACATCTCCCTCCAGTTCACAGCGACGGATGACGGCGTGGGTGGTCCTGCTCTGACTTGGGCGCTGGTAAGCCCCGTAGCGGGCTTCACCATGTCTTCCACTGGTTTGTTGACTTCGACCAACAGCACGCTTGGCGCCCGCAGCCTGACCGTCACTGTGACGGATGCCGGCGGCCTGACCGATACAAAGACCTACGCGACCAACTTCCTGGCCGATGGCCTGCCGAACTTCTCGACCCAGACCTACACGGAAACGGTGGGCGGCGTCCAGTTCTTCGATCCTTCCCGCGTCCGCACGACCATCGACAGCCGGTTGAAGTTCAACTGGTTGGACGTTGAGGCCACTTCGGCTGAATTCTTCTCCAATTCGCCGGTCAACTCGATCAAAGGCTGGCGCGCGAACATCAGCGCCACGGACACAGAAGGCGATACGGTCAAGTATGCCGTCAAGCCGAACTCGGTCTTCCGTTTTGGCGTGCCCTACATCGACACCACCGCCGCCAACTACCCCGGCGTGGACGCGAACTCCGGCGAGATCCTGTGGACTCCAAACCGCGGCCGTTACACTGGCCCCGGCAGCGACATCTCCTTGACCTCGGGTTTCAGCGGTCCTCTGGGTCACGATTCGACCGGCACAGATGTCGAAGGCGACTCTCTGGCCAATGTGCTTGATCCCGCCAACTGGTCGTTCACGATCGTGGCGCAGCAGTACATCGGTTCCGTAGCCACCTCCGGGCAGTTCAACGAAACCACCCTGATCATCAAGGTCGAGCCCAATGATCGTCCCTACCAGGGCCCAGCCGACCTGATCTGGTTGGATGAGTCGACTCTGGCCGACCTGCTCCATGGCGTCTATTACGACGGCGGTTCCGCCGTTGCTGGCGTCGGTCGTCCCCAGATTCAGGAACCCCAGGCTTCTGATACCGGAGTGGTCCCCCACACCGATGCCCCCACTTCCAGCTGGATCTGGGTCGTCGGCACCCCCGGCGGCACGAACTTCGGCAAGAACTGGAACGGCTTGAAAGATTACGGGCTCTTCGATCCCAACACCACCGCGCTCGATGGCCATATGGACGCCATCAAGATCGACTTCGGCTACCGGGCTGAAACCGATGCCAGCGCTGGCCATGCCACCGACCACCTGGTCAACGGTCCTCTGACCGGCCTCGTGTCCGGCACCCATTATCCGGCCCTTGATATCTACAACAACCTTCCGGCCGTCGACGCCGCGAACAGCTTGACCAACGGTTTCTACAACCCCTGGATCGATGGCGCCACCGCCAGCCCAGGCAGCGAGATCGTATCTTGGGCCCCGATCCGCATCCAGTACACCCTTGGCCGCTACATCGGCCAGAGCGCCTACAAGTTCGGCCTGGTGTCCGAGGATCAATACGGCCGCATGAACAAGGGCGAGAAGTCCATCTTCCCGATCTTCGGTACCGTCTTCATGTTCAACAGCCGCTATGTCTGGCTGGGTGACACGACCAAGACCTTGGTAACCGCTGCCTGGGATGCTGCTCCTCGCGGCACCTTCACAGCCACCGGCAACACCCACACCTCTGCACTCACCACTGACCAACGTTACGTCTTCAGCTACCTGCCCAAGGGCATCAGCAACAATGGTGACCTTATCCCCGGTCCTGGAACCGTTGGTTATAACGAATGGGTCGATCTGGACACCAACGCCACCTACGGCGCCAACCTTTTCGGCCGCAGTGATGGCGCGGGCGCCTTCGCCTCCGGCGTCAATACCAAAGCCATCCTGCCCCCAGCCCCTGCTTCCGGCAACTACTACAATGCCAGCGCCGGCGCATGGCACACACTTGACGGCCTGAATACCGGTGTCTTCGAGCTCGGCCCCACCTGGTACGAACCATACCCGGCCAACCCCCTCAATGAAGAACTGAACGGCCCCTCGCACGCGGCCGCGACCGTCGGCACCAAGGCCGGTGCTTCCCTCACCTTCGTGCAGTTCAAGGGCGGCACGCCCGATGGCACCGGTGGCGATCCAGTCAAGATCAATGTCACGGTGTCCGGCCCCTATGCCGACAACACCGTCAAAGCCAAGATCGTTCCTTCCAACAGCCCCTACGATTTCTTCATCAACAACAGCAACAACTGGACTTCTGCGGCCGCCATCAAACACAGCAACGATGGCTACAATGCCCCCCGCTTCCTCAATACCCCCAAGCAGGGTGATGACTCCGAATTCACTCAGGCCATGCACCACTACTATGGCCAGCCCCAGAGCGAAGTTAACTATGCCTACATCGCTCCAGGCCGTGAAATCTGGTACTCCCCAGCCACGGAATGGACAGAAACCATTGGTGACTCCACCACGGGCACTAGCGGCATCGGTGTCGGCCAGATCGACGTCCAGGCCCCACGCCTCCGCTTGAGCTACACATGGCCGTACATCGTGACCAACACCGCGACGGGCTACCTGTCCGCCGGCGCCCCCAATGTCTTCAGTGAGCAGGACGTGATGCAGATCGCGACGCCCAACCTCTCGGGCAACGCGCGCTTCTTCTTCACCGGCAACTACCCGGCCGGGCTCGTCTTCAGCGGCGTTCCGATCGCCCTTCCGATCCAGGAACAGGGCGATGCCACCGACCGCAACTGGTTCGGCAAGTACGGCATCACCGGCGGCATCTCGGCTCCTGGCGACGTCACACCTACCGGCGTGGCGAATGCGATCACTCCGCCCTTCCAGCCCATGCACGTGGTGACGAACTCCATCTGGATTCCCAACAACGCCGATCTGCACTTCAATTTCCCGAATTCCTACAACACCCCCGCCGGCGGTTCGGGTTACACCGACATCCCCTTCGTTGGCATCCGTGGATACCTCGACGGTAGCTTGCTTCCCGCGCTGAACATGAACTCCACGCTCGCGCCCAATGCAGTGGACGTCAACCATCACTCTCACCAGATCACCTGGTTGACGATCGGCAAGGGCCAAAAGTATAACGATGTGTCGCCCACGGGCAAGAAGCTTGACCGCAACGCCAACCCGGCCCTGCTCTCGACCACCTTGAACGACCGCATCTTCGCAGTGTGGATGAAGACGTCGCTCGCCAAAAATGCCAATGCCTATGGCGCCTGGGCCGGAAGTCAGTTGATCGCGGGTTCCTCCGTTGTCGCCAAGGGCGCCATCACCACAGCCCCCGCGTTCACGATGTCCCATGCTCCTGGTGCCCTCACTGACACCCAGGCCCAGATCTCCTTCGCTGTCAAGGACGGTCAGATCGGCGCAGCCAACCAGACGGTTACCGGCTCCACGGGCATCAGCCCTGATGGTTGGAAACGCCTTGAGTTCGAACTCCTGAGCAACGTCATGGGCGCACCTGCCCAGTTCGGCCTTTCAAGAGTCGTCAAACCCGTCCACCCGACCATCTTTGCCGGCGACACGAGCTTGATCACCAATGGCCTCTGGGACGGCAACCTCCGCATGGATGACGGCATCGTCCGCGACAGCCTGGTGGTCTACGGCATCCGCGACCGCGGCACCAAGCCCCTACCGAACGACCGCACCTCCTACTCCAACCTGTTGGGTCAAGCCGGCATTGAACCCGGTGCTCCCGTACTCGCCCAGTGGTGGAACACCAACCCAGAAAACACCAAACCCGCGGGCCCCCTGCCATGGGATATGCCCACCTCAGATATCGCTCTCACCTCGTTCCCAGCGGTCATCCAGGCTTTCGCCGATGAATGGCTGCCTAGCGCCGAATTCACAGAGGTGGTCGAGATCAGGCATAACTTCGTCGCCAAGGTCGTCGCTCCTGGCCTCAATGCCGCAGGCAATGTCATTCAGAAGCTCTACTTGGAACAGGGCGTGATCGCTCCCAGGGGCCACATCCTCCTGTCCCAGGCTGGTGGCATCAGGCCGGTGGTCACACCTGTCCGCCAGTTGGCCATCAACGATCTGAAGAGCAACCAGGCTACCGGCGCAGTTAAAGTCGGCACCAAGCTCGACATCTTCAACGGCAACGCTGTCACGCCGGCTACCGGCAAGATGGCGGTCGGCGCGCCCGACTACAAGATCTTCGACGGCAACAGCACTGCCGACTGGACCCTAAACGGCTACAGCAACTTGCAGTTGACTTGGCAGCCTGCTGTCAACGATCAGCGTCATCCCTCTGGCTACATCGCCACGGTCTACTTCGTCGAAAACAACGGCGGCGGACAGACCATCGCAACGCCAGTGGCTGAATACCGCATGGGCCACATCGGTGGCGTCGGCGCCCTGCAGACCCTGAACATGCCCCCACTGGTGTCCCTCACCAACGGTAAGGTTCCTAAGCCTCAGACCACCGCCTTCTGGGCTGTGAGTGTCCGCAATGTCTGGATCGAAGGCTCTGAAGGCAAGATGGGCCACAGCTTCGACATGGGCAAAGAGCCTTGGGGTACCCGCTTCCCCATGGCTTGGGCTGATTGCGTCTCTGGCGTATTCGTCGGCCGCTTCTAATACTTCTCAGATCCTCGCGATCGGAAAAGGGGCCCCTCGGGGCCCCTTTTTTAATGTCACAGCCAACAGTACAACCTGGGAGGCCGTTAGGCACTGGCCAGCGCATCTCTGGCCAGTGCTTAACGGCGCCTTGAGTTGGACGATCATCAAATTGACCCCGGTAGTTTGCTGCCGCTAAGTTCTTAGCTAAGCTTATGAATTCCTGAACCATCCGCGCCGGAGACCCCATGGCATCAGATACCCTGACCGTAGTCGAACTTCACCAGCAGGGGACCCGCCTTCATCGCGAGGGCCGCTTGGCTGAAGCGGCGGAGGCCTACCAGCGCCTGCTCCAACTCGAACCGGGACGCGCCGACGTGAACGATTTGCTGGCGGTGCTGGAGCTGCAGCAGGGCCGCCTGCCCCAGGCCGAGGCTGCGGCCATGCGTGCCGTGGAATTGGATGGCTCCCGGGCCGGGTATCGGGCCAATCTGGGAACCATCCTGATCCTAAGCGGGAAAGAAGACGAAGCTCACAAGGTCTGGACCGCCGCTCTGGCGCTGAATCCAGACAATGCAGCTTTACACCAGAATCTGGCGAAGGTGGAGATGAAGCGAGGCAACATGGATGCCGCTCTGGCCCACCTCGGCCGCGCCATCGAACAAGATCCCGATCTTCCGGCAATGAATGATTACCAACGGAAAGGGATAGTGCGGCTGCTCGCCAAGCAGGGTGATGGCAGCGCGGTCCTGAGCGCAATGCAGGCGAACGTAGCAGCCAGGCCCGAGTCCCCAGATGCCTGGGCCGACATGGGCGACGCCATGATGGGTTCTGGGGATCCAGATGGCGCATTCCAGATTTTCCAACATGTGTTGTCGTTGGCCCCGAGCCACCCGAGAGCCAACTTGGCGATAGCTGAGCGGATGCGCCAGGACGGTTTTCTGACCGGCGCCCTGGGGCGCCTGGACCAGGTGCTTTTCAAAGCCCCCAATCATCCACGGGCATTGGCACTGCGGGGTCGCATCCTCATCGCGCAGGGACGAATCCATGAGGGAATGCAGGCTCTTGCTGCCGCCGTCAATCTGGACCTCACCCAGATGGACGTGCATGATGCGGTCCTCTTTTTCATTCGGAACGACGAAACCCAGACCACGGCGACCATCCACCAAGCCCACGCCAAATGGGGCCGTTACGCCATGTCCAGGGTGGCCCAGGCCCCGGTACGGACCCACGCCAATATCAAAGATCCCAAGAGGCGCCTGCGCATCGGCTACATCGGCCCCGACTTCCGCACCCACGCGACCACCTTCTTCCTGGAACCCGTGTTGGAGCGCCATGACCACAGTGCTTTTGAGATCTTTGCCTATGCAGACGTGCCCTATCCCGATGAAGTGACTGAGCGGCTCAAGGGCCACTTCGACCACTGGCGATCCACATTGGGCATGGGAGACGAACAAGTGGCTGATTTAATCCAGACAGATGGAATCGATCTGCTGGTGGATCTGGCGGGACACACGACCCGCAACCGCCTCATGGCCTTGGCACTGAAGCCAGCGCCGGTGCAATTGCATTGGATAGGTTATGTGAGCACCACCGGGCTGCCCACCATCGACTACCGGATCAGCGATGAGCACCTGGACCCGCCAGGGGCCGAAGCATTAAGCGTCGAAAAAATCTGGCGCCTGCCCCGCACCCACGTTTGTTACCGTCCCCTGCCCAACGCTCCCGATCCAGGCCCGCTGCCCGCCCGCGCCAACGGTTTTATAACCTTCGGCTGCCTGTCCAACATGGAGAAGATCTCGAACAGCATGGTGGGAGCCTTCAGCCGTATATTGGCGGAGGTGCCGGGTTCACGACTGCTATTGCTTGGGTCTTCCACGGCGGACACCCAGACCCGCGCGGGCTGGATCGACCGGCTGGAGCAGGCCGGCATAGCTCCAGAGCGGGTGCAGTTCCTGCAGCGTGCGGATGCCATCGCGGATTACCTTGCCTACTACCGGCAGTTGGATATCGCATTGGGTCCATTCCCCATGGTGGGGCTCACAACCGTCTGCGAATCCTTCTGGATGGGGGTTCCGATGCTTTGCCTTGACTACTGGGATGTAGTCAAAGCGGGCCCAAGCATCCTGATCAACCTGGGTCTTGAGGACTGGGTGGCGCCTGACAAGGATGCCTACGTCCAGAAGGCAGTGGCCTTCGCCGCGGACCTCGATGCCCTTGAAACACTTCGGGGAAGCCTCCGGGCGCGCATGGAAGCCTCACCCTTGCGGGACGAAGAAGGTTTCACTCAGGAATTGGAATCGGCTTACCGTGCGATGTGGACTTCCTATTGTGAAGGTTGAGGCTACTTTTCGCGCTCAAGGCTGACTCTTCGTTGTACTGGAACCGGGGTTCTTCCGCTAATATGAAAGGTTGCGGTGGGATCACTCTCCCGGTTGCACCCATCGTTTGGAGGATTCCATGCCGCTGCGCCCTGTCCGGTTCTTCATCCCGGTCTGCTTCGGATTGGCAGCGCTCGCAATTGGCTGTTCCAGCGGCGCCAGCGCCCCACCGCCTCCTGCCGCTCCGAACCACGCGCCGACACCACCGGTCATCACAGGCCCGGACTCGGCTATTCAACGTCATCCGGTCACCTACACCCTGGCCTCTTCTGATGAAGATGGCGATGCCATAACGTTCTCGAGCAGCACCACGGGCGCCACCATCAGCGGCACCCACCTGACCTTCCAGGCTGCCGCCGCTGGGCCACAAACCCTGCAGGTTACCGCCCAGGACACCAAGGGCGGCGTATCCGGCCCTTCCAGCAAGACCATCCAGGTCGCTGCGAATGGCGCTCCAACTTTCACCAGTCCCGCATCCACCGTGTTCACTAACGTGAACAGTGGGAATCCACCGACCTACACTTACATTCCCACCGCAACGGACCCCGAGGCAGACGAGGTAGTTTTTGGCTTGGTGGCTGGCAGCGTCGAGCAGGCAGTGGACTACCCGGGCACCACCGGCACCTTTGCGGGCGTCGCCGACAGCATCATCAGTGTCATCAATCCAGGTGCGACCAGCGCCAATTTTGCAGTTTCATCGCAGGTGCCAGCCGGTGCCATCGCCAAACGCACCCGGTTGAAGGTGCGGGCCCAGGACCGCCTGCCCGGCAGTGCGGAACTGCTGGGGGCGCAGACGGATCTCACGGTCACGATGACGGTGTTCGGCAACAATTTCCCTCCGGTCATACAGGCTTTCACGCCGCCCCAGGTGCGGGTGAACCACCCCGTGACGGGGGCGCAGCTCAGCGCCACGGACCCCAATTCAGACGTGTTGACCTGGTCGCTGGTCAGCGTGGTGCCTGCTACTGCGGGTATCGCCATCACTGCATCCGGTATTTTGTCCTGGAACCCCGTAGCAGATACTGCCGCCCGCACCGTCGCGGTCAAGGTTTCGGACGGAAGGGGTGGAGAGGATCAGAAAATTTTCACGTGGACGCCGCAGCCGGACACATTGCCGTTCTTCACGCCTGCCCCCGCCTACACCGAGACTGTTGGCGGCGTGGCCATGCACGAGCCCCTTGTGCAGCGGGCCAAGATTTTGTGGCGTGAGCGGTTCAACTATTCGGACCCCCTTGCCACGGACGCGGAGTACCTCACAAACTCAGCATCTACTCTGCTCTCCACGGGCTGGCGTGCGTTTCTCAAAGCGGTGGATGCGGAATCGGACCCGATCCGCTTCATGATCAAGCCGGGATCGGTCTATCGGTTCGGCGCGCCGTATTCAGCCACCGGGAGTCCCAACTACCCCACCATCGATGCCGTCAGCGGGGAGATAACCTGGAAACCCAATGGACTCCCGGGCGGCATCGGCAACCCGGGCGGGGACGCGGTCTCAGCTGCCGGTGATCCGCCCAACTGGTCTTTCATCGTGATGGCCCAACAAACGTTGGGCGGTCAGCCTACACCAGGTTTTGCCGCAGAGACCACGATGAACATCCGTGTGCTGCCCAATGATGTTCCGACGATCGGACCGTTGCAGGAGTTCATCGGTGCCAGCACTCCGATTTCTGGCGTATCTGTGGGGGGCGGCAGTGGAACCGGATCCCCAGGACGGCCTTCCATTCTGGGGGTGCAGTCCTCAGATACGGAGAGCCCGAGCGCCCCAGCCAAGTTCATTTGGAAGGTTATGGGTCCTGGCCTGCCCGATAGCCCCGGCGATGATTATGGAATCTGGGACACCGATTCCATGGCTACGGACGGCCATCAAGATGCCCTGCAAATTGACCTGGGGACCCGCGCCATCGCCGCAGACGGGCAGGTGAGCGGGGCGTTATCCGGGCTGCGATCGGGCACGCATTTTCCGGCTGTTGATAGCACCGGGAATCTGCCTGGCGTGCTCCCCTTGGAAAGCTTGAATTTCAGTTTCTACAACCCATGGATCCAGGGGCCCTATAGCCCTGGAGTAGTCACCGTAGGATGGGCCCCGGTCCGCACCCAGTATCAGCTCGATCGCTATTTGGGCGGCGGGCAGTATGGTTTTCCCCTGATTGTGGAGGATCAGTACGCCAAGGCCTCGGCCCTGGAATTCCGCGTGGGACCCATAGAGGGGTCAGTCCGTTTCTTGAACCACCGGATACGCCAACGCAGCGATACGTTAGCGGATGCCTATGTTGCGAAGGGGCTGTTCACCGCAGCCGGGAATACCGTCACTGGCGGGAATGCCTATGTCTTCAGCTACCTCCCCGAAGGTTTCAGCGTGGCCCCCCAGAAACAGGAATCCGCGACGGGTATCCTGACCTACGGGAGCCACCTCCTGGGGAATGCCGTCGCCGGTCAAGGCGCGCCGGCCAGCGGATACTACTATTCGCTTGGGGATCCTAGCCCCACGGCGGGGAATTGGCTCACGCTGGATGGCTCACGGAACGGGGCCGACCGCCTCTATCCCCCAAATCCTTTGAACGAGACTCTTCATCCCGCCGCTCACGCTGCGGGCATGGCCGCGAGTCCCGCCAGCACTACCGTGAGCCTGGTGCAGTGGGCCACCCCCGGCGACGCCGGGGGCACTCCCGTCCGAAGGACCCTCACTGTGTCGGGCCCCTACGCTGACGGAATGGCCTGGGCGCGTTCGGTGCCTTCCAATGCGGGTTATCTCTTTGTAGTGCCTTCGGTGGCACGGCCCTGGTCCGGCGATGGCATCATCACCCCCAGGCAATTGGGCATGCCCGATTTTTCCCGGCGCTGGATCTGGGGGCGCGCGCAGTCAGATGTGGACGTCCACGCGCAGGTGGCAGGCCGACCTGTGCTATTTCCCCAGCTAACTGTTCCTGCCGTCAACGTGGACAACCTTGGAACCTTCTTCACGCATTGGGCAACACTGCGGCTCACCTTTTTCTGGCCCCAGACCATTTCCCAGAGCGCCCCGGGCTACCCGGTGGTTGGAAGCTCCAACTCCTTCCAGGAAACCGATCTGATCCAGGTAGCCACTCCGAATCTGAGCGGCAATGCCCGTTTCTTCGTCACGGGCAACACCCCCGGTGTCAACCCTCCGGGCTTCGATAAATCCCCCTTGAACTACTTCGGCAAGTACGGTTTCACCACTGCGCCGTCAACTTACAGCGGGACTGGCGCTTTGCGGACCACGCACCCCCACCAGCCTATTCATGCGGTGACGAACTCTCTGTGGGTGCCCAACAACTCTGACGGTCGCAACCAGCTTCCCAACGCCTACACAACGCCCGTTGGCGGGGGCCAATACTGCGACATCCCCTGGGTGGGGATCCGCGGCTATCTGGCACCAGCGGCAGCGGAGCCTCTCACCCAGATCTTCGTCGATACAACCTTCCGGACGGATGCAACCCAGGCTGTGGCCTCCCAACTTGCGGTGGCTATCAATCCAGCCAATCCATCCCTCACAGGCTTCCCGGAAGACGCCAGTGCCAATCCCGCCCTTCTGGACACTCCCACCTCCAAGGACCGAATCATGTTCCTTTGGATGAAACAGGCCAGCGGAGGCATCGCCAACGCCTATGGCGCCTGGGCCGGATCGGTGGTCACCGAGGGTACCTCTCCTTCAGTGCATGGTGGTGCAACGGTGCTCGGCCAGCCCCTTACCATGGGCCCCTTCGTCTCCAACCCCTTCGCGGAAGTGCTGTTCGCGGGATCTGACAACCTGGCCACCCAGCCAATCAGCACGGGGACGGGTATGAAGGCCTGGCGGCGGGCCGCATTCGAGGGTCTTGCGGATCTCATGGGGGCTCCATCGGCTCCAAACCGCCCGGCGCGTGTGCGGGTGGCAGATCCTTCCTCGGATTCCGCTGCATCCGGGCCAGGTACAACCGCAGCCCAGTTCGATTCCGGGGCGGCCACCTATGATGGCATCCCCTCGAACACCTTGGTTGTCTACGCTCTCAAAGACCGTTCGAAGACATCTGAATCTGGCGTTCTGGGGGAAGCCGGAATTGAGCCTGGGAGCCCCATCCTGGCGCAATGGTGGAATACGGGACACACCGACATCAACGAAACCGATTTCCCGGGCGTGATCCGGGGCTGGTCCGACACATGGCTGCCCCCGGAATTCACGGAGGTGATCCATTTGAGCCACAGCTTCGTCGGCAAGGTGCAATTCCCCGATCAGGGACCTTCGGATCTGGTCGCGAAGGTGCTGCTGGAGGCCGGAGCCGTGCTTCCCAAGGGACACGCACTGCTCACGGATCCGGCGGGCCGGGGGCCGGTAATCACTCCTGTCCGTCAGATCCAGGTGGCCGACCTTAAAAGCAACACCGCCTCTGGGAATCTGGCCTTTGGCACACGCCTGGATCTTTTCCTTGGAAGCGCAATGGAGATGGTCCATGGTGGGCCTACTGGAGGAGCGCCCTCATTCAAGCTTGAGGATGGCAATGGGACCGGCACAGACCATCGTCTCAGCGCGTTCTCCACCTTCATGATTTCCTTCCAACCCAGCGCGGCGGACCCCCGACCACCCTCGGGCTATGTCGTATCCCTCTACCGCGTCACAGCCTTGGGGACGAGCGTGCCCCGCACTAGCCTGGCCTTGTTGCGGGAGGTGCACATGGGGCACCAGGGCAGCGCGGGGGCGGTCCAGCGGCTCTTCCTACCCAGCTTTTCTTCCATGGGCCAAACCATCCCCGGAGATAGCCGGGCGTTTGTCATCAAGGTGCGGGCTCTATGGCAGGAAGGTGATGAGGGGGCTACAGGTACATCTCGCGACCTTGGGAAAGCACCATTCGAGAAGCGGTTTCCCATGGCTTACGCCGATGCCCTCAGCGGTGTATTCGTGGTCGCTTACTGATATAAAAACAGGTTGAAACCCGCCTCCGTGCTGGATTCCGTCGAGGTTTGGCATGGATGGTGAACAGCTGGCAGCCAGGGTTGGAGGGACACGGTGATTTCGCTTGAGGCCGCCCTCGATGCGCTTGCCAGGAACGATAGCGCCCTTGCAGAGAGCATCCTGGATTCGATCCTCCATAAAGAGCCAAGACATGCGGGGGCTCTGTGTCTGCGGGCTGACATCTGCACCCGGAGAGGGGAAATCAAATCCGCGTTTGAAAACCTTGCCAGGGCTTTGGAACTTGAACCACGGAATCCGATGATCCATTTCACGGTGGGCCGGGCCTTCGAACGCGCGGGTCATCTTGAAAGGGCCGAACCCGCCTATCGGCACACAGTGGAATTAGCGCCCGGGCTGGTCGAGGCGCATAGCCGCTTGGGGAATTGTCTGCTCGAGTTGGGCCGGAACCGGGAATCACTGGAGGTCCTGGGTCGTGTGCTGGAATTGCGGCCCGGCCATGCTGCGACCCTCAATACCATGGGCGATGCGCATCGGGGAATATTCCAGATGGAGGACGCGCGCCGCTGCTATGAAGCGGCTCTGGCTGCGGAACCACAGTCCGGCCGGGGGGAGTTGCGGATCAAACTTGCAATGCTGGTCCCAGCTCTGTGCGGTCCCGGGGAAATCACGAAAGTCCGCGCCCGCTATGCCTCGGAAGTGGCGCGCGTGGAGGCAGACCCACCCCTGATCCTGGATCCGGTGAATGAAGTTGGCTGCACATACTTTTTTCTGTCCTACCACGGTCTGGGCGATAAGGATTTGAACGTAGCCACATCGCGGATGTTCGAGAAGGCCTGTCCATCGCTCCTCTTCACCGCGCCCCATTGCGGACAGACGCGCCAACCGGGCCGACTTCGAATTGGGTTCATTTCCCAGAATTTCCGCAACCACAGCATTGGACGCTCCTCTAGAGGAATCATCGCGAAGCTCGATCCAGCCCGTTTTGAGAAGACGGTCTACTTTTTTCATGAGCCCAATGATGAATTCGGTCTTTTCATCCGCGATCAAGCTGAGCATGCGGTGGTGCTTCCTCTTGATCTGGATTCCGCTCGGCGCCGAATCGCCGAAGACCGATTGGACATTTTGTATTACCAGGACATAGGGATGGACCCCATGACCTATTTCCTGGCCTTCGCCCGCCTCGCCCCCCTGCAGTGCGTGCGCCACGGACACCCAGATACCACCGGCATCCGCAACATGGACTGGTGGATCTCCTGTGCAGGTTTTGAGCCTGAAGGGGCGGAAGCCCACTACAGCGAGCGTCTGGTGAAGCTCCGCGGGATTGCCGCGCCCACCTACTATTTCCGGCCTGAATCCCCCGAGGCCATGAAGACTCGCGACCAGTTTGGCCTCGAACCCCACGGACGGCTTTACACTTGTCCCCAGACCCTATTCAAATTTCATCCGGATTTTGATTCCACACTGGCGGGAATCCTGCGCGGCGATCCCGAGGGCCGGCTCGTGCTCATCGCCTCCAGACATGAGGCTCTGACACAGGCTCTGCTGCGGCGATTCGGCCAGGCGATGCCGGATGTGGCGGACCGTGTGACTTTCCTGCAACCCATGCCCCACCTGGATTTCATGAGTCTCCTGGCGATCTCGGATGTCATCCTGGACACCACCCATTTCTGTGGAATGAACACCTCGCTGCAGGCCTTTTCCCTTGGAGCGCCAGTGGTGACGTTGCCGGGCGATTACCAACGCAGCCGTCACACGGCTTCCATGTATTGGCACATGGGGATCGATGCCTGCATCGCCAAGGATGGCGATGATTATGTGAGGATCGCCCTTCGCCTTGGGCTTGATCCCGCCTTCCGTGCGGGGGTGCAGGCCGACATCCGTGAGCGTTGTGGCGGCCTCTTTGAGAATCCACAGGTCGTTCAAGAATTCGAGCGTGTCTTTACCGAGGCCTTTACCTGAGCGGCCGCTTCTTGCGTGGGGCCTACTTCGATAAAACGAACCGGATGTCGACCTGCCCGCTGGAGGTTATCGCGCCTCCTCCGCCCCCGGGATAGATGATGGAACCGGTTAGCGTCCCATCGGAGGCGATGTTCCGAAGAGCCCAGAGGGAATAGGCGGTGAACTTGATCTCGGGCCGTGCGGCATCGGGAAGCTTAGGGTCCAGGGTGGGGAAGGGTTGGCTGAGCATGAAGCGAGCCTCTTCCTTCGCCTCAGTATTGGCTGCGGGCAGGAGGGTTTTTTTCGCCAGACCCTGCACGTAGAGGGAACCTACGGGATAGATGCTTTGTCCCCGTGCGCGAGCCATGAATCGGATCGTTCCGATGGCCTGGAGCTTGTTCCCTGTGAATTCGATTTCCTCCATGACGCCTTTCCTCAGAGTGGAGGATTTCATGGAGAGCTTTGCGGTGCCCTTCTCGGCGGCCTTGGGATCAGCCACAAAATCGAAGGTCACCAGCCCGGACGGTGCAGTCACCTCTGAGAGGTTTCCTGGAATGCTGTATTCAAATGTCTCAGAGGTCCGGATCTGGGCCATCTTTGTGTTCGCCTTGTGGTTGAGGCTGCCCTGGATGTGGAGGACGCAATGGGTGGACGCCGGTTTCGCCGGGGCCGGCTGAGCTATGAGGGTGAGGAGCATCGGAAGTAGGAATTGCATGGGCATTCTCCGGGTATAGGTTTGGATCTATTTAGAGGTGGAGGGCGGGTTCTCGGCGCCTGCTTGGTACTCTATGGCCAAGGTCTGCAGACGGTTGAGCTTCAATTGCTCCTTCACCCAGGTATGGAAGCGCTCTGGGGCAAGGGCCCTAAGATCGGCAAGGAAGGTGGACTTTCCATCTGCCAAAGCGGCTTCCTGAGCCCTTTCGATGGCGGAGGAAAGGCGGGATTCTTCACGGAGGATGAGGGCTTTTCGCAGAAGTTCGAATTCCGCTGGCTGGATCCCATTGGTCAGTAAGGCGTGCAGCCATTCTTGAAGCTGTGCACGACAAGCTACGGTTTCATTGGGAAGTGGCGCCGCCGCAAAACCGAGAACCGCAGGAAGGATGGTTCCGCCCTGGGTGCAAATGGCTTTGACCGCATTTTGCAAACTTCGGGGGTCTTGCGCGGCCCGCCATGCTAGCCACTCCCCTGCAAGGGCCAAGGATGCTGAGCGCGGGCCTGAGTGCATGGCCAACCCCAAGGCGAAGGCTTGCCGATTGCCGTAGGCCGGGGCCTTGATCGTCGCAGCGCGCGGACCTTGGTCGCTCCGTGGAACCAACGTTTCCGCTTCCGCGCTGGTGGACGCCCAGTCCCGCAGGCGGCTCTCCACCCATTCGCGCACCACCTCGAAGGGCAGTGGTCCGGCCAGAAGAACCTTCATGCGTTCAGGCCGGAGGAGCTCTTTCTGTGCTGCGATGACCTTTGCGGGCTCCACGGCGTCGATGGCTTCCAGAGGGGACAGACCGCCGCGGCCTTCACCCCTCGCCCAGTCGACGAACAGGACCTGAATGCGCTCCAGTGGCTGTTCCAGCAGGGTGGACTGCCGCCGCACGGCCAATTCCTTCTCAAAGTACAGCCGATCCGGTGCCACGAATGGGGAGCGGAGCAGATCCACGGTGAAGCCGAGAATCGTCTCAAGATGCTGGGGGTCAGTGTGGAGCCGGAGGGAGAATGAATCGGGGTCTTCGAAGAATTCGGGACTTGTGCCCAATCGTTCCAGTTCCTTCGAGAAATCGCGGAAATTCATCGCCGCAGTCCCACCTTCGCCAATCAGACGGAATCCAAAAGAGAGGGCAAGCCCACTTCCTTTGGTTTGGGGCAAGTGGGAGACATCAAAATCAATCCGCATTTCCGTTCCCGAAAGCATGGCGTCACGGCAGTAGGCGACTTTGAGACCACTGGGAAGGCGGAACACCATGGGAGCGTCAGGGATCCCTTCGGGGCCAGATTTAGGCCCCGCATGGAGAAGCCCGACGGCCAAAAGGACGATTGAACAGATTCGATGCGTCGGGTGCATCATTTCTTCCCCTCTCCTTGCGGTGCCGCAAGTCGTTTTTCCAGCTCCATCAGCATTTTCTTTTTACCCTGCAAGGGGAGCTGCCGGATTTGGATCATCTGGGTATCGACTGCTTCATCGGCCTTGGTGGAATTGGGATATTGCCGACCGATGAGCTCCCGGAGTTTCTTCCTCAAGGTTTCATCGATCTGCTTGGATTCGGCGGACTGGGCTATATCCGATGGACGCCGGATGATCGAGACGGTGCGATTGGATTCGATCAAGTACTTCTGCGCGACCTCCCGGACCATTTTGCCGGTCACCTTCTCAAGACGGGCAATGCGGTGGGTGAAAACCGCCGGATCCCCTCCGTCGATCCAAGATTTCGAAAGAGCTTCCGCCAGCAGGGAGGGGTCATCCAGGGTCTGTAAATCCTTCGCTTTCGCCAAGGCTATGACCCGTTCAAGTTCGTCCGGTGAAGGTGGCTGCTCACGGATCTGTTCAATGGCACGGACGACAGCCGCTCCAAGATCCCCAGCCCCAGTCTCTCCTTTTGCCTGCACTGTGATGCTGAAAAGGCCCGGCTGTAGGGCTCCGATGTTTCCGGAGTCCACTCGCAGAAAACTAGCGATATGCAGCGAGTCCACTAAGTCACGGTGCAGTCGGCTGGTCGTGCCGGTTCCCAGCACACCCGCCAGCATCTCTAGGGCAGGTTGGTCTGGATGCCCAATGCCCGGCACGTGCCAAGCCACTTGGAAGGCTGTTGCTGGTGCATTGATTTCCAGGATGACCCTGCGTTCGCCTTTCTGTGCAGGATCTTCGGCGGGTTCTCGCGTGGAAAGGGAAGAGGTGCGCCATACCCCGAAACTCCGTTTCAGCGCCGGTTCGATCTCCGACCAGTCCAGGTCCCCTACGAAAGTGATTGCAATCTGCGAAGGTAGAACCCAACTCTTTCTGAAAGCCTCTACATCCATCCATCGAAGGGCGGCGGCCTCCATCGGCCACCCTTCCACAGGGCGCCCATAGGGGTGGCTGAGGAAAGCGGTTGCGGAAGTTGTTTCGGTTAAACGGGCTAACGAATCGGGGCCACGGAGTTCAAGGTCCCCTTCCATCATGCTGCGGAGGCTTGTAAGCAGGACGGGATTTGAAGCCATCAATCGTCGGGATTCCGCTTGGCACCAAGACTCCATCCCTGATTTCTGGAATCTCGAGGTGACTATGATTCCTTGATGGGTTGCGACGACGGTCGGTGGGAAGGCGAGGGATTCCGGCAAAGGCAGTGGGGGGTCAGCCCTGTGGAGCATGGTGTTCCATTCCACCGGTAGTTTTGCAAGCTTGGCTTTAATCTCTTCGTGTACTGGGCTGGCAGGGGGCTCTGGTGCTCCCCGGAGGTGCGCTTGGAGACGCTGGTCACGTTGTCGGGCTTCCTCGCTGGCCAGAGCGTCCAGTAGGGATTCCTCGCGGGCTGCGAGGGCCTGCGCCTCTGCCAGGTGGTTCGGAGCCAGCAATCCTTGTTCAATAACCCTGGCAAAGAGGGCAGCGGTACCCGAGGCGCCTTGAGGGTCGCCGATGGCCCCTCCCTTGAGGGCGATTTGGGAATGGATGAATGGACTTGTCTTGTTCTGGACCAGGAACACAGTAATACCGTTGTCCATGACCTTGCGCTGGACCTGGAGTTCCCCTGCCGACGCCCAGATGGCTGCAGTCGCGCACACCCATCGCACGATCGGGTCGATTCTCAAAGATTCACCTCCTTCTCTTCGTGGGCGGCACCCTTCAAAGGTTCCAGTTCTTGCCTTGGAAAGGAATGGCCGCGTGTCCTTAACTGACCTGATTGCTGCGGGAAAGGAATCCAGCGCGACGATTGAACCTTTTTCAAGGGTTGCTCTTAACTTTACAACACTCCCCCTGTAGACAGCAGGCGGATACCTCGAAATGGCCCCGTCGCATCGGATGGCCTCGAAAACCAAGCAGAGCATGTCCAATATTTCCAGGAATGCAGGATTCTCCGCTCCACACGGATAAGGGTGGCAGGATCGGCCGCAAGCCCCTGTTGCATCCCTCGAGAAGGGGACTGGAATCCACCCCCGCGGCCACTGATCATCCTCGACCTGTTTTCAGGCTAGGATGAGGGTTGGGGCCATTCGCCCCTGGAGAGAATCATGGCTACAAAGAGGCCCGGCCTACAGAATGCAACCCCGCGGCCTTTCCGGAAGGATCCTGCCACGGCAGGCGCCCTGGATTCCGCCTATAAACTTCAGAAGGCAGGGAGTCTGCAGCAGGCGGAAATGCTCTACCAGAAAGTCCTCGCCGCGGAACCAGGAAACCCTTTTGCAGTTTATGCCTTGGGCACCATCGCCCTGAACCGGGGCGACATGGGCATGGCTGCTTCGCTGCTTCGCCAGGCACTGGCCTCAGGCTACACAAGCGAAACCGTATATACCCACCTGGGTATCGCCCTCCAGTCTTTGGGCCACATGGATGAAGCCATGGAACTCTACCAGGTTGCGGTGAAGCGGGATCCCCAGAACCCGCGCTACCACTCCAACATGGCCGTGTTGCTCGCACAGAAGGGTGATCAGGAAGGAGCTTTGAAGGAAGCTCATAAGGCAATCCGGTTTGATCCAAAATTCGCTCCAGCCTATGGCAACGCGGGCGCTTTCCTTGAAACACTGGGGCGCTACGAAGCGGCTGTTGAGATGTTCGAGAAGGCGCTGCAATTGGATCCAGCACTGGAGCAGGCCCGCCAATCCCTAGACGCGCTGCGGAGAAAGGTAGCGGCGAAGAGCATCTGATTCTCCAAGCTGCGGTGTCATGTTCCACCGGCGAGATATTGACGGTTCACCATAGCCATAGGACCCTCGCGCATCCAAATTCCGCGGAGGTGGAGGGTTTTCCATCCGGTGTTTTGAGCCCTAGGGAAGGAAGAAAGGCAGGGATTATCCGAGGAGGAGCCCATGCTGCAGACACCAATCCAGGAAACGATGAACTTGAGTGGTGGCGTTGCTGAGTTGTAGCGAAGGATCCACCTGGGGACTGGCCGGAATGATCCCATCCTGGAGGGCCATGCTTGCCAGTTCGGCCACGGTCCGAGTCCCATCGATATGTGGAATTAAACGACAGAAGTCTTTGTGGACATTTACGGGGTAGTGGTCGAGGTTGGTGAGGCAGTCTGTGGAAAGGGCCTGATAGCGTGCCACAGGGCTGACTATCGGCTGATCCCCTCTGCTCTTCGCCATCTTGGCCAATGATTGAAGTAGATCGATGTGCCCCTTCTTCCAAAGCTCCAGGAGTCGTTTTGCGAAGTGGTGGTCGTCATCTTGATATCCGGCCTCCCTACCTCTTTCCATCAGTGCTTTGACCTGGATTCCGTGCGGATAGCTCGCCTCCATTGCCAGAAGGGCGGTGTTCATGGCTGACGGAGCAATGAAGAGTCCCCCTTTCCCACCAATATCTATATAGCGAGTCGCCCCGGGAACGGGAGACGGGCCAGGAGTAGGGTCCTGCCTGAGGAAGGACACTGCCCACATGTCTCCTAAGCGAAGGGGTGCGGTGGTGGGATCCAACGAAATGTCTTTCCGGCACAAAAGGCTTTTCCGAAAAGTCCGGGTCCGAAGGAAATCGGACATTTGCTCCTTCCAGACGGGGTTGTCCTCGACCGTTGTGAACGGAAGCGCAGCAGGCCATTCATCTTGGATAAGTGCGTTGATTTCTGCATCAGCAAGGTACTGCAGGCCATGAGCCGAGGCCAGGTCCATGAATTCCTGGAAGTATATTGGCTGATTCGTGATTTCAAGAAACTCATGGCGCAGATAAGAGTCAGACTCTTTTTCCATATCCTGCAGACTCTTTTGCAGGGAGGCTTTCCGGCCGGTATCCAGCATTGGCGACTGGGCAATCAGGGTTGCAAAGGCCCGAGCTTTGGAGATTTTATTTTTTTCCTCTTCGTTCTCTGATGCGAACTTCATCATGTCTCTCACCCAGAGGTTCTGGTACCAACCTGGGAGCGTGTTGTAGCTGAGATAAGCGATACCAGCTGGGGAAAGATGATCACGGCAAATTTGCAGGATCTTCTGTTGCACTTCAGCTGGCACCCAAGCGAATACGCCGTGAACCAGGATGAAATCAAACAAGCCGGATTCAGGGTCGAATTCGGTGAGGTCCTGATGGCGGAATTCAATGTTTTCGATCCCCAGGGTCGCCGCGGTTTTCTGCGCTTGGCGAATTTGATCTCGCGAAAGATCGATGCCGAGGAATCGGGCCCCGGGATTTCGATAGGCAAGCGATACCAAATTCATGCCTGGCCCACAGCCAAGTTCCAGCACCCTGCAGGTCTCCACAGGCGGCGGGGTCATCCCGAGCAATACCCCGATGGAATGCAGCCTGTCGATACGAGTATGGAAATGGCTGACAGCTGGATAGGCAATGAGGTCATAGGATGCTTCAAGATTTGAATTCATAGACACCTGATCGATCGAGAGTCCAGCGTGGACGATAGGGCACGCTGGAGCCAAAGGTTGCTGGACGAGCCGATGGGCGACGGCGAGCCGGACGAAATGGCGAGTAGATGAGAAAAGCGTAGCTTGGGGGTGTGATCGGAGCCATCGCCTTCTTGGTGGCCGTGTCGGGCGATCATTGCACGACTCTCCTTTCTCTTAGCGAGAGCCTTGTCCGGGGTCACCCGGATTGTGTTTCCCCCGCACCAGCTGTCCGCAGGCCCCGGCCACGTCCTGACCCCGTGAGCGGCGCACGCTGACGGTGAGTCCGGCTTTGGATAGGATCTGGCAAAGCTGGCTGATGCGCTCTTCGGAGGGCGGCTCAAAGCCCGAGCCCTCGTGCGGATTGAAGGGGATCAGATTGATCTTGGAGGGGAATGCCCGGGCGAACCGGGCCAGGCGCCGCCCGTCCTCCAAACTGTCGGTCACGCCGCTTAACAGCACGTATTCCAACGTCACGCGCTCCTTCTTTTCAAGGGGGAACCTCGTCAGCACATCGGCCAGGGCCGCTAGATTCCAAACGCGGTTCACCGGCATGATTCGCGAACGGTATTCATCGGTGGTGGCATTCAAACTCAAGGCCAGCCGTGGCCGTTGCGCATAGGTGGCCAGGCGTTCAATGCCGCTCACGAGGCCAGAAGTGGAAACCGTGATACGCCGGGGTGAAAGGCCAAGACCTTCCTTATCCGTGAGCATGCGGAAGGCTTTCATCACGTTCTCCAGGTTGTGGAGCGGTTCGCCCATGCCCATGAAAACCAGGTTCACGGGTGTCACGCCTGAATGTCCGTGCGCATTGAGCATGGCCACCACCTGGCCAACGATTTCACCTGCGGAAAGATTCCGGACGATGCCCATCTGGCCCGTCGCGCAGAAGGTGCAGCCCATGGCGCAGCCCATCTGGCTTGAGAGACAAAGCGTCGTGCGGTTTCGATAGGGCATGTAAACGCCCTCCACCTGCTTGCCATCCGAAAGGCGGAAGGCGTGCTTGGTCGAGCCGTCCTCGCTGTCTATGGTTTCGGTGATTTCGGGCCAGCGCAATTCTACGGTGGATTCCAACTGCTTCCGGAGGGAATGGGGCAGATTCGTGAAGTGATTCCAGGCGAAAAAACGATGCCTATGCAGGCCTTTGAAGATTTGATCTCCCCTGAACGCGGGTTCACCTAATGTCTCGAGCCAAGCGCTAAGCTCTTCACGATCCATCTCCGTGGGGCGAATTTGGGCGGAAGAAAGCTCTGGAGCGGGACGGTCCCAGACCTGCTCTCTCGGTGCCCCGCCAGCCGTCACGATCAATCCAGCGCAATGCGAAAATTCCGCAGCAGCGCTTCATCTTCACTTGAAAAATCAGCGGAAAATTCAGGCGAGAGGGGTCGGTGGCCATGATCGTCATCCTTGGCGGAATGCATGGTCACCATGGCTTCAAGCGAAAGTGAAAGGTCGAAACCGGCTGCCTGGATGTGCGTCGTCAATTCTCGGCAGCGGTCATCCAGCACCATGGCGCTGACCAGGGCTTCTCCCAATTCCCCCACAAGACCGCGGAGCTCTTCAGGAATATCCATGGCGCCCTCCATGGATCATTGTATGCCCTGGCCTAATCCAGGCTGAACCAGGTCCTGATATGCCTGAGCCAGAGCTCCCGTAGCAGCGACTTCAGGGCAGGCGTGCGGGGGTCGCTGGATTCATTGGCCCGGGATCCCATAAGATCGACAGGCCGATGCACCAGATCCGGTTCGCGTTTGGGGATGATGTCCGTATCACCGTAATCGTTGCGCGGCTGGACTGTGTGCCAAGCCGCTGGGACGAGACAACCATCTTGAAGGGTGCCTGTGGATCAATCCCAGGATTGGCGGAGGGCTTCCACCACGCGGGCAGGATCGGGTGCCTCCATGAGTGCGCGGATGAGAGCGATGCCGTCGAGTCTCGGATGGCGAAGCGACATTGAATTTGCAGGGGAGATGCCACCCAGGGCCAGGACACGTGGTCCTGGGGGGATTCCCTCCAATGCCTGATGAAGCCCCTCCACACCCCAAGGAGCGCCCTTTCCTGGAACGGTGAAGATGGGTCCCAGCAAGAGTTGCCGGCACCCAATCCGTGGTTGGATCTGGCCCTCTGAATGGATGGGACGGGAAAGCAATACCGCTCCGGGTGGAACTTCCGGGTAGGCTTCCGGCGCGTGCAGCCCGCAGCCCGCCGCCAGGGCGACGTCCAGGCGTCCATTCACCCACAATTCCATCGTAGGCGCGAGGTCCTGCACCCGGCGAGTGAAATCCAGCAGGGGAGCAGTTTCGAGCTGCTTTTCGCGGATCATGAAGCCATCAATGCCCGAACCGAGAATGGTCTTCAATCGGGTCTCCACGAATCCGCGGCCGGAGCTGATCGCGAGAATGAACATGGATGAAGTCTAGCCGTCAGTCCGGCTTCTCGCTGGGGCAACAGCCCGCGGCTTCGATGCGGAGTGTGGAATCGACGAAGTATTTCCTTTGAATCCACAGTGCCACGCTCACCAGGCCGATCAGTACTGGCACTTCCACCAGCGGCCCGATGACCGCGGCGAAGGCTGCGCCATGGGCGATGCCGAAGGTGGCTACGGCCACCGCGATGGCCAGCTCGAAATTGTTGGAGGCGGCGGTGAAACTCAGAGTCGCGCTTTGCGGATAGGTCGCCCCGGCCTTCTTTGATAGCCAAAAGCTCACCAGGAACATGACCACGAAGTAGATCAATAAAGGAATTGCGATGCGCAGCACATCCAATGGCAGCTTAACGATGGTCCCGCCCTTGAGGCTGAACATAACGACGATGGTGAAGAGCAATGCTATGAGTGTGATGGGGGAGATCTTCGGCACGAAGACGCGGTGATACCAATCTAGCCCTTTGAGCTTTCCGAGGGTAAACCTGGTGAAGAAGCCCGCTGCGAAGGGCACGCCGAGATAGAGTCCCACGCTCTTGGCGATGTCCAGGATGGTGATGTTCACCACCGCGCCCGGCAGGCCGAGCTTTGCGGGCAATACGGTGATGAAGAACCAGGCGTACACGCTGAAGAACAGCACCTGGAAGATGGAGTTGAAGGCCACCAGCCCCGCGCAATATTCCGTGTCGCCCTTGGCGAGATCGTTCCACACGATGACCATCGCGATGCAGCGGGCCAGGCCGATGAGGATGAGTCCGATCATGTATTCGGGCCTGTCCCGCAGGAAGAGTACCGCAAGGCTGAACATCAGCAATGGCCCGATGACCCAATTCTGGAGCAGGGATAGACCGAGCACTTTTTTATTTTGAAAGACGAGGTGCAGTTCCTCGTATTTCACTTTTGCCAGAGGCGGATACATCATCAGGATCAGGCCTACGGCCAGGGGGACGCTGGTGGTGCCCACGTTCCAGGCGTTGATGGCCCGGTTGAAGGCGGGCACCGCATATCCCAGCAAAACTCCCAGGCCCATGGCCAGGAAGATCCACAGCGTCAGGAATCGGTCGAGGAATGAGAGCCGTTTGGCATCGGTCATGCCAGCCTCAGTTGGGTTTGCGGGCGCTGATCAGGGCGCTGGTGACGAAGTCTCCGGGGGACATTCCGTTCGGAAGTTCCTTCAGAATCTCGGCGTGAAGCGGATCCGAAGGATCAAGCATCGCGTCGATGGCGTCTCCGTGGGTTTCAATGGACAGTCCTTCAAGGCCGGCTTCCATGGCCATGCGCTCCACGTCCGGCAGCAGCGAGGCTCCGGCGATGCAGCCCACGTAGGCCGCGACCTGGGATTTCACGGAGTCAGGCAGGGGTCGCAACAGTACGAGATCCGAAATCGAAACCCGGCCACCGGGCCGCAGCACCCGGGCGATCTCACGCCAAACGGCGGGCTGATCCGGGCTCAGGTTCAGCACACAGTTGGAGATCACCACATCAACCGAGGCATCCGGCAAAGGCAATTGCTCGATCTGCGAAAGGTGGAAGGTGACGTTGTCCAGGCCCGTGCGGCGGCGGAACGAAGCAGCGTTGGAGCGGGCCTTGGCCACCATCTCGTGGGTCATGTCCACGCCGATGGCCTGTCCCGTGGCGCCCACTTTAGAAGCGGCGATAAAGATATCGGACCCCGCGCCGCTGCCGAGATCCAGCACCGTTTCACCAGGCTTCAATGAGGCGAGCCCCGTGGGGTTGCCGCAGGAAAGGCCAAGATTGGATCCCTCTGGAATCGCAGACAGTTCAGCGGCGGAATAACCCAGGGCAAGGGCCAGTGCATCGCTCTCGGCACCGCCGCCGCAGCATCCAGAGTTGGGGCCACAGCAACTTCCGCCGCCGGAAGCAATTCTGCCATAGGCATCGCGGACGATGTCGTGGATGGAATTAGGGAGGAGGGTCATGGTGGACTCCTATAGAAGGTTGGGAAAAAATCATGGGTGGTTGCCGGCCCAGTGCTGCATCCGGTGGTTCAAGTCATCCCGCACCCTTCGGAAGTGACCGAGGATTTCTCGTTCGGAACCAAAAAATAGGGCCGGGTTCGGAAGGCCCCAATGCTCGTGGGTGATCGTTCCCGGCAATACCGGGCATCGGTCCAGGGCATCACCGCAAAGAGTCACGACCGTATCGAAGGAATCCAGGGGATGCCCGGCGGAGATAAGATCTTCAATGGTTTTAGAATGGAGGTCGGTCGGCAACTTTCCGCCTTCCCCCATCACCTGGAGCATCACTGGATTGAGCCCGTGCGCCTCCAGACCGGCAGAATGTACCTGCCAGGCGGGCCGGAGGCGGCGTAAGAGAACCTCGCCCATTTGTGATCGGCAGCTGTTGCCGGTGCAGAGGAATAGCACCTTCACTTTGCCACCCGATGGGCCGCAAGGATCTCTGGGACATTGGGTTTGAGTAGGCCTTGCATGAAATATCCCCTAGAGAAGATGGTTTGATCGGTTCGAAAAAAATCGAAATAGACTCAGAAAAAAAATCAGCAGCAGCTTTTTCCCCCTGAGCAGCAGTCCTTCCAGACGTAATCGCAGAGTGCGCGCAGGGCCTTGAAATCGCACCGGTAGAGCAGGAAGTTGCCCGAACGTTCGACCTTGACGAGGTCCGCATCGCTCAGGGTGGCAAGATGGTGGCTCAAGGTCGATGCGGGAATGCCCACCTCAGCTTGGAGATCCCCCGCCGGAGTGCCGGCCTCCGGCCCCTTGACCACGGCACGGAGAATGGCCAACCGCACGGGGTGGCCCAGGGCCGCGAGCCGTTCGGCATTGCGTGCCAGCAACTTGGGCATGGCGTCCTCCAGAAACTAATTCTAATATTCTCGAAACAGATCGCAAGGGATTATTTCGAAAAAAATCGAATCAGTTCCCAAGCAGGCCCTTCAACGTTTCGACAGACACTATCGGCAGGCCCATCACCAGGGCATTCTCGTCCACATGCGCCTTCCGGCCCATGCCGCACAGGGCGGTCGTCACGCCGGGGCAGGAGCGGGTGAATTGCAGGGCCATCTGGGCGGCCGTGGCGCAGCCGGGGAACAGGTCGGCCAGAGCGGCGCGCTGGCTTTCCAGCTGCCTGAGGATGCGCCCTTGCATGATGCTCGCGCTGATCTGCACCTGGATGCCCGCAGCCCGGCAGGCCTCCAGCAGCGGCATCTCACGGCCTCCAAAGAGCTGTGTGGGGGCAAGGAAGGCCTCGGGCATGGCCAAGTTCAGGGGGGCCTGGATCCATCGGAAATGGTGGTCCGTCCCGCCCACTTCCCCGGCGACGCGCAGGAGGTTTTCCAGGCTCAAATGTTCATCGGAGTCCGGCGGCACACGGAAACCATTCCAGGTGGCGCAACCATAGGCTTTGATGCGCCCTTCCCGCACGAAGCCCTCGCAGGCCTCGAAGGCCTTCCTCATGGCCTGGTCGAAGGCCTTGGGACCCAGCTCCGGCCGCTGGTGCTCGGGGTTGTGGAGGTGGAAGAGGTCGATGGTGGACACCCCGAGCGCGCCGCAACTCATTTCGAGCTGGTACGAGAGGTACTTCGGTGTCATGGCGTGGCAACCACCCAGGACTTCAGTTGGCGTGAGGATTCCCGGCTCGGCCAGCACCCGCCGAAACCAGTCGTGCTGGGATTCTTCGGTGATGCCGTCGCCCATGGGCAGGTAGCCCGCCTTGGTGCTGATGAAGAAGTCGTCCCTGGGCAGCTCCGCGAAAGCCAGGCCCAGGGCCCGCTCGCTGCGCCCGCCGCGGTAGTTGGCGGCGGTGTCGAAGACGGTGCCGCCGGCCTGGAAGAAGGCCTGGGCCGCCTCAACGTAGCGGGTGTCGGTGGCCGGATCGGGAGACCCCAAGTAGGTTCCGAGTCCCAAGGAACTGGGGTGCATGAAGGCTCCTCGCTCTTCGCGCTAGCTATCGAGCTCTTCTTTCAAATCGCGCTGACCCATTTCCACCAGGCGTTCCCGGGCCCGTATGGCCCACTCGCCGGTGGTATAACTCTCCACCAACTTCTGATAGAAGCCCCTGCTTTCCTCACGGTACTTGACGACTTCCTCTTTTGAAAACTTATCGAAGTCCAACCTGTAGCGAGCGAGATCTGAAGGGCTAAGTTCCGTGAAGTCTCTCTTTTGGAACTTGGCCAGGAACTCCTTGTTGAATTGGGCGAGGACTTCCTGCGAAACGAATTTCTTACGCAAAGCTTCGCCCAGATAGAAATAAGCCCGCTCCCGATCCACATATTCCGGGTAGGTCTGGAGCAGCCCTTTGAGGCGATTTTCCGCGGCTGGGTAGTTGTACGCGTTCACGTAATAGACACCCACCAGCAGTTCGTGTTCGGAGATTCGCCTCCAGCACTGGGTCACCTTGCTTTTTGCCTGTTCCGCATAGGAGGACCCCGGGCTTTCCTTCAGGAGCTGCTGGAATGTCTCCAACGCTTTTTTGGTTTCCGCTTGGTCCCGATCGGCAGACTCGATAGACGCGTAATGGCAAAGGGCAATGTGATAAAGCGCGTAGTCTCGTTTTTCACTGCGAGGGAAATAGTTCAGATAGCTCTGGTATTCAACCTGGGCTTCAGGGTAGTTGTTGGTGGACCCGAAGAAATAGCTGTCTGCCAACAGGAGCTTGGCTTTTGGGAATTCAGGCGTGGAGGGCAGGTATTCCTCGATCAGTCTTAGATCGGCCCGGCCCTGCTCCCACTTTCCCTTGCGGAGCAACGATTCGCCTTTGGCCAGTAATTCAGGTGCCGTCTGTCCCTGTATTTTGTCCACGACCTTGGGCTTACGGCAACCGAGGCCCGCTCCCATAAGCAGGGCTAACGTCAATGAAATGCGAAAGAATCGGTTCATAGGTTTCCTAGAGACGGGGTGGTGGACAAGCTCATGGACTATTAGACAGCAATCGCTGGAGGTGATGGATCGGGAGCTGCTTCCATGGACATGGGTGCGTTGGCGGCATTCCAGGTTCGATACCTGGTTTCCAACCAGGGCTCTACCAGAGCTTGGGCCTCGGCCCGATGGATGTCATGGAAGATCTCATGATAGAAGCCATTCATCCGGTGGCGCTCTAGAAGTCCTGGGTTGATTGAAGACCAGACCGCTTCTGCGCCATCGGGGTCCACCACCGTATCTGAGCATGCCTCGAGGAGTAGCATGGGGCGGTCCAGTTCCGACCCGAAAGCCAGCAGCTCTTCCCGGCCTTCCTGGATGGCTGCCGGAAACGCGGCGGTCACTCGGCGATGGCAGTAGGGGTCCGCCCAGTAGCGCTGCACCAGCACTGGATCCGAACAGACAAGGTTCTTGTTGCCGGGGAGATCGATGGATAGGTGGGGGGCCAGGCGGAAGAGCACCGAACCCACCAATTTCATCAACCCAGCCCTGGGCCGCAGGCTCACGGCAGGGCTGCTCAGGATAAGTCCTTCCAAAGAGTCGGGATGCCATAGGCAGGCAAGCATCGCCACCAATCCTCCGAAGCTATGGCCCAGGACGATTTGGGGAAGAACCGGCAAAGAGAGCACTGGGACTTCATCCACGAGACGTGGATGGGCGCCAATCCGCGTTGCATCGTAAAGGCGCTCCTGTTGCAGGAAGAGTGCGAAATCATCGGCAAAGGGCTTGATGCCAGTGGCATCTCCGCGGATGCCTTCGGACCTGCCGAAACCGGCGTGGTCCATGCTTGAAATGGACCAACCTAATGAATGAATCCACTTGGCGGTGTGCCGGTACCGCTCGCCATGTTCGCCATACCCGTGGCAGAACACCACGCGGCCCTTGGGCGCTGGATGCTCCCAGCGCGCGTAGGCCAGCTTCAAGGAGCCATGACCTTGAAAGGAACCCCGTTCAGAGGGTTCCAGGTCGCTGGGCAATACGGTGAGAGTTTCGGCCATCCCACCAGAATACCGCGCCAGACAGGACCCACCGAGCCTTGTAGAATGAAGGGTTGCCTTCGCGTTGAATGCAGAGGGCCCCAGGATGCCGAATGGACTTTGAAACCCTCATCAGGGCTAAGAATGAACTTGAGCCCCGCGTGCGCCAGTTGGCGGCGCATTTGGACCCCGACCGCAAGGCTTTGGAGCTGGAGCAGATCGAGGAAAAAACAACGGCGCCTGGGTTCTGGGATGATCCTGAGGCCGCCAAACCGCTGCTGAAAAAGCGCGGGGTGCTTGGCGGTGACATTGCACTGGCGAAAAAACTGAACGCCGGGATCGAGGATCTGGAAACGGCTCTTGAACTGAGCCGCGAGGATCCTGAAATGCTGGACGAGGCCGAAAGCCTCGAAGGTTCATTACGCAAGAGTGTGGAAGATGCCGAGTTGCGCATGATGCTCAGCGGCGATCTGGACAGCAACAACGCCATCGTGGCCATCGCGCCCGGCGCCGGCGGCACCGAGAGCCAGGACTGGGCCGCCATGCTCCTGCGCATGTACCTGAGATTCTGCGAACGGAAGGGCTGGCCCACAGAAATGCTCGATTACCAGGATGGGGAAGAAGCCGGCATCAAAGGCGCCACTTTCCTGGTCACGATGCCCTTCTCGTACGGGTATCTGCGGGCCGAGGCTGGCGTGCATCGCCTGGTGCGAATCAGCCCCTTCGATTCCGCCAAGCGCCGCCACACGAGTTTTGCCGCCGTTTATGTGAGCCCCGAACTGGATGACACCATCAACGTGGACATCCCGGAAAAGGACTTGAAGATCGATGTGTTCCGCGCATCCGGCGCCGGCGGCCAGCACGTGAACCGCACGGAATCCGCTGTCCGCTTCACCCACCTGCCCACGGGCATCGTCGTGAGCTGCCAGAACGAGCGCAGCCAGATCAAGAACCGCGCGACGGCGCTAAAGGTGCTTCAAGGCCGGCTCTACGAACTGGAACAGCGCAAGTTCCTGGACAAGGTAGCCGCGGCCTCGGGCGAAAAGTCAGATGTGGCCTGGGGTTCCCAGATCCGAAGCTACGTGTTGCAGCCCTACCAGATGGTCAAGGACCATCGCACCGGCGAGGAGACCAGCCAGACGCAAAAGGTCCTGGACGGCGATATCGATGCCTTCATCCGGGCCCAGCTGCTGGCGAAATCGCTGAAGAATGAGAGTTAGAACGCGAATGCGCGGATGAAATCCCACTGCGACCTCTGCCTTAGTCCCATCGCCGAAGGCCGGGCCAAACGAGTGCTCCATGGCGCGGAGTACGAGTTCTGCTGCCCAGGCTGCGCTACGGTATTCGGCATCTTGGGCGTCGAAGAAGCCATGCGGCAGGGGCCGCGCTTCAAGGGTGCGGTGGCTGAATCAGAATTGCCGCCGGGTCCGTACCTGGAACTCTGGCTGAAGGTCGAGGGCATCGCCTGCGGTGCCTGCGCACCGCTCATCGAAGGCATCCTTCAATCCCGCCGGGGCGTCGTGAAAGCTGTGGTAGAGCCCATCTCCGAAGTGGCCCAGGTGCTCTACGCGCCGAGCTTCGCCGGGAAGGATGATATCGTCGCGCACATCAGCAAGCTCGGTTTCCCGTCCCGTGAATTGGCAGGACCGCTGGATGAAGGGGACGAGACCCAGAGTGTCCATCATTCGGTGCGGCTGCTGCTGGCCATCGTGCTTGGTGCCAACGCCATGATGAACGCCATGGTCATGTACGCCACCTTCGCCCACGACCAGGGCATCGAATGGATATCGGATCTCGTCTTCCAATCGCGCATCTACGACAAAAATCCGATGCCCATGATCGTGCGGGACACCTTCACCTGGACCACAGGGTTGGCGTCTCTGCCGGTGCTGCTCTACTGCGGTTGGCCCATCATCGCCAATGGCTGGCGCCGCATCCGTCTGGGCGCGCCTAATACCGATTCACTGGTCGGCTTCGGCGCGGTGATGGCCTTTCTCGTGAGTCTGTATGCCTCTCTGGTGCTGCACACGCACCATGTCTACTTCGATACGGCCTCCATGCTGGTGAGTCTGCTGGTCATCGGCCGCGCCATCGAGGGCGGATCCAAACGCAAGGCCCGCATGGCCGTTCATGGCCTGCTCCAGCTTTCCTCCAAGGGGGCTGAAAAATGGGACGGCTCCATATTTCAATCGGTGTCCATGGAGCAGGTGAGGGTCGGAGACCGCCTTCGGGTCAAGCTGGGGGAGCGCATTCCAGTAGATGGCCGAGTTCTCACCGGAGATGGTTGGGTCGACACTTCAAGCCTCACCGGAGAGCCGAAGCCTCTTGAGGTTGGCCCCAGCAGCACGGTGTTGGCGGGCACGTTGTTGAGCGGGGGAATGCTGGAATTGGAAGCCCAGGCCGTGGGCTCCGAAACGCGATTGGCTCAGGTGGTGCAACGCGTGCGCCAGACCTTGGCCGCCAAACCCCCGATCCAGCTCCTGGCGGATCGTATCGCCGCGGTCTTCATGCCGGTTGTCATCGCGCTGGCTCTGCTTGCGGGATTCCTGGCCTATGCCCACCACGAGCCATTGGTGCAATCGCTCATGGCTGGCATCGCCGTGCTCGTGGTGGCCTGTCCCTGCGCCCTAGGCATCGCGACGCCCATGGTCCTGGTCGGCGCAGTCACGGAATGCGCCAAGCGGGGATTGCTGCTGCGCAGTGGTGAGGTCCTGGAGCAGGGACCGAAGTTGAAGGCCTTTGTATTTGATAAGACTGGAACGCTAACCACCGGGCGGCTGGATTTCACCGGCACACGACTGGATGGCATAGCCGAAGACGAAGCGCTGATGCTGGCGGCGTCCTTGGAGGAGATCTCCACACACCCCCTGGCGGAACGGCTGTTTCGCGAAGGTGCTACACGCGCCCAGGCCTTGAGCCTGCGGCTTCCCGACGTATGGAATCGCGAGGTGCATCCGGGCCTTGGCGTCAGCGGCCGTTTCAAGGACCAGCGCGTGCTGATCGGCCGGCCGTCCTGGTTGAAGGCGCAGGGCATCGAAGCCATTGAATCCTGGTGGTCGGGAGACGGGCTGCGGGGGTCGCTGGTCATGTTCGCCGTAGGGGACCGCGCCGTTGCGCTGTGGGGGCTTGGCGATACCGTGCGCGTGGAAGCCGCCGCCAGCATACGTTCCCTGCATCGCCTGGACATCGAGTGTTGGCTGCTCAGCGGGGATCGCATCGAGTCCTGTCTCGACGTCGCCGCCCAGGTGGGCATCGCCCCTGAACACGTGATCGGGGAAGCGCTGCCATCTGAAAAAGCGGAGCGGCTCGCTGGGATTCAAGCCAGCGTGGGGCCTGTGGCCATGGTGGGCGATGGCATCAACGATGCGGTGGCGCTTTCCCAGGCCGATCTCGGCATCGCCATGGGCAGCGGCGCCTCCGTGGCCCTGGAAAGCGCGGGCCTGGTGCTGGTGCATCGCGATCTTCGCCGCTTGCCGGTCTTCCTGAAACTCTCGCGCCTGAGCTTGCACCGCATCCGCCAGAACCTGGGCTGGGCGCTGGGTTACAACATCGTTTTGGTCCCGCTGGCGCTTGCCGGGTACGTGCATCCGATCTTGGCGGCCACAGCTATGATGGCCAGCTCAGTCAGTGTCGTGTTGAACAGCGGACGCAGCTTGAAAGTGGACACGCCCAAGCGGGATTTGGAAAGCACCTAAATCCGGTCGCCCTCCATCGAAGAAAAAAAGCCACGAAGGTGCACGAGCGCTACACGAAGGTATTAGTTCCTGTGGCTTGGTGGCTGCCTTTGCCGGACTGCATCGCGTTTCATTCAGCTATGCGTCAGGGTTCGCCTTGCTCCCGTCCCCTGCGTTTCCTGCCGTTTTCATTGCGATGGCTTCCTGCTCATCCTTGGGCAAGCGCCAGACCCAGCGCCCGGTGGCACGATCAAAAATATCGAAACAGCAGAGCCAGTTCAGCAAGCCGGCGATCATCACATAGCTCGCTCCGTATTCCTGGGTGAGGTTGCGGATCGGCTCTGTCCCCTGGCCACCGAAAGCCCAGGCGAAAACGCCATAGATCGGCCCGATGCCCACTGTCGCGCCTGCGCCCAAGGTCGGCATCCACTCGAAAGGGTCGAATTTGGGGACGAACACGCCGCCGGGTATGCCAGCGCCTGCGCCGGCGGAGAGCTGCATCCAGGCGAGCACGGAGAAGAGCACCGTGATGCCGAAAAGAATCTTCGCGCGGCCTTTCTCACCGATCAGCCAATAGCCCAAGCCCGGCACCAGCCAATTGCCGAGCAACGGCTTCCATGAAGCCCGCAAGGCCTTTTGTTTTCGAAGAGGAAGGGGGAGGTTCGGTAGTTTCGGAGTGTCAGCAGCCATGTCTCAAGGGTAGCGGAAGGCCAACAAAAACGCCCCTGAAGGGGCGTTTTCTAGAGAAATAATTGAGCCTAGTCAGTAGCGAAAGGCAGCAAAGCGATGTTGCGGGCCCGTTTGATGGATTCCACGAGCATGCGCTGGTGGTTGGCGCACACGCCGCTGGTGCGGCGGGGCAGGACCTTGCCGCGCTCGGGCGTGAAGCCCTGCAGGGTCTTGATGTCCTTGTAGTCGATGAGCACGGATTTCTCGACGCAGAACTTGCAGAACTTGCTGCGCCGGCCGCTAAATACCTTCTTCTTCTTGGGTTTGCCTTTTGCGTCAGGTCGCTTCTTCATTATGCCACCTCCTCTGGGGGACGCTCTTTGATGCCAGCGGCGGCCTTGCGCTTGCCTTCGCGGTCGAAGCGGGCCTTGCGGCGGGCCGCGGACTTGGCTTCGACATCGAGGCGCACGCTCATGAACTTGATGACCGCGTCGTTGTTGCGGAACCGGCGCTCCAGCTCAGCAATGAGCTTGGGGCCGGCGTTCATCTCGAACAGGGTGTAATACCCTTCCGAGAATTTCTGGACTTCGTAGGCCAGCTTTTTGCGGCCCCACTTGTCGGTTTTGAGCAGTTCGCCACCCTGCTCGGCAATGATCCCCTCGTAC
>JANYJQ010000139.1 GCA_025358435.1 Holophagaceae bacterium
CGGCCGCGCTTGCCATTCTCGAACAAGGCATCGGCGGCTTCCTGGAGCATGCGCTTCTCGTTGCGGACGATGACGTCCGGCGCGCGAAGTTCCAAAAGCTTCTTCAGGCGGTTGTTGCGATTGATGACGCGGCGATACAGATCATTGAGGTCTGAAGTCGCGAAGCGGCCGCCATCCAATGGCACCAAAGGGCGCAACTCCGGCGGCAGCACCGGAATCACATCCAGGATCATCCACTCAGGCTTGTTGTGGCTTCGTTTGAAGGCCTCGGTGACTTTCAATCGCTTCGCAATTTTTGAACGCTTCTGGGCCGAGGTTTCGGTCTTCATGATGGCGCGCAGTTCGATGGCCAAGGCTTCGATATCCACGTGCTTCAGAAGTTCCTTGATGCCCTCTGCACCCATCTGCGCCTTGAAGCCTTCACCGAACTGGTGTTTGTAGTCGCGGTACTTGTCTTCGCCCAGGATCTCGCCTTCTTTCAGTGGCGTGGTGCCCGCTTCGGTGACGGCGTATGCTTCGAAATAGAGCACACGCTCGAGGTCCTTGAGCGGTATGTCGAGAAGGTAGCCGATGCGGCTGGGGACGCCCTTGAAGAACCAAACATGGCTGACGGGCGAGGCCAATTGGATGTGACCCATGCGCTCGCGCCGAACGGCCTTCTTGGTGACTTCCACACCGCATTTATCGCAGACCACACCTTTGAACTTCTGGCGCTTGTATTTCCCGCACAGGCATTCCCAATCATTCACAGGGCCAAAGATGCGGGCGCAGAACAGACCATCGCGCTCCGGCTTGAGGCTGCGGTAATTGATGGTCTCGGGCTTGGTGACCTCGCCCCTGGACCAGGAGCGGATCTTGTCCGGCGATGCGAGGCTGACCCGGATGCACTCGTAGGCGTTGATGTTTTGTGGTTCTGGAAACATGAGGACCTCTGAAACGGAGTCGGGATCGGTGTGTCCTTGGTGCTTCAGCGGCCGGTCGCCCGAACGCGAAGGCACCCAGTCGCTTAGGCGTCGATGGAGAAGGCTGATTCTTCGCCTTCGAAGCTCGGGGCGAGCTCCTCACGGGTGAGCATTTCAACGTCGATGCAGAGCGCGTTTAGCTCTTTCTTCACAACGTTAAAGCTTTCCGGAAGGCCCGGGTCCTTGATGGTTTCGCCCTTGATGATGGCCTGGTAGATCTGGGTCCGGCCGTGCATGTCGTCGGACTTGTAGGTCAGAAGTTCCTGCAGCACGTGAGCCGCACCATAGGCTTCCAGAGCCCAGACTTCCATTTCGCCGAAACGCTGTCCGCCGAACTGGGCCTTGCCGCCAAGGGGCTGCTGCGTAATTAGCGAATAGGGTCCGATGCTCCGGGCATGGATCTTGTTGTCGACGAGGTGGTGCAGCTTGAGCATGTAAACGCACCCGACGTTCACGGGCTGCTCGAAGGCTTCGCCAGTCATTCCATCAAACAGCAGAGTCTTGCCAGTGGCATCAGGGCCGATCCTGCCGTTCTTCTCCCAGGCTTTTTTCAAGAAGTCCTTGATGTCTCCCTCGTGGGCTCCATCAAAGACAGGCGTGGAGAAATGGATGCCCAAGGTCCGTCCGGCCCAACCCAAATGGCATTCAAGCACCTGCCCGATATTCATACGGGAAGGCACACCCAGGGGATTCAGCACGATGTCCACCTGTTGACCATTCGGCAGGTAGGGCATGTCTTCCACTGGCAGGATGCGGCTGACCACACCCTTGTTGCCATGGCGGCCGGCCATCTTGTCGCCGACCTGGAGCTTGCGTTTCACAGCCACGTAGCACTTCACGGTCTTGAGGACGCCGGGCATGAGCTCATCGCCTTTTTTCAGGCGGTCTTCGCGCTCGGCGAGGATATCGCGCAGCACTTTCAACTGGCTTTCGGTCTTGTCCAGAATGTCCAGGACCTGGGCTTCGAGGCGTTCCTTGCCGGCGGCCACGCTGATCTGGCGGAAGCGATGGTAGGGCACGGCCTCCAGCATGTTCTGCGTGAGCTTTTTCTTTGGGGGAAGCAGTTCCTTGCCCTTGTCGTCCTTGAGCATCTCGCTCAGTTCCTTGCCCTTCAGCAAGGCGACGATCTTCTTCTTGGCTTCGGCGCGGATGATCCGCTCTTCGTCCTCGAGATCCTTCTCCCATTTAACGACCTGGTCGTGCTCGATCGCCTGGGTGCGGAGATCCTTTTCCTGGCCCTTGCGGGTGAACACCTTGACGTCCACCACGGTGCCTTCGATGCCCGGAGGAACCGTAAGGCTGGCGTCCTTCACGTCGCTGGCCTTCTCGCCAAAGATGGCGCGCAGAAGCTTTTCTTCGGGGGAAAGTACCGTCTCGCCTTTAGGCGTGACCTTGCCCACGAGGATATCTCCGTGCCTCACGGTAGCGCCGATGCGGATGATGCCCGATTCATCGAGATTCTTGAGCATTTCCTCGCGGATCTGCGGAATGTCGCGGGTGATTTCTTCAGGTCCCAGTTTGGTGTCTCGGGCGTGTACTTCGAATTCCTCAATGTGGATGGTCGTGTAGAGGTCTTCCTTGACCACGCGTTCGGAAATGAGGATGGCGTCCTCGAAGTTGTAACCGCGCCAGGGCATGTAGGCCACGACCAGGTTGCGGCCCAGCGCCAGTTCGCCATGATCGGTGCACGGGCCGTCCGCCAGGATCTGGTTGGCGGTGACGTACTCGCCCTTTTTCACAAGGGGGCGCTGATTCAGGCAGGTGTTCTGGTTGGAGCGCGCGAACTTGGTGAGCGTGTAGATGTCCACGCCGCTCTCCACACCCTCGGTTTCCGGATCATCCTCGACGCGCACCACGATGCGGTTGGCGTCCACGGATTCAACGATGCCTGAACGGCGGCAGATCACGCAGGCCCCGGAATCCTTGGCGGCCACGTATTCCATGCCGGTGCCCACGATGGGGGCTTCGGTGCGGATGAGCGGCACAGCCTGGCGCTGCATGTTCGCACCCATGAGGGCCCGGTTCGCATCGTCATTCTCAAGGAAAGGAATGAGCGAAGCAGCGACGGAAACCACCTGTTTTGGAGAAACGTCCATGAGCGTCACTCTGGCGCGCTCGACGATCTTGGTCTCACCAGCCTGACGGGAGGTGACGTATTCATCCAGGATGTTGCCCTTGTCATCCACGGTGGCATTGGCCTGGGCGATGATGTGCGCGTCCTCTTCCCACGCGCTCAAGTAGAACGCATGCATCTCGAACTTGGCGGGGCGCTTACCCTCCTTTTCCAGCTTCTTGTTTTCCTTCTCCAGTTCGTCCAGGCGGACTACCTGCATGTATCCGAATTTTGAATCGCCGACGCTCGTGACCTTGGCGAAGTTCACGATCTTGCCGTCTTCCACCTTGAGGTAGGGCGACTCGATGAATCCGTATTCGTTGATGCGGGCGTAGCAGGAGAGAGAGGAAATCAGGCCGATGTTCGGGCCTTCCGGCGTTTCAATGGGGCAGATCCGGCCGTAGTGGGACGTATGCACGTCGCGCACTTCAAAGCCAGCACGGTCGCGGCTCAGACCACCTGGTCCAAGCGCCGAAAGACGGCGCTTGTGGGTGATCTCGGAAAGAGGATTCGTCTGGTCCATGAACTGTGAAAGCTGCGAGGAACCGAAGAATTCCTTCATGGCCGCGATGACCGGCTTGCTGTTGATGAGATCGTGCGCCTGAAGGGGCGAGTTGGGGTCCTGGGCCATGGAGAACTTCTCCTTGATGGCCCGCTGCACGCGGACAAGGCCCACGCGGAAGCAATTTTCCAGCAATTCACCGACGGACCGCACGCGGCGGTTGCCCAGGTGGTCGATGTCATCTGCGCGCACCGGCGCGATGTCGCCCATCTCCTGCCTGGTAGTGTCGTATTTCTTCAAGCGCAGGAGGTAGTGGACGGTGTGGACGAAATCATCCGTGCGCAGCGCACGGGCATCCATTTCGGTTTCCAATGCCAGCTTGGCATTGAGTTTGTGGCGGCCAACCTTGCTGAGGTCGTACTTCTGGGGATCGAAGAACATGCCGTAGAGCAGTTTCTTGCTGCTTTCCATGGTGGCGGGCTCGCCTGGGCGAATCTTCTTGAAAAGCTCCTTGGCGGCTTCCTCAGCATCCTCGGTGTGGTCCTTCGTCAGGGTTTCGCTGAAGACTTTTCCAGTCGCGTCCATTTCGGGGAAGCAGACTTCGAATTCCGTGACGTTGCCGGCCTGGAACATCTCCAGGTGGGTCTGAAGGAACGGTTCGTTGGCCTCCAGCAGCACCTCACCGGTATTCATGTTCACCACATCGTTCAACAATACTGCGCCATCGAGAACGTCCCGCTCCACGGCCACATGCTTCACACCAGCTTTAAGCATGTGTTCCAAGAGGCGCCTGCTGATCTTCTTGCCCGCAGCAACGATCACGGCCTTGGACTTGGGATCCTTCACGTCTTCCGTGGAAGTGTGGCCCACCATCAGATCGCCGGGAATCATGCTGATTTTGGAGCCCTTGAGGACGAAACGCGCAGGGGTGTAGAAGCGGCGCAACAATCCTTGGTTGTCCGCCATGTTTTCATCAAAAAGCCCCAGGGCCCGTAGAAAGGTCGAACCCAGGAATTTACGCTTGCGATCGATGCGCGCGTAGAGCAGGCCTTTGGCGTCCAGCTCGAATTCGATCCAGGAGCCGCGGTAGGGAATTATCTGGGCGCTGTACTGGGTCTTATCGGGGCTGATGGAGAAAAAGACGCCCGGGCTGCGATGCAACTGACTCACGATCACGCGCTCGGTACCGTTGATGATGAAGGTGCCACGGTCCGTCATGGTCGGGACATCGCCGAAGTAGACCTCGGACTCCTGGCTCTGCTTGTAGCGGCGGTTGCCCTTGTCATCCTTCTCGAACTGGTTCAGGCGCACGCGGATCTTGAGCGGGCTCGCCATGGTGGCGCCACGCTCCACGCACTCTTCCATGCTCATCTTCGAGTGCAGGCTCACCGGCTCGCTGCACACGTCACAAATGGTGGCCGCGTTCTTGTTGCGGGTGCCGCACTTGGGGCAATCCACCGAAGGATCCTTCGGGTGGTCCGTAACGATGCTGTGGTTGCAATTCTTGCAAACCGTGCGCAGATGCTCCAGACCCACGAATTTCTGGCACTTGCAAGCCCAATGGCCGACCGTGTAGTCCAGGAATTCGATCTCCAGGGTGCCATCGGATCCATCGGCATTTTTTCCGTTCTGCACAGGAAACATGGATTCGAAAACCGACTTGAGGCCCCGGACTTCCCGCTCGCCGTGAAGAAGGTTCATCTGGAGGAATTCGTCGTAGCTCCGCTTCTGGATGTCAATGAGATTCGGAATGGGAACCAGAGAGCGAATCTTGGAGAAATTATGTCGCTGGCGGTAGATGTTCTGTTGAACGCTCATGGGTCACTCCAGGGGAGCTGCAAAAATCGAGATGCCAATATTAAATTTTTTTAACGGAACGGACTGATGCTTGGTTGTTTATGGACAGGCCACGGGCCAGTCTCAGACCTACAGCACTGCTGCGTCGGAGACCGGCTCGAAAGGGATGGTACGGGTGTGCTTCGATCGTCGCAACCGGGGCCTTTTCGGAGTGACTTTAATGAGTCGAGTGCCAGGGCACTCAAGTAGCTCGAACAAGGGGGCCGTGTTCGGGCGTAAGGAATAAGCATACCACTTCGATCCAAAGACGCAAAGCGTGAAGGGTCCTGCTGACCCCTCACGCTTGCAAGTATTCCAGCTAAGGCGGTTATTTGATGGTAACTTTGGCGCCGGCAGCTTCGAGTTTTTCCTTGATCTTGGCCGCTTCTTCCTTGGAGGCGCCTTCCTTGACGACCTTTGGGGCCGCATCGACCAAGTCCTTGGCTTCTTTGAGGCCCAGGCCGGTAACGATTTCGCGGATCGCCTTGATGACGTTCAACTTGTTGGCGCCACATTCCGTGAGTTCGACGTTGAACTCGGTCTGCTCTTCGACAGCGGGGCCTGCGGCAGCGCCACCGGCGGCGGGGGCGGCCATGGCGGCGGCAGAGACGCCGAAACGCTCCTCGAGAGCCTTCACGAGATTGGCCAAGTCGAGTACGGTCATTCCTTCAATTTCCTGGATCAGTTGATCTGCGGTGAGAGCCATGAAATTCTCCTTTGATTCAAAAGCTAAAATTCGGTTTTGGGGAAATGGGAGTACGGAGATTAAGCCGCGCTCTCCTTTTGCTTGCGGATGCCGTCAAGAACGACGGCCAGGCCGGAAATCGGGTACTGCATGAGGTAAAGCAATTTGCTGATGAGAACTTCCCGGCTGGGGAGCTCGGCCAAAGCCTGGAGCTCCTTGGCGGTGAGAGGTTTGCCGTCCATGATGGCGGCCTTGAACGTCACAGCCGGGTTGTCCTTCAGGAAACCCTGCACGGCCTTGGCCAGAGCAATCGCATCCTGATTGGTGGAGGCCACGGCTGAAGCGCCCTGGAATTTCTCGGCAAAGCTTTCGAAGGCCGTGTCTTTTACCGCCAGACGAAGCAAGGTGTTCTTGGACACCCGGTACTGGCTTTTGCTATCGCGGATGGACTTCCGGAACGCGGTGTCCTTGACCACCGTAAGACCCTTGAATTCCACGACCACCGCGGTGGTGGCAGAGGAGAAGGTGCCCTTGAGCGACGCGACTTCAGAAATTTTCTTGTTCTTTTCCATGTCTGCCTCCTTTACTTCTCAGCCAAGGCGGCTGTGACGGTGATGGAGGGGCCCATGGTCGAAGCCAGGTGGATGGCCTTGACATATTTCCCTTTGGCCGCGGAAGGCTTCGCCTTCATGACTGCATCCATCAGGGCTTGGGCATTCTCTTGCAGCTTTTCAACGCCGAAAGATAGTTTGCCGACACCGGCGTGGATGATGCCGGTCTTGTCGACTCGGTACTCCACCTTGCCGGCCTTGATTTCTTTAATGGCCTTGGCCACGTCGAAGGTGACCGTGCCGGTCTTGGGGTTCGGCATGAGGCCGCGGGGGCCCAGCACCTTGCCCAGGCGTCCGACGCCCTTCATCATGTCGGGTGTCGCGACCAGCGCGTCAAATTCGAGGTAACCAGCAGCGATCTTTTCAACAAGATCGTCACCGCCTACCACTTCTGCACCCGCAGCTTCTGCGTCCTTGATCTTTTCGCCCTGGGCGATGACCGCCACCCGCATCGTTCTGCCCGTGCCATGAGGCAGGACAATCGTTCCACGGACCATCTGGTCCGCGTGACGGGGGTCGACACCGAGCCGCATGTGAACCTCGACCGTCTCATCGAACTTGGCAAAAGCCGCGTCCTTGATGACGGTGAGAGCTTCCTTCAGCTCGTAGGGACGATCTTCGATCTTGGCCGCGGCAGCCCGGTATTTCTTTCCGGCTTTTGCCATGTTGGCTCCTATCTTTGATCTCCCGCGAGAACGGTCGCGGTGGCCGAGGATTTGGCACGATGCCTCATCACCATTGAAAAACTAGTCAATAACCTCGACGCCCATGGATCGGGCGGAACCAGCGATAGAACGCATGGCCGCCTCGAGGCTGCCGGCATTCAGGTCTGGCATCTTCACTTTGGCGATCTCTTCGATCTGCTTATTGGTGATCTTTCCGACCTTTTGCTTATTCGGTGTCGGACTGCCTTTGTCGAGTCCGAGCTTTTTCATAATCAGCACTGCGGCAGGAGGCGTCTTCAGGATGAAGCTGAAGGAGCGATCGGCATATACGGTGATGACCACGGGCAGGGTGGTGCCCTTTTCAACCGAAGTCACGGACTTCGCGTTGAACTGTTTCACGAATTCCATGATGTTCACGCCGTGCTGGCCGAGGGCCGGGCCGACCGGAGGGGCCGGGGTGGCCTCGCCCGCGGGCAGTTGCAGCTTGATATAACCGGTGATTTTCTTTGCCATGGGATTGCTTCCTTTTCCGCGGCTGATTCCGGCACATGCCGGCGACTGCCGCCTTTAAGTGTGGGGCGCCTGGATTGGCGTGTTCCCACCGGACACTGTTTTGGGTTCAAAACTAGCGTTTCTCGACCTGGATAAAATCAAGTTCCACGGGCGTACTGCGGCCGAACACTGTCACCAGAACCTTGATGGTGGAGCGCTCTTCGTGGACCTCGTCAACATCCCCTTCAAAGTTTGCGAAGGGGCCATCTATGATACGGACCTTCTCACCCTTTTCAAAGTGGTATTTCGGCTTGGGCTTCTCCTGGG
>JANYJQ010000183.1 GCA_025358435.1 Holophagaceae bacterium
CCAGCAATGACATCCAGCAGGCCACGGACATGGCCCGCGCGATGGTCACGGAATATGGCATGAGCGAAAAGCTTGGCCCGCTCAATTTTGGCGGCGCGCAGCAGGAGATATTCCTGGGGCGTGATTACGGCCACCAGCGGAACTTCTCCGAGGACACCGCCCGGGTCATCGACTTCGAAGTGCATGAAATCGTGATGCGCAACTACGACCTGGCCAAGAAGATCATCCTTGAGAAGCGTGAATCGCTCGTTGCCATCGCTGAGGCGCTGCTGATCCGGGAAACCCTGGATGGCAATGACGTCGAACTGCTCATGAAAGGCGGCACCCTTCCGCCCCGCCCTGCGCCTGGCTCCGGCGGTCCGACCACCGCCGCTGATGAGAAGAATGCCGATCCGGGGCTCGACCCAGCCTTGAATCCTGCATGAAGGATCACTTTCGCATAGAGAAAGGGCCACTCCCCACGAGTGGCCCTTTCTTCATCGGGATCCTTAACATCACGCCGGATTCGTTCAGCGATGGTGGACAGTTTCTGACACCTGGAAGAGCCCTGGCGCAGGCCCGGAAGCTGGCGGCCTCCGGCGCGGAAATGTTCGATCTCGGCGCCGAAAGCACCCGGCCGCGAGCAACCGCTGTGGCCCCGGTTGAGGAGTGGGCAAGGTTGGAACCTGTGGTGGCACTGCTTCAGGAGCATCTTCCTGGAATTCCCCTGAGCCTTGACACGCGCAACGCTGGGGTGGCCGCAAAAGGACTGGATGCAGGCATCTCTGTGTTGAATGACGTCACCGGTTTTTCCGATCCCGCGATGCTGGAACTGGCCAAAGGTTCAGATTGCGGCCTCATCGCCATGCGCAGCCGAATGAAGGATGCTTCATTCCGGATGCCCGATTACAGTGATCCATCATCCAGGAACCCGGATCTGGCGCATTCCGAATTGCGGGACGTGCTGGAACGCTTGCTCAACGCGGGCATTGCGCGGCAAAGAATTGTCCTGGATCCAGGCTTCGGATTTGGGACCACCTTTCAAGAAGACTCTGCTCTCTGGCATTCGCTCCCGAAGCTTCCGGCCCTGCTGTCCTGGCCGCAAGAACAGTTCTGCATCGGCATTTCCCGCAAACGCTTTCTGGCCTGGCGGAACGGAACGCCGGAGCTAGCCCCGCGGGATCGGGACGGACTCACCTCCGCGGCCCACCAGGAAGCAGAGTCCATGGGTTATCGCGTCTTCAGGACACATGAGATGGCTTAGAGCTTGTCCGTAAATTAGGCGATGCCGCGCTGGGAGCGCCGGGCGAGCGGGGCAAGGCAGCCGACCACGGCATATCGACCATACGCCACGGGAGGCTAACGCAGCCCCGCGACGCCCGCCGCCCTAGCCCGAAGGGACGGGGTTAGCCGCGCACATCGCGGCGTCACGGCCCTTGCGTGTATCAACTATACGCGTCTGCGGGCCCTTCCTTGCGCTGCATCGCGGCTGACCTCCGTCGCGGCGTCGTCTAATTTACGGACAAGCTCTTAGTTCCCGGACATTATCGCCCTGGGCTGGGGTGGCAGAATTTTCGATTTGCGATTTGCGATTTTCGATTGAAGCTCAATCCAGGGATGAGTGTCACACACCGGCAATCAACAAGCTTCAATCGGAAATGGGGAAACATGTCCTTGAATTATTTCGGCACTGACGGAATCCGTGGCCGCGCCTATGAATCCCCTTTAAGCCTTTCCGAAGTGGCCCGCTGGGGCCTGGCTTGGGGCCAAGTGGCACGATCAAAGGAGATTTCCAGCCTCATCCTAGGTTGGGATCCACGCACAAGTTCAGAGCCCATGGCCCAGGCCTTTCTTCAAGGCCTCGGTGGTTTCCCCTCCATCATTCTCGGCATGGTCCCGACTCCCGCCGTTGCTTGGGTAACCCAGCAAACCCCAGGCGCCTGGGGAGTCATGTTCAGCGCCAGCCACAATCCGCCCGAAGACAATGGCATCAAGGGCTTCAATGGCCTGGGCGAGAAACTCGAAGAAGGAGAGGAACAGGCGATTGAAGCCGCTTTTGGAGTCGCTGCTGTGCCGGATTCGCCCCTTCTCCGCCTGAATCCAGAAGAAGGTCCAGTGGAAAGATATCTCAAGCATCTCGGCGTCGTGGAACTGCCGGAAGGCTTTCCGATCGTCGTGGACTGCGCCCACGGGGCCACGGCTCCTTTCGCCCCCAGGGTATTGCGGGGTGTCGCAAGCTGGCTTGGCGTCCCGGCAGATGGCGACCACATCAATGTGGGAGTTGGATCCACTCACTTGGGGGCCCTGCAGGATTCAGTCATCGCCTCCGGAGCCGAGCTGGGCATCGCCTTGGATGGGGATGGAGACCGATGCCTGCTGGTGGACCCCAAAGGGACGCTGGTGGACGGGGACCAGATGCTCTGGCTGCTGGCCCAGGATCGCCTGGACGCTGGCGAGCCGCTCCCGGGTGTCGTAGGCACCCTGATGACGAACGGGGCCCTGGATGCAGCGCTCGCCTCACGGGGCGTGGCCTTCGTGCGGACACCGGTCGGCGACAAATTCCTGCTGCGCGAGCTTCAGGTTCGTGGCTGGGATCTGGCTGCGGAGGCCTCGGGCCACCTGATCCAGAAACGCGAGGGGCCCTCCGGAGACGGCTTGGCCACGGCCATTGCCTTGCTGCGGGCCCTTATCCGGCGTCCAAAGGACCAGCGCTGGTCCTGGCGTTTCGAACCCTGGCCGTTGAAATTGGTGAATCTGCACGCCAAGCAACGCCGGACCGTGGAGGATTGCGCTGCTTTGAGTGCTGCCATGCATGATCTGGAGGCCCGCCATGGCGGGGTGGGTGGATCCTTGAGGTTGGTCGTGCGCTGGTCAGGGACCGAACCCAAGCTGCGCCTCATGGCCGAAGCCAGGGAACCCGAGTTGCTGGCTTCGGCCATGCATGCACTCGAGGCTGCCGCCAAAGCTGACCTGGGCATGTCATGAAGCCCATGCCCAAAGCCTGGAGTCTGGTATCTTTGGCTGTATATATAATTGCATCATCGGGAGCCCTCGCTTGAGTCCACGGCTGAGTGTGAATATTGATCACGTGGCGACACTGCGCCAGGCGCGGTTCGGTCGTGAACCGGAACCGGTGGCGGCCGCGCTGGCGGCCCAGGGCGCGGGCTGCAGTGGCATCACGGTCCACCTCCGCGCGGATCGGCGGCACATCCAGGACCGGGACCTCAAGGTCTTGAAAGAAGTTCTGTCATTGCCTTTGAACGTCGAGTGCGCCGCCACTGCCGAGGCCCTCGAATCGGTCATAGGCCCCAAACCGCAGATGGTGACGCTGGTACCGGAAACGCGGGAAGAACTCACTACCACCGGTGGGCTCGATGTCATATTCCTGCAAGCGCCCTTGCGCCAAATCATTCGGGAGCTCAAGGCCTCAGACATCCGCGTGAGCCTTTTCATCGACCCCTCCCGCGAGCAAGTGATGATGGCCGCCAAACTGGAAGCAGACGCGGTCGAACTCAATACTGGCGTCTACTCCGATATCCCTTTCGGGAGCGATCCTGGCCTTGAACTGGGCCGCATCAGGGAAGCTTCCAAGCGCGCGGCGAATCTGGGACTGCGTGTTCTGGCAGGTCATGGCCTGACGCTTCGCAATGTGGGGCAGATCTCCGCCATTCCGGAAATCGAAGAGTTGAATATCGGCCACAGCATCATCGCCAGGGCGGTTTTCGTAGGAATGGAACGCGCGGTCAAAGAGATGCTTTACGCCATGGGCAGCATGGGCGGCACACCATGAAGACCATCCTGGTAGTTGACGATCAGCCCGAAGTCGTGGGCCTCCTCAATGATATTTTGACACTCGAAGGCTACCGGGTGCTTACGGCCGACAGCACCGATCCTGCCAGAAAACTCCTGGCGGTCAAAAAGGTGGATCTGGCATTCCTTGATGTGGATATGCCTGGCGAAAGCGGCTATGAGCTCTGTGAATTCATCAAGGACTTTCCAGACGCGCCCAAGGTCGTGATGCTGACGGGCCTCGATGAAGAGGCCCACTGGCAGGAGGGAATCCGTGTGGGAGCAGATGTCTACGCGGTGAAGCCCTTCGGGCGGGATCGCATCCTGCTCATCGTGCGGGAACTCATCGGGGAGGCCGACTGATGTCGAATCTCCGCGGCAACCTGTCGAGCATTTCCCTCACGGATGTGGCGCAGCTGCTGCATGTCAACAAGAAAACGGGTCAGCTCAAGGTCAGCGCCGGGAAGATTACCGGAACCCTGTTCGTGGTGAACGGCGAAGTGATCCATGCAGAGACGCCTCACAGCAAGGGAGAGCTGGCGGCCTTCGAAATTCTGGAATGGGACAAGGGCGAGTTCGAGTTCATCGCCATGAAAGTCCAGGCCCCCAACAGCATCCGGCGTTCGGTGCCCGACCTGCTCATGGAATCAGCCCGCACCTCGGATTCCCGCAAGCGATTGCGTAGCCTGTTTCCCAGCCTCAAATCCGTGCCCTGGCCTACGCTTCAGGGCGATGCGCTGCTGCAGGGAATCAAAATCTACACGGAAGACCGGAAGATCATTCCCTATTTTGACGGTTTCAGGGATTTCCTGGATGTCATGGCCACCACTGAGCAAAACGAAGTCCAGGTGCTCCAAGCCGCGAGCATCCTTTATGATGCAGGGCGCCTGAAATTGATCGAACCCGAGGTGCAGGTGAATGTGGGAATCCTGAAAACAGGATTCTTCAAGAAGGGTGATCACCTGGAGGCGCCCAAGTCCCTCGAGGCCCAGTGGCGCCAGCTGGAACCATACAGCAACACGCCCATCACCAACGTCCGCGTCATGTGGGCCCACGGCCCCGCCGTGGATCCCATCCAATTTGTCACCGGCATGAATGACTTCACTCTCGCCATCTCCAAGGATCTTCTAGGCGCTTGGGGCCTCAACGAAGGTGACATCGTGCAGGTGCGGCCGGCGCCTTGACAAGGGTTGAGGGACGAGGGATGAGGGGCGAGGTTCAATAATGCAGCGGCCAAGGGCCGCCTCATTCAGTGCGCCTCTGGCGCACCCCTCATACCTCGCACCTTAACCCTCATGACTTCTTTGCCCTGGGGTGCGCGGAATTATAGGTTTTCGAAAGCTGTTCAAGGTCCAGATGGGTGTAGCGCTGCGTGGTGCTTAGGCTGGCATGGCCCAGGAGTTCCTGAATGGCGCGAAGGTCCATGCCATGGGCAAGCAGGTGCGAAGCAAAACTGTGGCGCAGGGCATGGGGGCTGATGCGCGCCCTGAGCGCGGCCCCATCCACAGCCTCCTGCAAGAGATTCCGGACGCTGGTGGTGGTCAGGCGCCCGCCGCGCAGGTTCAAGAAAATGGCCGCGGTGGGCGGCAATGATTTCAGGGCCAGATGCCCGCTCCGGAATTGCAGATATTTCTCCAATGCCTCGGCGGCCTCGGGATGGAAAGGGACGAGCCTTTCCTTGCTTCCCTTTCCCATCACGCGCAGCGTCCGCTGCTCGGAAAACACATCCTGGAGATCCAACCCCACCAGTTCGGATACGCGCAGCCCCGAGGCATAGAGCAGTTCCAGCAGGCAGCGCAAGCGCGCCGACTTGAAATCCACGGCCACCGGAAGATCCAGCAGCGAGGCGCTCTCGCCCTCGGTGAGAAAGGCCGGCAGCTTGGCGGCCTGTTTCGGATTCCGGAGGCTCGATGCAGGATTGGTGGGGATGCGTCCGGTATCCCAAAGCCAACGGAAAAACCCCCGGGCAGTGGATAAAATCCGGGCCTGGCTGGCAGGGTCCAGGCCCCGTTCGCCAAGTTCCAGCGCGAATCGCCGCAGGGTCCGGGGAGTCACGTCCCAGCCGGCCCATGCTTCTCGAACGGCATGTGTGACGAGTTTTTCCAGGTCTCCCTTTTGCGCCCGGACTGTATGAGGAGAGACCCCTCTGGCACATTGCTCCAGATGGAAGGCTTGAACCGCTTCAGTCAGTGAAGTAGGAGAGGTCATCCTGTTACCATGCCATCACATCCTCAGCCCATCCATATTGGAGTCCTAACAGTGAATGAATCTGTCACGACCATCGCGGAAATGTTCTACGCGGCGGTTGAGCATGACCTTCCGGACGCCTTGGCCTTCAAAAAAGATGGCCGGTACATTCCGATTTCGAGCCAGGAATTGAACGCTTCCGTGGAACGTCTCGCCCTGGCCATGTACGACCGCGGCCTGCGGCCTGGATGCAACGTGGCCCTCCTTGCGGAAAATAGTCCTGAATGGGCCATAACCGATTATGCATGCGCCATTTCCGGCCTGCCCACCGCCACCATCTATGCCACGCTGATCGCTTCCCAGGCCGCTTTCATCCTGAACAATTCAAAGTCCCGCTGGGTGTTCTGTTCCGACCAGGCCCAGCTGGACAAGGTGCTTGAGCATTGGCCGAATCTGCCGAATCTTGAATTGGCGGTTCTCATCGAAGGACAGGTGCCCGACGCGAAGGGCCGCACGATCCTCTCCTGGTCCCAGCTCATGGAAGAGGGCCAAGCCCAGGAGGCCAGGCGCCCGCTCGTGCAGCAGTGGGGCAAGGAGCGCCAACCGGACGACCTGCTGACCCTGATCTACACATCGGGCACGACGGCCGACCCGAAAGGCGCCATGTTGAGCCACGGCAATATCGTTTCAAACGTGCATGCATCTCTGAAGGTGCTGCCGGTGCATGCCAGGGATCGTTGTCTCTCGTTCCTGCCGCTGACCCACATCTTCGAACGCATGGCGGGCCACTATGTGATGCTGCACATAGGGGCAAGCATCTATTACGCTGAGAGCGTGGGCGCAGTGCCGGAAAACCTGCTGGAGGTAAGGCCCACGGTGCTCTGCAGCGTGCCCCGCATCTACGAGAAGATCTTCGCGAAGGTCATGGATGGCGTCGCGGGCTCCGGCTGGCCGAAACACCAGCTCTTCCATTGGGCCTATCTTGTGGGACAGCAGGCGGTGCCCTTCCTCTATGAGGGGCAAAAACCGAAGGGCTGGCTGGGCCTCCGGTTCGCCTTGGCCAGGGCGCTCGTCTTTTCAAAAATAAAGGCCCGCACAGGCGGCCAGATCCGGTTTGCCGTGTCCGGCGGCGCGCCGCTGATGCCCAAAGTCATGGAGTTTTTCTGGGCCATCGGCCTGCCGATCCTGGAGGGTTACGGTCTGACGGAAACCAGCCCGGTCATCACCGCCAACCGCATGGGCATGGTCGGTCCTGGCACTGTGGGCCACGCCCTCTACGACACCTGGGAGGGCAAGCCCTTCCTCAAGATCGCCGAGGATGGAGAGATTCTCTGCCACGGTCCCAACGTGATGCTGGGGTATTGGGACAACGAAGCCGCCACCAGAGAGGCCATTGATGCCGATGGCTATTTCCACACGGGAGATATCGGTGAATTTGATTCCCGCGGCCGGTTGAAAATCACAGACCGCAAGAAAGAGCTCATCATCACCAGCGGCGGGAAGAAAATAGCTCCCCAGCCCATCGAGAATGAATTGAAAACCGACAAGTACGTGTCCCAGGCAGTGCTCATCGGAGACAAGCGCAATTTCATCAGCGCCTTGATCGTGCCCAACTTCGATTCCCTGGAACGTTGGGCCGGATACAAACACCTGCACTACGCCAACCGCCGGGAACTGGTTGAGCAGCCGATCGTGATGGCCAAGCTCATGACCCGGGTCGAAAAGGTGAACGCAACCTTATCGAGCTATGAGCGCATCAAGAAAATCGTCATCGTCCCAGACGAGATAACCGTTGAAAACGGAGGATTGACCCCAAGCCTGAAGATCAAGCGGCGGGTGATCAATCACATGTACGATGGCCTCATCGAAGGACTTTACGAAGTCCATAAAGGCGAATCCGAGGCGCATTGACCTAGCATCGACCTAGCGACGGCACTTGGTTCTGGATTGGCGACCGGGGCCCCTCAGCCCTTCTTCCCGAAGCGTCCGAAGAGGCCCTTGGCTTCAACCATAAGGCCGGTGATGGATCCTTTGATATCATCCGCTGTTTCAAGGATTTTGCCTTTCGCGCCCGTCTCCTGTTGTTCAAAGAAGGGGTGCTTTGGCGCCAGATTGTAGGCCCATTCCCAGTACCGTGTGGCCCGGGTCTGCATGCCCATGGATTGGTATATCTGCGCGATGTGTATGGCGGAATCCGCATCCTTTTTATCAAGCCGCAAACAGTGCTCGAGCGCCTGGACGAGCGCGCGCTTATCTTCACCGATGGCATCCAGGATCTTGACCTGGAGCGCGTAATTTTCGTACTTTTCGGGGTCCAGCCGGACGGCCTCGATGATGTTTTCCAGGGCTATCTGGTGTTGGCCGTTCTCATGCGCGGCTTTGGCTTTCACGAAAAGGGGCTGTTCGCTTCGGGGGGCGGAATCCGCGATCTCAGCTTCAGTTTGTATGCGGATTTTTTGGGGATCAAAAGGAGCTGGGGCAGAAGAAGCGGCCGAGTGGTTGAATTCGATATCCGGCGCTGGACTTTGCACAGCCATGACTGGTGCCAGGGGCTGGGATTGGGATTGGGACTGGGACTGCCCTACACCTTTAAGCCGGGTGAAAGCTTCCGCCAGTTCCCGGTAGCGCATGGCGGCTTCCAGTTTTTCGGCCCCAGTGAAGCGATCAGGATGCCACTGCTGGGCCAGCCGCAGATAAGCGGCCATGATTTCCTCGGCAGAGGCATCGGGCTTGATCTGGAGCGCCTCATACGGATTCATGCTGCCGCCAAAGAAGGTAGTCCATTGGAATATTTTGGTATCAACGATGGCATCTTCACATCAGTTTACGCCTTGGGCCTCGAAAGACACCTATCAAACAAAAAAGCTCTTGGCTGCCAAGTGGGATACTCGGTTTGACAGGACTTTGTCCTCAATCTCTTCACATAACTTATCTTTGCGTGAATCATGAAATGGAAACCCACTTGTTTGGAGCCGTGAGAACCGATGAATCCTACCAAATTCAGTACCCGGGAAACGGTGGTTCGGGATGAACAACAAAGGGGCCATCACCACCAATCGTCAGCTCGGCAGCGAAGGAATATTGCCAGCAAATGGAAGCCATTTAAATGAGCAAGCATAAATTATTCATTGATTTAAAAGAACTTCTCAACATGATCAAATTCGAGCACACGGTGTTCGCCCTGCCCTTTGCATTTCTTGCGGCGTTATCAGCGGCTCAAGGTATTCCGCCGCTCCACACCATGCTTTGGATCGTGGCTGCCATGGTGGGAGCGCGGACCGCAGCCATGACCTTCAATCGGCTGGTAGACGAGGATGTTGACGCCGAGAACCCCAGGACCGCCATGCGCGCTTTGCCGGCGGGCCGCATTCCCAGATGGGCGGCTTGGCTGATGCTCGGGTTCGGAACCGTGCTTTTTGGTGTTGCATCGGGTGCGCTTGGCCCGCTCTGCTGGAAGCTCTCGCCTGTGGCCCTGGTCATCATCCTGGGTTATTCCCTTTGCAAACGATTCACATCCTTGGCTCACCTGGTTCTGGGCCTATCCCTATCCGGTGCGCCCTTGGGGGCCTGGATCGCCATCACCAACAGCTTCGCCGCCCCCGCCTGGCTGTTGGCCGGCGGGGTGCTTTGCTGGACCGCCGGGTTTGACATCTTATATTCGCTTCAGGATCAGAATTTTGATCAGGATCGAGGACTGCATTCGATCCCTGCAAAACTCGGAACCCCTTGGTCCCTATGGCTTTCGCGATGCCTGCACATTCTGGCGCTGGTGCTGTGGGCATCGTTCAATCGCCAGATGGATGCCCATCTTTTCCCTTGGCTCGCTTGGCTGGCGGTGGCCGGCATTCTGGCAAGGGAGCAATGGCTTGTGAGGCGGGGAAACCTGGAGCAGATCAATCAGGCTTTTTTCACCATGAACAGCCTGGTCGGGCTTGTATTCTTCAGCGGTCATTTCATCGAATGGATGCTCGTCAGGTTCAGTGGAATAGCCTGATGGGGCCCGCTGCCCACAGCCTATGCCTCGACAATCCGTCCGTTCCGCCCTAAGGTAGACAGGCTATGGCCAACCCAGTTCTGAAGCCTGGAAGACTGATTGTGCAGGATGGTCGCAGGGCCCTTCGGTTCAGCAGGCCAGACTCAAGCCGTTTCATCACCCTGATGCTGGTCTTCAGCCACAATACCTTCCGCTGGTCTGTGTCCAAGAAAGTATTGTCCTGGCTGATGGGAAGCGTGGCGGCCATCTGGGCCATCGCCGTGATCGGTTCGGGCTATGGCTTCTGGGCCACGAAAAAAATCATGAGTTTCGACCGGCTTCAGAAGGAAACCCAAGAGCAGCAGAACCGACTGCGCAGCACCCTCGACCAGGCCACGGGCCTGGAAGGCGAGATCAATGCCCTGCGCAAGCAGCACGAAGAACTCCTTCACCTGCTGGATCCCAAAGTGCCAGGCCCTCGCCTTCCCCCGATGCCAGGGCGGTCGGAGAAATCGAATGCCCAATCCAATGCTGAAGACAAGGACAAGACAGCCCTCCGGGTCAGCCGGCTGAAGCAGGATATAGAAAAAAGCGAGAGCGCGGCGCTCACCATCAAGGCCCAGATGGCTCCCATCATTGATGCCTGGATACATACGCCCTCCATCCCGCCCACCGCCGGCTACTTGAGTTCGGGGTTCGGCGTGCGCCTGAATCCTTTCGCGCGCCGGGATGAAGCCGAGGGCGGGTTTGGTTTTCACTCAGGGCTCGATATCACCAACGCTGAGGGCACCCCCATCCAGGCGACGGCGGATGGCATAGTGGAAAGTGCTGGTTGGATGGACCGTTATGGCTACGCGGTGGTCCTGAAACATAACGAGGATCTTGAAACCGTCTATGGGCATATGGCCCGTTGGGATGTTCAGGCGGGACAGACGGTGCACAGGGGCGATATCCTGGGCAAGATGGGCCAGAGTGGACATGCGACTGGGGTTCATCTGCACTACGAAGTCCGTCTTCGCGGCAAGCCAGTCAATCCAACGCACTATTTGCGGCTCCAACGAGAATGGTTGTCTACACTTGGTGGCCAGCCCTAGCGTTTCAGTTTCCGATCAACCCTGACCCTCACCCTGGAGGCCCCCATGTTCATCCAGAAAAGCAAAGAGCACTCTCCCGTTGTCCATAGCCTCCTCGGCAAGGGCACTCTCTGGAAGGGCGAGATCCACACCGGTGAACATTCCCTGCGGATCGAGGGCACCGTGGAGGGGTCCATCCACAGCGAAGGTGAAGTCACCATCGCGCCCTCGGGCCTTGTGAATGGAACCATCCACGCCAAGCACATGATCGCCACGGGCCGTGCCAAGGGAGTATTCAAGATCCTTGAATGCCTGGAGATCCATGGCACAGGCTGTGTCGAAGGCGATGTGGAAGTCGGCAGCCTGGTGGTGGACGAAGGTGGAACCCTTCAAGGCACCTGCACCCGCCGCGGCATGAACAAGCCTGAAAACCTGGCCCACAAGCCGGACGAGAAAGCGGACGCCAAGCCGGACATAAAGGCAGACAAATTGAAAGCTGACACCAAGAAAAATGGCTCGATGGCTCACACCCCCGTTCATGTGACCATTCCATCCCACGGCAGTTCCGAGCACAAAAGCGAAGAGGCCGGCGGCCTGCTGGTTGGTGCGGGGGCCAACGGCAAAGGGAACGAGCGTACCTAGGCTGGAAACAATCCTGGCGTCCAGAGCCCTGCTTTTTCAGGCAAACCAAGGGACAAATTCATGTTCTGCACGGCCTGGCCCGCCATGCCTTTGATCAAGTTGTCCAGAGCCGAGAGAATGACGGCGCTGCGGCCCTTCACGGTGATGCCGATCTCGCAAAGATTCGTGCCTACAACGGAAGCGATGCGCGGAGAGCCGTCAACCTGCCGGACGAAGGGCGCGTCCTGGAAGGCCGCCCGGAAGCGTTGCCGCAGCACGGTTTCAGACATCCCCTCGGGCAGAAGAAACTGCACCGTCGCGAAGATGCCCCGCACCATGGGCGCGGAATGGGGGACGAAGGAGAGTTGGGCGTTGATTTCAAGGTTCTGCAGAAGCCCCTCCATCTCAGCCAAGTGTTGATGCTCCAGCGCCTTGTAGGCACGAAAATCGTGTGCTCGCGTGGGATGGTGCGTGGTGTCGGAAGGCAGCGCCCCGGATCCGCTGGAACCCGTGACGCCGCTCACCGCCACGAACCCCAAGTCGAGGCCGTGGAGGGGCAGCAGTGCCAGCTGCACAGCCGTAGCGAAGCAACCGGGATTGGCGATGCGGGTGGCCCCCCGCAATTCCGAGGCCTTCCATTCAGGCAACCCGTAGACAAAGCTACCGAGGCGATCCGCGCAGGGATGGGGCTTGCCGTAGGCTGTTTCGTATTCCGTGGGATCTGAAAGACGGAAATCACCGCTGAGATCGATCAGGGTCACCCGGTCCGCGATGCCCAGGGAGGCCCACTCGGCCTCCAACCCAGCCAGCTGCTTCGCCAGCTCAAAATGCGGCTGCGCTGAAAATACAGCAAGGGTTCCGATTTTCGGAAGAACGGCCCAGTCCACCTCCCCATGAAAGGCATTGTCCACGAACCCCCGCAGATTCGGGTGGGCCTTCCAGAGTGGCTGGCCCGCATGGGACTTGGAAACAGCCACTATCGAGGCGACGTCCGGATGGCCGATGAGCAGCCTCAGCAGCTCCCCCCCGCCGTAACCCGCGGCGCCCAGAATGACCGCATGGACCTTCACGCCTGCCCCGCTTTCCGGCCCTCGATGAGGTTCAGGATGAAATCGCCAAGGCCTTGGGCATCGTTGCGCGCGTTCCTGGCCGGCAATCCCAGCTCCTGCTCCACGAAACGCACGCCCACACGATTGTCCGTCGCGGGCCCGGCGATGAGGTCCACCGAAATCCCGAAGCTCTCTTTGAGGAACTTCACCCCGCCGGCGACGCCCACCGGGTCATTGGCGCAGAGCACGAAGGCCGCGCCAAGCCCCCGCAGTTCAGGATCCGCAAGGATGGCCTGGACCCCGTACTCGCCCATGATGCCGTCACCGGTTTCCGCCACGATGACATCCACACCCCGGGATGCCGCTTCTGAAAACAGCACCTTGGCCGCGGCCGCCGCATTTTCCGCGTTGGTGGCAACGACTCCCGCATCCGTGAAATCCAAGGCCACCTCGGCCCCGTAATCGCGCATCCCCAGAATGTCCTTCATCAGGCTGATGCCTGTGAGCTTCAGTCCCCCCACTCGCAATCCAGCGGCGCGGAACCGCCGCACCAAGGCACAGGCCGCGGCGGTCTTGCCGGAGTTCATGCAGGTGCCCGCCACGAAGATCACAGGACAGGTGGGGAGCGGGCCGCCGCGTTTCAAAGCGCCTTGCTGGATCTTGGCGGGGTGGCCCTGCCGCTTCTGGAATTCCGGGTAGACCAGCACCTGTCCCAGCACTTCGATCTCGAAGGGAGGCCCCACATCCGGATTGTGGGAAACGCAATGCCCCAGCACGCCGCCCAGGTTCAACACGTTGAGCCGGTCTCCGGGTTGCACGGCCGATGGCAGCACTCCTTCGTAGCCATGGAGCGCATTGCGGTGGCCCAGGGCGCCGACGATGAGGTCGCCTTTCTGCAGCATGCTCATGCGGCCGAATACGTCCTCCAACTGGTTGTAGACGCTCTTGTCGCCCAGGATCCGCCCGGCCAGGACCGTTCCCGATTCGGCATGGATGGATTCGGTGAGCGTCACCATCCGGTCCAGTCGGAGGTTCCGCGTCACGGACGCGACCTTGTCGAGATGGATCCTCATGGGGTGCCTCCAACATTCAACGCAAGCATCTGAGGAACTCCATAGAGCTTCGCGAACCCGGCTGCCTCGGCCCCGCTCCAGAGGTGGTTGGCCTCGCCGTAGCTGGCGATTGCCGAATTCATCAGTCCGAAGGGTGATCGCACGCCATCCACCGAATAGCAGCGCGGGTGCAAGGTCAGCCGCACGTCCCCGCTCACCTTCGACTGGCTGGAAAGCAGGAAGGCTTCGAGGTCCCGCACCAGCGGATCGAAGAATTTTCCTTCGTGCAACATCGCACCGTACAGATTGCCGAAGGTTTCCTTCCAGAAGAGCTGCTGGCCCGACAGCACGAGCTTTTCCAATTCGCGGTGGGCACCGATGAGCAGGTGCGCCGCCGGGGCGTCGAAACCCACGCGGCCCTTGATGCCAAGGATGGTATCCCCGAGATGCACGCCCCGGCCGATGCCATAGGTCTTGCCCAATTGATTCAGAGCCCTGATGAGGGCCAGGGGCTCCATGGCGGCCTCATTCAAAGCCGCAGGCACGCCCCGCTGAAAGGAGATCGTCAGTTCAAAGGGCGATAGCTCGGGAGAAACGGCACCCCCCGGGTAGGCCTCCTCCGGCAGCGTCGACCAGGGGTCCAAAGTCTCCGCGCCGCCGATGCTGGTGCCCCACATGCCTTCGTTGATGGAATACACCGCTGTCTTGGCGGACACTTCGAAACCCTTGGACGTGAGAAAGGCGACTTCATCCGCCCGCGACAGCGCCAGATCGCGGATGGGCGTGAGAATGGAAAGCTCCGGCGCGAGGCTGCGGAAGGCCACATCGAAGCGCACCTGATCGTTGCCGGCGCCCGTGGAACCGTGGGCGAGCGCATCGACGCCCAACTCTTTCGCGACTGCCACCACGGCCTGGGCCTGGCAGACCCGCTCCGCGGACACCGACAAAGGGTAGGCCTGCCCCCGCAGCACATTGCCGTAGATCAGGTAACGCAGAAAGCCGTCGAAAAGCGCGTTCCGGGCATCCACGGTTTTGTGCGCCACCGCTCCCAGCGAGGCGCTCGCCGCCCCGATGCGGGCCAATTCTTCGATGGAGAAGCCCCCGGTATCCACCGTCACGGTGGTGACGAACCATCCCTGCTCCTTCAGATGCGCCACGCAGAAGGAAGTGTCCAGCCCGCCTGAAAAAGCCAACAGAACCTGCTTAGCCATCCGTATCTCCAAATGTGAAAAGGGCTGTTTCCCTCGCGGACAAAAAGCTGCGCTTTTCGCGGATCCAAGCTGTCTGCCTGTCCAGCCCGGCCTGCGTCTCGTCCAGGCCGAGATCTGTGGAAGAACCGGTATGTGCGTCGACCTGGGCATTGCGATCAGGGTGGAATTCACCAGCCTGGATCTGCCTCGCCACCGCTTTATAGGCATCCCTAAAGGAAAGCCCCTGCCTCACCAGGTCGAAGGCCTGCTCCGCCGCATAAAGATCATCGGAGCAGGCAGCGCCGGCCCTTTCAATGTTCACGGTCAGTCCCTGGATCACTTGCCTGAAGATATCCAAGGCTTCTGCGCCCCTGGCAAATGCCGCGAACACCGGCTTCTTCAGCAGCTGCAAATCCCGATGGTAATTCGATGGCAACCCCACGGCGATCTGCTCCACCTGGTGGGCCAGGCCCCGCAGTTCGCCCATCCTGCCCCTCAGCAGCTCCACCACGTCCGGATTCCTCTTGTGCGGCATGATGCTCGACCCCGTGGTGAAGGCATCCGGCAGAGACAGGAATCCGAATTCTTCAGTGGTGTACAGGGCTAAGTCCCAGAGGGCTTTTTCCACCACAAACGCTACCGAGGTAAGCCAGTGGAGGATGGCCAGCTCGTGCCGGCCCCTGGAATTCTGGACATCCACCACGCTGCGCTGCACAGCGCTGAAACCCAATAATTCCGAAGTGAGGGCGCGATCCAAGGGCAGCGGCACGCCGAAGCCTGCCGCGCTGCCCAGCGGGCATTTGTCCAGCCTCGCCAGAAGCGCCTTCAGGGCCTCCAATTCCTCCGACAGCCCTTCAGTGAACGCCGCGCCCCATAGGCCGAAGGTCGAAGGCATGGCGCGCCGGAGATGTGTGTAGCCCGGCATTTGAACATGCTGGTTGGCGGCGGAAAAATCCAGGAAGGCCTGGGCCAATGCTGCGATTCCATCGCCGATATCCAGGAGCGCCTTCCGGTAGAAAAGCCTCAGGGCCACTATCACCTGGTCGTTCCGCGATCTACCCAGATGGATTCGCCGCCCCGCTTCACCGAGTTTTCTCGTCAGATGGGCTTCAATGGCCGTGTGGCAGTCTTCCTGCGCCGAGCTGATGGTGAAGCCCCCCGCCTGGGCAAGATCCCGGATGGCCTTCAATTCAGCCACAAGAGCTTTTGCGTCCTCCATACCGAGGAGTCCGATGGAAGCCAACATCCGCGCATGCGCCGCGGAGCCGGCCGCATCGAATGGCACCAGGATCAGATCAGTGGCCACATCGTCGCCGACCGTGAAGCGGTGGACGGCTTCATCCAGGGGCAGCCCCTTGGCCCAAAGCTGCGCAGCTTCATTTTTTTCATTTGGCATGGCAGGCCTCGGCTGGATCCTGCCTGGCTTTCGCCGCTTCCTCGAAGTAGTTGTGGATGAGTTTCAAATAACAGTCCACGCCTGCATCCAGCTCCGAACGGGTGATGTATTCATTTGGTTGATGGCTCCGATGGGTATCTCCCGGGCCGATCTTCACCGTGGGGAGATCCCCCAGGAAAGCCCAGTCGCTGGTGGTGTGGGATCCCACGGGACCCTTGTTGCCGTTGGCTTCCAGGGCCGCCTTGATGATGGGCTGGCCGGCGTCTGTGGCTTTTGGCAGGTACCGGCCGGAATGGACGAAGACTTCGCTTTCGAGCCGGGAGGCCAGGTCTTCTGCCAAGGCCTGATGGTCCAGGTTCGGGGTGGTGCGCAGGTCCACGAAGAATTCGCAGGAATCGGGCACCTGGTTCCGTGTGATTCCACCGGTCA
>JANYJQ010000188.1 GCA_025358435.1 Holophagaceae bacterium
ATCAGCCAGGGAAAATCAAGTAGTGTTAACAGGCCCTAACTCAAACTGTGGACAGGATCAGCTTCCATCTCCAACCAGATGCGGGCAAGGTCAGGCGCCCCTCCAGACGGCGCAGGTTCCGCAATCACCCTGTGAAGTCGAAGCGGCCAAAACAGCCGGCGATCCCTATGCCCACCCTTGGCCCGCTTCTCTTGAACAAACGCTGGCGCTTTTCCTTGCAGCCAAAGAACCGCTCCATGTGCTGGATGTCGGCAGAGTCCCGGAAAGGGCGGCTGGCCGTCTATCAAAATTGAGGATTCTCCGGATCTGATCGGGCTTCCGCGAAATCGTCCGTTCCGCGAAGCGAATCTATTCATCTGGAGTTCCCATGCGCATTCCCTCGCGCTTGGCGCTGGCTTCCGTCCTGCCGTTCATGGCGGGACTCGATGCCATGGCCCAGGCAGATCCCCCACCCATTCTAGCAAGTCATCCGGAGGATCCGGTCTTGCGGGCCCTGCTTCAAGAGGCCATGGAGAAAAGTCCCCAATTGGACGCAGCCAATCGCCTCGCAGAAGCAGAAGAGGAAAGGATTCCCCAGGCCGGAAGCCTGCCTGATCCCACGCTATCGCTTGGCTACCAGAACGATGGATTCAAGCGCTTTGAGATCGGGCGGATGGGGACCTCCTTCGGGACGATCATGGCGTCCCAGGCCTTCCCCTATCCCGGCAAGCGCAAGCTGCGCGCGGAAGTCGTGTCCGCGAACGCAGAGGCCGCGAGGGCCAGTGTGGACCGCATCCGCCTCTCCCTAGAATCGGATCTCCGGCGGGCTTATGTGGGCCTGCTGTTGGTGCGTGGACAGAAGGAACTCCAAACGGAACAAGATCTCATCTGGAAGCAGGCCGAGGCCGTGGCCAAAGCCCGGTACGAATCGGGCCAGGGCAGCCAGTTGGACCTGCTCCGCGCTCAGCTGGAACGCATGAAGGCGGCCCAGCTGGTCTTGCGGCTGGAGTCCGAAGAGCGCGCCAAGGTCATCGAGCTGGATCGCCTGGCAGGGCGGCCGCAGGATTCACCTATCGAGACCGCAGCGACGCTGGATGGCATGCTCCCGCCCGTGGTGCCCTCGCGCGAGACGGCGATCAAACGGGCCGAGGAGCGCAGCCCCGAACTGCATTCATCCCGCCATCACGTCATGCATGCGGCCACGCGCGTGGAACTGGCGAAGCTGGAACTGCGGCCCGATTTTGTCTTGAGCGCCGGTATCATGCCACGCGGCGCCCTGGATCCCATGTGGCAAGTGGGCTTCAGTGTTTCGATCCCCCTGTTTTCACACACCAAGCAACGGCGTGCGATTGCCGAGAACGAGGCCCTTCAGAAATCCGAGGAATCCAATCTGGATGACCAGCGCCGCCGGCTCGCCCAAGCCACGGAGCAACGTCTTGCGGCGCTGGAGGCCAGCACCCGGATCATCGGAATGTATGCCTCGGTGCTCGTGCAATCCAAGGCCGCCTTTGAATCGGCGTTGGCCCAGTTCGAGACGGGGCGCGCCACCTTCTCATCTGTGCTCGAGGTCCTCACTGGCTATATCCAGGATCGCGCGGCCTTCCTGAAAGAAAAGGCTGATGCCCAGGGCTTGTCCATCGCTCTGGATGAAGCGAATACGGGGCCGACGCAGGCCATCGGAAATTCCATGCAGGTTTCGGGGCGCGGCGCAGCATCCACGCCCTCCATGTGAATGAGGAAACACCATGACCAAGAAAAATCCTTTCATGAGTGGCGTCGCGATCCTGCTCGCGGGCGCCTTGCTGGGTGGCGCCGCCGTAGCCCTGTTGCATTGGCACGAACCATCGCAGACAGGCGGGAAGGCTGCCGAGCCTGTGAAGTACACCTGTCCCATGCATGCCCATCTCATCCTTGCGGGGCGTTGGAGAGGTCTGGCGGGGATCCATGGGCGAGCGGTAGAAAGCGATTTTACGCTCTCCCTTGGCCTCGGGCTTCAAAGGCACCAAACTCATGCCGCAGATGGGGCAATCGCCCGG
>JANYJQ010000012.1 GCA_025358435.1 Holophagaceae bacterium
CGTTGCCAATCAGCCACTGACCTTGCCGGAAAGAATGCGCTTGGCTTCCCGACGCAGAAGTTCAGGGATGTTCCGGTCCCTCTGCATGAGCTTCAGGTCGAATTCGTTGATGCGCTTCATCTGGTTCATGGCAATGGGCAACGGCGTCCGAGGGTTGAAGGCGAGGTTCTTCATGATCGTGTATTTCTTCATCCACTCGCGGTTCATGGAGATGATCCGGAGCACTTCTTCCTTCACCGTGCGCATCTGGGAGATGTACGTCACTTCGCCTTCGCCGATGCGAGGATTGCGGATCACGTTCACCTGGATCAGGCGGTTGGATTCGCGGATGAGAAGGGTGCGTTCTTCCTTCCCGCCCTTGATGGCGAGCATGATTTTCTGATTGGTTTTCAGACGCATGACACGCTGGGTGAGGCTCAAGGGGATCTCGTTTCCATCCAGGTCCAGGATGGGTTTCAGCAGGCGTTCCCGGACTGCCTCGACATCTTCCTCGCCGGCAGGCTCAGCCTCCTCCTCTTCTTCTTCGGCTGCCTCAGCGGGGCTTTCCATGGGCATGGGCAGTTCCGCCCAGGCCTTATCCAGTTTGCCGGCGGCCACATCTTCCAGAATTTCGATGCGCTCCTCGAATACTTCCTTGGTGGCAGTCCCCAGAACGTGGAATCGGTTCTCGTTGACCCGCCGCTTGATGTTGTAGTCGCCCTCGGGGTGTTCCTCGATCAGGTCCAGGATCCGTGGGCGCTTCAGCCACATCACCTGGTTGTTCAGGGGGATTTCCAACACCGAACCCGGCAGGTAGGGCACGGCCTGCTCCATCCATTCCGCGGTCAGGGCCTCGTGCAGCAGGGCCAGCTCGAGCAGAGCCGGTTCCTTCCTGTGGATCAGGATCACACCCAGGACATCCGGGTCTTCCACTTCGCCCGAGATGGCTATGGAAAGCAGGGACTCAGGCATCCCCATAAGGGTTTCGATACCCCTTGGCGCGAATTGGGACTCGCTGAAAATCGCTCCTGCGATGGCGTGCAGCAGGTCCTGCGGCGGCACCGGAAGGCTTCCCCCAAGCAGGGCCATGGCCATGGGCTCGGGCAATTGCTTGGCGAAAAATCGCTCGACGAGGGGATGCATCAGGACTCCAGCGGTGCGTGTGGTTCCAGCTATAGGTTAAGCCGTTTTTCAGGAACAACCTGGGCATCAGAGTGGCAGGAACGGCATTAGAGGCCGTAACAGTCTGGCCAGAAGAGTGTTGGCCACACCGCAGAACGGCCCCTAACGGCCCTCAGGGGCTTCGGGATCCACTTCTGGTCTGGTGGGAGGGAGTTCTTCGGGCGCCTTCGGCCTCAGCCACTGTCCTTCCGCGTTGAATCGGCCGATCCAGGTTTCACCGACGCTCTGCCCGTGGCGGATGTTGCGGCCCGCCACTTCGACACTCACCACGCCCGCGTTGTCCAGGGTGATGATGAAGGGCCCTTTGACCCGCAAGAGCCAGGGTCCGCTCACCTGCAAGGTGCGTTTTTCATCGAGGCCGTCGGCCACGATGTGGACAAAAGATGCATCCTGGGCCCGAAGAATGACCAGCAGGCCTTCCTCGGTTCGAGGCACTTCAGGCAACACCTCGCCCATGACGGGGTAATCCTTGTTGGCGCCTTGCCGTGGCAGACGGGGCTCGGCGGCAATTTCAACACCAGCGCGAGGTCCGGAATGTTGTCCCGGTCTCTCATCCAGCGCCCCCCGCTTGAGGTTCGGCCCCGGCACCACCAGCCAGGCCATGAGACCGATGGATCCGGCGGTTAGCACGCCCATGACAATGCGCTCAAGCCGCTCCTGCCTTGGATCGGGGGATTCCTCGGCCATGCTGCCAGGAAGTGCTTCCCAGGCCTCGGCGTGTTCCGCCAGGTCCACTTCCAGCCGCTCAGCTACCTGGCGGACCAAAGGACGTTCTCCGCCCGTGGGGAGCTGCTCATAGACATCGGCTTCCAGAGATATGAGAACGGATTCCTGCAAGTTCAAATCCCGGGCCAATCGCTCCAGGCTGAGCCCCTTGGCTTCACGGGCCAGGCGGAGCAACTTTCCAAGGGATTTCCGCTCGCTCATTTCCAGCCGACAGGTGTTTCCACCAGGACTCGCGCCAACTGCTCCCTGCGCTCACCCCGGTTTAGACGGCGGTCATCCATGGTGCCGCGGTGGGCCATCACATCGGAGAGCGTTGCCTGCAAGTCATCGGGCGTGATGAATCCCCTGCCTTCCAACCAAGCTTCAGCCTGCGACAGAGCCACCCAATGCCGCACCGCGCGGGTCGAGCAGAAACCGCCGCCGTTCCGGATTTTGGACACCACTCGCTCCACATAATCCAGCACCGGGTTAGAAACGATCATCCTCCGCACGGCGGCCCTCGCCGCGCGCCATCCTGCGAGATCGAGCGAAGTTTGCAAGCTATCCAACCGCTCAGCGCCCGCCTGGCCAGTGATGACTTTGCGCTCGCTGGCCGGATCGGGGTAACCCAGGTGCAGCACGCATGCAAATCGGTCCAGCTGCGATTCCGGCAGGGGGAAGGTTCCCGCGTGGTCCATGGGATTTTGGGTGGCGATGACAAAGAAGGGATCCGGCAGCTGGTGGGCGCTCCTGTCCAATGTCACCTGTCCTTCCACCATGACTTCCATCAGCGCGCTTTGCGTCTTCGGGCCGATCCGGTTCAGCTCATCAAGCAGCAGCACATTGCAGAACACCGGTCCCTGCTGAAAGCGGAAGGATTTGGTTTCCGAGTCCCAAAGATGGACGCCCAGCAGATCCGAAGGCAGCAGATCATTGGTGCCCTGGACACGCTGAAAGCTGCCGCCCAGCAGCCGCGACAGCCCCTTGGCCAGGGTGGTCTTGCCCACGCCCGGAAGATCCTCCACCAGCACGTGGCCGCCGGAAAGCAGCACCGCAAGCGCCCGGCGCACCTGCACTTCTTTGCCCACCACCACCGCCGATAGGGTCGCCAGCCCATGGTTCACTTTCGCCCGCGCTTCAGCGATGGCGGCTGAGTCAAAAGAGTTGGCAACTGGAGTCGGGGTCATGAAGGTCCGCGAGGTGAATTCCCATGTTCGCAGAACCGGGGGGTAACGAGGTATGAGGTTGTGAGGGAGGAGGTGTGAGGACAGATGTGCGAAGCATGAGGCCATTTTTTTCCTCACACCTCGGCCCTCAACCCTCATACCTCGAAATTCCGTGTTCCTTCGCTCTGGATGCGAAGGCGCGCAGCGTGAGCCCCAGCGAAGCGGCGGCGGCGGCGGGGTCCTGGGCATGAGTGGATAAGGCCCGGCGAAGAAGCGCATCTTCAGCGTGGTTCTGCGTCTCCCTCAGCATGGCCTCCAGAGTTGTTTCCACTGGCCATGGCAGTGTCAGGCCACCCTCATGGCCCATACCCACATTCCCCATCGGCGAAGGCTCGAGATTCCGCACCAGCAGGCCCGCCACGCCATGCAGCGTCGCTTGGGCGCACCAGGCCATCTCCCGCACATTGCCAGGCCAATCCCGCACCATAACCTGCTTTTCGGCGGAACGGTCCAAGGCCGGCGCTGCCCTGCCTTCCCCTGCGGCGGCCTGCTCCAACAGCGCCTGGAACAGTGGGATGAGATCTTCGTGGCGATGAGAAAGGCTCGGCAGTTCAAAACGCAATACTCCCAAGCGAAGCCGCGCCGATTCGGGAACCGCGGCTTCATCGCCACAGGTCGCCATCCATTGGATTCCATGGCCAAGAGGAGCGTCCATGGCCTTCAGCAGTTCGGCCACGGCTTTTGAGGAGAGATGCTCCAGACCTTGCACCAACAGGCTCCCCCCTTGCAACAGGCCATAGGTATTCGCAGCGATGCCTTCGCTGATATCTTCAGCGGCCATGGAAAGGAAAGGGCCACGGGGCTGGCGCAAGGCATGGAGCCGCCTCGCAGCCCGGGCTTTCCCAGAACCCCTTGGCCCTATGAACAGGGCGGAAGCATCGCTGTCCGCGGCCGCACGCAGGCTCGCGTCCAGAACCCGCATGGCCGGCGATAGCGCGATCCAAGGTTCCCTCGGATCAGGCGGGGGAGCTCCTACCAAAGCCTGGAGACGATCCATGAGCGCCAGAAAAATATCCATGTCGAAGGGTTTTGGCAGGAAATCATCGGCGCCCAACCGCATGGCCGAAACAATGTCCTTGGGCTCGCCAAACGCGCTCATCAGGACAACGCGAAGTCCAGGGTGCGCTCGCTTCGCGCGGCGGATGAGATCCAGCCCGCTGATCCCAGGAAGACGCAGATCCGTGACCAGCACTTCGGCGCCGCCATTTTCGATCCAATTCAAGGCTTCAAGCGGATCGGCTGTCGCCCTTAAGTTCCATGGGCTTCCCTTGAGCGCCTGGATCAGGAGCTTGCGGAAACTGTCCTTGTCCTCGACCAGGATCAAACGCATGGGATGAAACTAGCAGAGTTGGGGAGCTGGGTTGAGAGTTGAAGGTCGAAAAGTTGAAAAGTCGAAAAGTTAAAAAGTATAATCCTGCAGACGTGGCCGGCCGAGAACCAGGCTGCTGTGTTTTAACTTTTTAACTTTTCAACTTTTCGACTCAGGATTCAGGGCTCAATTTCCATAAACTTCTCACTCTGCGCCATGGCCTGGGACTTGAAAAGGACTTCGCCTTCCACGAGATCCAAGCCTGATTCCAGTGCCCATTTTGAAAAGGCGGTGTGTTCCTTGTAGACCCATTCCACAGCCCAGCGCAGGGTTGGTTTCGCGGCTTCCAATTGTTCGGGAAAGGGCATTGGATCACCGGCCTTCATGCCCAGGCTGGTGGCCTGGATCACACCGATGGGCGCGAAGGCCCGCACCGCCATTGGCTGAGCAGGGGTATTGCGTGAAAGCTGCATGAACGGCCGCGATTCCTGTTCCAGCAGCAGTCGTGTGCTTTCTGCCACGCCACCATCTCCAAGCACCAGGACCGGCCCAGGCGGAAGTTGCTCCAGTGCCACCCACAAGGCTTCCGCATCAGTGTTCGCGGTTTGCCAGGGAGCGTTCACGTTCCGCCGCCAGACCGTGTTGAGAGGGCCCTTGAAGCCGAGCCTGGCCGGCAGCGATTCCTTCAAGGGCGCCGTGATGCTCAGGCCTAGGACCGCGAGCGGGTCGAGCGCTTCCACAGCTTCTTCCACTTCGCCGCATTCCAGGGGAAGGTAGATCAGTTCTTTATTCTCATGCTGGAATCGCAAGTTGTGGAGGGCCGGGCCGCGAGAATGCAGCACGGGTTCGCCCATCACGGCGCAAAGGCCACTGTGTTCCACCACAAGATGGCAGCCCCACTTTTCCATGGTTGAAAGCCTCACCTGGCCCAGCGCCGCGGCCACGCCATCGTCAGGGGCGGCGTAGGTGAAGGCTCCACCCCAGGCCCGCTGCAGACAGCGGCTCGCCACGCCCTTGGGCCCCATGAGAAAAGCGGAAAGCGGCAGGCCTGCTTTTTTCGCAGCACGAAGAGGAGCCTTCATCCGCGCGTTATCTGCAAGCCGATCGGCGTGCCCCACCCATTTGAAGGCATCGCCATCAGGGAGCGATTCCATGCGCTCACCGAGGTCGAACACACCTGGGCCCACATGCACGGACCGAAGCACCTTCAGATCGGGGCGGAGGGAAATGAGCCATGGCGGCAGCTCCAATTCCCATTCGAGATCCAACCAGCCTGCGCCCGCCTCGGCAGCGTCACGGAGCTGCGCCATGCGTGAATCCTCATCACCAGCGAACCGTCCGAACTCCGAGGCGCGCCGGCAACTCACCAGGCAGTGGCCGCCCAGATCCCGCACCAGCTGGCCAGCATCTTGTCCGGGAAAAAGATCCAGCCGCAATTCCGGCATCGCAACATCAGGCAACGAGCGCGCATATGCCACCGCAGCTTCCCAGGTGGGGTGGGTGAGCGTGACGATGAAGAAAGGAAGACCCACAGAGGATTCCCGTGAAAAATGCGTTAGCCGCAGATTACACAGATATAAAATATGGGCATCCAAGTATTTTTTCTCTGCGCCATCTGCGTAATCTGCGGCTTGTTTTTCTACCTGCGGCTTTACTTCTCATTGCCATCGGTGGCCTTCTTCGCGGCCTGCCAGACGGCTTCCATTTGGTCGAGACTCCTTTGATCCCAGCCGCCGTGGGCTTTGGCATCGTCTTCGACTTTTTCGAAGCGGCCCTTGAACCGCAGCATCTGGCGGCGCAGGGCGCGGTCTGGATCAACACCTTTCTTGCGGGCCCATTGCATCAGGGAAAAGATCACGTCGCCGAATTCCTCTTCCACACGCAATTCGCTGCTCTCGGCCTGAAGCTCTGAGATTTCTTCGACGACTTTGTCCAGCACGCCATCCATATCCGGCCATTCAAAGCCGACTTTCGCGCAGCGTCTGCCGATCTCCATGGCTTCTTCCATCGGGGAAAGACTCGCGGGAATCCCCTCCATCAGTCTTCTTTCGGGTTCCAAACCCTGGGCCTCGCGCTCCCCTTGCTTGATGACTTCCCAATTTTCCAGCACATGGTCAGGACCATCCACTGTCTCACTGCCGAAGACATGGGGATGCCGCCGCAGCAGCTTGGTGACGATGGCTGCTTCCACATCATGCAGATCCCAGGCGCCGCGATCCGCGGCCATCTGCGCATGGAAGACGACCTGCAGCCAGAGATCGCCAAGCTCTTCACGCAGGTGCGCTTCGGTGAGTTCATCGCCTGGAACGTGCGCGGCCAGGGCATCCAGCACTTCAGCGGCCTCTTCGCGCAGGTACTTCGCCAAGGTCTGATGATCCTGCTTGAGATCCCACGGACAGCCCGTGCCCGGTTTCCGGAGGGCTGACATCAAGGCATGAAGCGTTGCGGGGTGCAGAACGGGTATGGTCATCTACCCATTGTCCACAGAGACCGAGTGGATCACAGGTGTACCTCAAAAAGGGATTCATCCATTCAGGCGCAGTTCGAAACCGGAAAAGCGTCCGCAAAAGCCATGCTCGAATCCTGGTTGCTTCCTGGAATGGCTCGACGTTGTTGGAGACCGCCGAAATATATGGAAAAGAGGAAGCTAGCCTGGATGAAGGGGATGGACTGGATGAAAAGCAAACCTGGAACGGCTTTATCCTCTTTTATCCCCTTCATCCAGGCTTGATTCTTTTTGAGATCCTGACCGGCACCATTTTCTAGATGTGCGTCCGTATCCCCTCGGCTGCCCCGCAAATCCGCCCTGCCAGCGCGCTGGCGGCAACGGTGGCAGGGCTCGCCAGCCACACCTGGCCGGGGCCGCTGCGGCCCGGGAAGTTGCGGTTGATGGCGCTGATGGTGACCTGATCTGGAGAGCTGCTCACACCAGGTCCGGCGTTGATGCAGGCGCCACAGGAACTGCCCAGCACAATGGCGCCCACGGCTTCAAAAGCCTCGATCCAACCTAGCTTCGCGGCGTGCTGACGAACTTCCTCGCTGCCGCATTGGATAAAGAATTGGACCGAATCCGGAACTCGCTTCCCTGCCCTGCGGGCGGCTTCCACCACTTCAAATGCGGCTCGGATATCTTCACGCTTGCCTCCGGTGCAGCTTCCCAGGTAGGCGATGTGGATGGCGACATCTTCCGTAATGTCTGCGATGGCCACGCCATTGCCGGGATCGCCAGGGCTCGCGAGCATGGCCCCTATGGCAACGCAATCCACCTCGATGGTGTGGGTGTACTCGGCCTGGGCATCGCCACACATCCAGGCTTCGAGCTTGAGCGCTACGCCCCGGCGTTCCCGGATGAAGCGAAGGGTTTCCTCGTCGGGCGCCACAAGCCCTGTGAAGCCGCCGATCTCCGCCGCCATATTGGTGAGCGTGGCGCGCTCGTCAGTGCTCAAATGGCGGATGGCCTCGCCCTGGTATTCCACCACATGGCCGATGGCTTTACCTTCCCGGATGAAGGGCAGCGCCAGAAGATGCAGCACCAGATCCTTGGCCGCGACGCCGGCCCTGAGCCGGCCATTCAACACGACCCGCAGCGTGGGCGGCACGGTGACCCGCACATCGCCGGTGAGCCAGGCATTGGCGATATCCGTGGTGCCCACACCGAACGCAAGGCAGCCCAGGGCTCCGGCATGGGGCGTGTGGGAGTCCGTGCCGATCACGACCTGGCCAGGTTCCGCGTAGCGCTCGGCCATGATGGAGTGGCAGATGCCCTCGGAGCCGCTGCCATCAGGCAGCTCGCCATGCAGGCGGATTCCATGTTTCGCACAGAAGGATTCCTGCACCGTTTTCAGGTTTCGAGCCACGTCGAGAAGCCCCGACTTCTTGCGCGCTTCACTCATGGAGTGGTGCAGGAAGGTAAGGTGGTCGCGGAATGCCAGGATGCGCGATGGATCCCGCAGCGCGACATCTTCCCCCAAAGCGGATTTCAGGAAACTGGCCGCCATCGGGGTCACGTACTCATGGGAGAAGCGCCAGTCCGCATGGACAAAGAGACCGTCTCCAGGTGCCACGAATTCAATCCCTACGCGGTTTTTCGAGGCTTCCACCACCACATGCCGGGCGATGATCTTCTCCACCAGCGTCATCGCCCGGGGCGCATGGGATGGAATCGGTACGATAAAATTCCCCCGCATCCTTGCGTCATTGAAGGCAAACAACCCTCCGCGCCGGACGATCTCCGTGGAGATGGGATCGAGGCCACGCATGAATTCACTCAGCGGAATGCTTTCCCCACGGCGCAGGCGCTGGATCAACCCGAAGTCAGTGGACGTGAGCAGGCCAAGGTTCTGGCAATTCTGCTGGTAGATGTGCTCGAAACTTTCGGCTATGACCAGTCTGATTCCTGCGCTGAGTTCGGCGAAGGGACTGGCCTCGCGGCTGCTCCCTTTGCCGCGGCGATGGCCAGCTACCGAAACAGAAAACCCGCCAGCCTTTACCAGGCCTTCCTTCAGCGGGAATTGCTCGCCGCACTTCAAGCCAAGATACGGATAATCGCCAAGCTTTTCATCGTAGTGGTAGCAGACCCAGGCCGGCGTGATTTCGTCGGTACTGATCTGATCCCGCAGGGGCAACGCGTCTTCAAGTGAAAGATCCTCCCCCAGAAGCTGGCGCGAGACCGCTTTCGGATTCTCGCTCAGGAACAGAATGCGGCCTTCAAACCGCAGGAATTCTGGCTGCATCAGCGCCCCTCTTTGGCCTTTTTCTGAACGCCCCTCAACGGCTGCTTAAGCTTTTCCGCGGCACGCCTGGCATCTTCGAATTCCGGCTGGCGCTTGGTGACACCTGCCCAGCTTCCTTCCTTAACAGATACAGGTTCACCGTCGACATCCACGTATGAAAAATGGCGATCGGCTTCCAGACGATGCAATGGCCAATACCGAAGGCCCAGGGTTGGAAGCTCCGTCGTGATTATTTGCCCAAGCTGCTCGAGACGGGAGGGTTCCAAGATCATGCCAAGCACCCAACCGCTGCGGCCCTTCTTGAAAGTGGCAGCTGTGATCCAGACATCCAACGCGCCCTGCTCCATCAGCAGGGCTTGAGCGTAGGCCACCTGTTGAGGCGTGGCATCGTCGAGGTTCGTCTCGAGTTGAAGCAGGGCAGCGCCGCCCCCCGGCATCTCGCCCAGCGTGAATCGGCAGACGTTGGGTGAATCCTTGAAATCCCACCCCCCGGCGGCAAAGGATGATCTTTGTGGAATGAACCGGGCCGGCGCCTTGCGATAGGTTGCGAGCTGCGCTGCCACGGCCGCGCCGGTGGGCGTCGTGAGTTCTTTGTCCATGGGCGCGGCTCCAGGCATGGTCTCGAAGCCATCCAGAAGAAAGAATGCGGCGGGGGCGGGAATCGGATAGTCGCCATGCGCCATGTTCGTGCGTCCCTTGCCCAGGGCTATGGGTCCGATGTGTGTGATGGGTTCTCCGAGCGCGATCCAGCCCGCAGAAGCCAGAGCCACGTCGGCGATGGAATCCTTCGTTCCGACTTCATGAAAGTGAACTTGATCGAGCGGAATGCCATGAACACGGGCTTCGGCCAGGCCCAGCTTTTCAAAGGCTCCGCGAGCCACCTCGGCCAGCCGGGAGGGCAGATGTCCTTTCAGAAGCGCATCCACTTCCATCCAGGTCCAGCCGTGGGTGTGGCCACCGGGTTTCACCGCTTTGCCCCGGAAGGTCGCGCGCCGGGCTCCTGGCTGAAGATCCACGTGCTCTGTCAGGCCTTCATCCACGCGGCCATCAATGACCACACTCGCTTTGGTGCCCTGGATGCCACAGCGCACCACCGTGTCCATTCGAAGATCAAGATCGTTGAAAGGAAGTAGCTTCAGGATCGCCCGCAACTCTGCTTCTGGCACGCCCAGGGCCAGCCAGCCACCGATCCAGATATCACCGGAAAGCCCAGAAAAGGGGTCCACCCATAGATGCTGATGCGCCACGAAACCAATTTCCTTCTAATGAAAAAACCCCGGCAAGCCGGGGCTTGTCACGCCTGATTCTACGATCAATCCTTTTCTTCCTCGGCTTCGAGCTTGGCGGCCACTTCATCAAGATGCTTCATGAGCCTCTCAGCCATCTCATCGTCCTCGAGAGCGGTGAACATGTCGTCTTTCACCTCGAAGATCTCAAGGCTCAGGCCCTCTTCGCTATCCTTGCCGTCGCTTTGCGCCTGGACTTCTTCCAGCGGAGCCAGCACGCAGAAATGGCGGCCTTCAAAATCCACTTCTTCCAGAATGGCGAATTCTTCCTTTTCGCCATTTTCGTCTTCCAGCTCCACGACTTCGATTTCAAAGGAATCGTCGTCTTCGTGATTGCAATCAGGACCGTGCTCGTGTCCTTCGTGG
>JANYJQ010000042.1 GCA_025358435.1 Holophagaceae bacterium
GGGGCAGAAGGACCACACCAAGCTCAAGAAGGTGCTTCAGTGCGATGACAGGGAACTAGATGAGGCCCTGACGATCTTGCGCCACTTGCATCCGGCCCCGGGCCGGGCCTTCGATCCCGAGGGCGAGCGCGTGGTGAAACCCGATATCGTGGTGCTGAAAGGCGACGATGGCGGCTGGAAAGTCTACCTGAATGACGAAGGCCTGCCGCGCTTGCGCGTCAGCGGGGAGTACCGGAATTTCCTGGCTTCCTCGGACGTGAAGGGCGACAAGGATTTCATCCGCGAACGCTACCGCTCAGCCCGGGATTTCATCCGCGGAGTCGAGGACCGCAATCGCACCGTGTTGCGCGTGTCCTTGGCCATGGTGGAATTGCAGCGGGAATTCATGGAGAAGGGCGTCGAAGGGCTTCGCCCCATGGTGTTGCGGGATGTCGCCGAAGCCACGGGGTTTCACGAAAGCACCATTTCCCGGGTGGTGAAAGCCAAGACCATCCACACCCCCCAAGGCCTCTTTGACATGAACTATTTTTTCAGCGCCTCATTGGGCTCGGATACTGGGACCGATGTAAGCGCCACGGTGGTGAAACACCGGATCAAGGCCCTGGTTCAAGCAGAGGAGGCTTCCAGGCCCCTGTCCGATGAAACATTGGCGAAGCTGCTCGCACAAGATGGCATACAGGTGGCGCGCAGGACTGTGAACAAGTATCGTGAAGAACTTAAAATTCCACCCGCGTCCCGACGACGTCAGAGGTAGACGAAGCTATGCAGCCGTGTCTCAAGATTTACCTGGTGGCGGGAACGTCCCGCCCCTGGAACGCGCGTCCCAGTTGTTTTCCCGGGCTTCGGCCCACCTAAGGAGGGAACGATGAAGGTCCATTTCACCGGTCGCCATGTTGAAGTCTCCGAGGCTCTTCGGATCGGGTCCCAGGAACGTCTGGACAAATTGACCACCTTTCTGGACGACGTCATCGATGTCCATGTCATCTTCGCCGTGGACAACCACCGTCATTCCGTAGAAGTGTCACTCAAGACGCGGCACGACACATTCGTGGCTTCCAGTGAATCCCCCGACATGTACAAAAGCCTTTCCGTGGCAATGGACAAGCTGGAAGCGCAAGCCCACAAGCGCCACGATAAAAAAGTCACAGTGCTGCACGTGGCCAAGCACGAAATCCCCTTGGAACCGATCGAAGCCGCAGAGTGAAGGCAAAGCCCGTTCGCCAAGCCCGGAGAGCTTCTCCGGGCTTTTTCATAAGGCCCGAAAGCCACGTCCAGGGTGGCCGGCTCGACCCGGCGCGGCTAAGCTGGAAGTTCACGGAGTGCCTAAATGCCTGATCCAACCCATCTCTATGCCCCCAAAGACACCATCGAGCCGACCCAAGTCTGCGAAAAGTGCAGATCCAAATACACCATGGACCACTTCAACCATGGCATCGAGGAACAGGCCTCCATTTGCCGCCGCTGCCTGCAGATCATGGGTTACAAGGTCTGATGATGGCCATGCCTGTGGCCGCCGGAATTGGCCTCACTGGGGCCGCCCTGGACAAGGTGGAGCAGGGGTTCCGCCTGAATGAGGACGAGGCCCTCCATCTGCTGGAACATGCGACGCTCGCGGATCTCAGCGTGGCTGCCACCACCGTTCGGAATCGCAACAGCGATCCCGGGAAAGTCAGCTACATCATCGATCGCAACGTCAATTACACCGATGTGTGCAATGTCTACTGCACATTCTGCGCTTTCTACCACAAGCCTGGCGACCCCCGCGGCTACCTGCTAACCAAGGAACAGCTCCGACAAAAAGCAGAGGAAACGAAGGCTCTCGGCGGCACGGGATTCCTGCTTCAGGGCGGCGTCAATCCCGACCTGCCCTGGAGCTACTACCTGGATCTGGTGCATTACCTGAGCCACGACCTGGGCATCTGGGTGCATGGATTTTCGCCTGTCGAGATCCAGATGATGGCCAAGCTCAGCGGCCAGTCGCTCCGGAAGACCATTGAGGATCTTAAGGAAGCAGGCCTGGGCTCGATCCCCGGTGGCGGCGCGGAAGTCCTGGTGGCGCGCATCCGCAAGAAGATCGCGCCTTTGAAGGGTGGTCCTAAAAAGTGGCTGGAGGTGATGGAAGCGGCCCATGAAGCGGGTCTGAAAACCACGGCCACCATGATGTACGGCATCACCGAAACCCTGGCGGAGCGCATCGAACATTTTCGCGTCGTCCGCGAACAGCAGGATCGTGCGCTGGCGAGGAACAATGGCGGCGGCTACACCGCCTTCGTCGCCTGGCCCTTCCAGAGCGGCCACACGGTGTGGGAAGGCAAGATCGAAAAGCCAACCGACACCGAATACCTGCGGACCATCGCCGCGGCCCGGATCTACCTCGACAACGTGCCGCACATCCAATCCAGCTGGGTCACCATGGGCAAGAAGACAGGGCAGGTGGCTCTACATTACGGCTGCGACGACATGGGCTCGCTCATGCTTGAAGAAAACGTGGTGAGCGCAGCCGGCACTTGCTACAAAGTCAACAAGGACGAGATGGTCCGCCTCATCCGCGATGCGGGGTTCGAGCCCTGGCAACGGGACAACATTTACGGATTCGTGGACCAAGACCTCGCTCCGGTTTAGTCCGTGGGTGTTGGCTACTGGCCTTCATTCACGATGCCGCTGACCACATGGCCGGTGGGGCCGACCTGCGAGGCTGTGTCGCAATAGCGGGTCTGGTCGTCGAAGAAGAAATCAGGTTCGAATTCACGCAGGAAATCCGCTTTTTCCAGACCCCCCAGGAACATTGCCTCGTCCAGGTTGATGTTCCATTGCATCAGCGTCCGGATGGCGCGCTCATGGGCCGGTGCGCTTCGCGCGGTCACCAGAGCCGTTCGGATGCGCATGGGTGCAAGCTGCCCCTCCCCATCCATATCGGCGGTGGATTGGAGGCGCTGCAACGCTTCCAGCAGGGGCTTGAAGGGGCCGGGGGGAAGCGGGTCGGCCGCGTGTTCGGTTTCATGGCGTTGGAAGGCGTCCATGCCCTCGGCCTGATATACCTGCTCAGCTTCGTCACTGAAGAGCACTGCGTCTCCATCGAAGGCGATGCGCACTTCCAGTGGATGTTTTTCAGCCGCCATGGCGCTGTTCGCATAGACACGAGCTGCGGGAAACCCCGCGTTCAGGGCCGAGCGCACATCGGATTCGAGCGCAGACAGGAAAAGGCTCGCGCCAAGCGGTCTCAGGTATTGGAAAGGGGTGCGGCCCCGGGTGAAGACTCCTCGCTCCAGCAGCAATCCCGCAGCCTGGGCGCTCCGGAAGACCCTAAGCCCGCTCACGGGGTCATTGCGAGAGAGGATCACCACCTCCACTAGTTTTTCCTTGTTCGTGTTGAAGGCAAGAAGCTTCTTGACCAATGGGAAAGCGACGCCAGGCCGGGCGGGCTTTTCCATCCGGTCCAACTGCAGTTTCATGTAGGCCCGGTCATCGGACTCCTCGAAGACCTTGTTTTCCTCTTCGAAGTCAAAGAGCGCACGGGAGGAAATGGCGACCACCAACTGGCCTTCAAGGGTTTTGGGCACGGAGGGATCCTTAGGGTGCGGTTACAGGATAACCAGCGTTTCTTGTGTCGTTCGGGAACAGCTCTCAGCTGACATCCATGAACAATGAGCCAACAGGCATGAGCTAACAGCCAAGAGGCAAAGGTCATAGCTCAAAGCCACCAAAGCCTCTGCCATCATCGTTCCATGGATCGCTTCTACTTCGACGCCAATGCCACCGTACCTCAGCTCTCCAGCGTGGTGCAGGTGATGGAGCGGGCCCAGAGGGAATTGTGGGCCAACCCCACCAGCACCCACCGCGAAGGCCAGGCAGCCCGTCAAGCCATTGAAGAGGCCCGGCGATCCATTGCGCTCAGCCTGGAAGTCCCCCCCTCCCAACTGGTGTTCTGCGCCAGCGCCACCGAGGCGCTCCATCTGCTAATACGTGGATTGGACCCTGCTTTGACCTTCATGCCTGCTGCAGTGAATCCAGGAGAGCACAGCGCCTGCCTGAATCCATTGTGGGCCTGGGCCAATGTGCGTTGGTTGCCCTGTGAGCTTTCGGGCATCGCCACCATCGTGCAGATGGCCGCCAACAATGAAAGCGGAATCATCTCCGAGATGCCGCAGGTGGTGGGCGCCGTGCGCATCAAGGACTGCTGCCAGGCCTGGGGCAAGGTGGCGGTGGACCTTTCCGATTGCGATGCCGCGGTCTTCAGCGCCCACAAGATGGGCGGGCCTCGCGGCGCGGCGTTGCTTTGGATGAGCCCTGGGTTGCCTTGGACGCCCATCATGGAAGGTCCGCAGGAGCGCCGGCGCCGGGGTGGCACCGAAGACACCGCGGCCATCCTGGGCCTTGGCGAAGCCGTGAATCACTTGGCTGATCGGCTGGCCCAGAACGCAGAATTGGAACCCCTTCGCGATGCCCTGGAAGCTGAAGTGCTGTCATGGTCGCCCGATTTTGAAATGATTGGAAAGGGCCAGCCACGATTGCCAAATACAAGCTCGCTGCTGCTGCGCGGCCACAACGGGGAAGCAGTCCACATGGCCATGGATCTCGCAGGCTTCGCGATCAGCACCGGCAGCGCCTGCCATAGCGGCGCCACGAAGCCCAGCCACGCCATCATGGCGTTGGGCTACAGCGAAACTGAAGCCCGGAGCGTCATCCGCATATCGATGCTGCCAGGGACAACAGAGGTTTCATTGCATCACCTGATGGATGCCTTGAAGAAAATCATCATCAGGTGATCAATCCAGGGGTGTCGCGCCAAGGGGTTTCCCATCCGGTGCTACCGCCCAATTGATGTGCAGCCATGAAGCGATTGTGGGCGCGAGATCCCACAGGGGCACGTCACCCAAGTCACCTCGGCCATCTCCCAGCACCACCAGCCAAGTATGCATTTCGGGGCGAGAACTGTCGTAGGCATGGGCGCCTTTTCGTCCGAATATTTCTGTGATCAGGGCTGTCCCCATTGCGTCCGAAAGCCAGGTTCCGGTTGGTGCCTGCACAACGAGGTCGCTCACCCGCGCATTGCCTGCGAGGTGGTAGTTCGTGGGCAGATCGGACCGTTCCCATGCTTGCAGTCCAGCAGCTATGAGACGTGTCTTGGCGACCCGTATATGCCCAGGTTTGGTGTAGACGTAGGCACTGCCGCCATGGGCGATGATGCGGGTGAAACAGCCTTTCAGCAAGGAGCGGAGGGGAATCCGTTTACGCATGGTGGCCATGCCATGATCGGCCGTGAGCACCACCCGGAGGCCCGGTTGCAAGGCCATCAATCGTTCCAGCCAAGGCGCGACTTCATCATCCGTGCATTGGAGTTTATGAATCGTTTTCGCGGAATCAGGCCCCTGGGCGTGCCCTTCTCCGTCCATGCCCGAGAAGTAGGCCATCACAAGCCCAGCGCCGTCTTTGAGGGAAGCATCACAAAAGGCCATTGCATCGGCATCGGGGCGGCCTTCCTGATAATTCTCCATGCGCCATGGCATCACCTCCTGCCAGGGCCCAGTAGCGCAGGGCCAATGGTAGACCGCTGTCTTCACTCCACTCCTGGTAGCAGCCACCCACAGTGGCTCTCGCTGGAGAAGGGCCGCGACAGAGGTGTAGGGGACGAATCCTCTATCAGGGTCCATGAACATGTTGGAGACGATTCCGTGGTGTTCAGGCCAGCAACCCGTAGCCAGGGTGGCATGTCCATTGAAGGTGGTGGAAGGGAAGGGCGGCAGGCCCTCGCCACGCTTGCCCGCCTGGGCCAGGTTCCAGAGACGCGGCATGGTCTGGGCCGTGAAGGATTGAGCCCTCAGGGCATCAAAACTCAGAAAAAGCACCGGCGGCGCGGCCGCCAGCCAGACGCCCATCAAGAAGGAAAGCAGGAGCTTGAATTGCATGGGAACAGTCTGAACCATCGCGTGCGTTAAGGTAGAAGGATGAGTTCCCATAAACCCTACCCCATCATTCGTCTGAAGCCTGGCAAGGAGGCCCTTCTTGGCAAGCTTCATCCATGGATCTATTCAGGTGCCCTGGAGACCAAGCCGGAGTCGAGGTTGGTGCGCATTGCGGATCATTCGGGCAACGTTCTGGCAACGGGTACGGCGAGTGCTTCAAACACGCTTTCCGTGCGCATTTTCCGCCATGAGGACGCGCCACTGGATGAAGCCTTTTTCCAGTCTCGCTTTGAAGCTGCGCTGCTATTGCGCGTGGACCTGGGCCTGATGGATCCCGAAGGCGCTTGCCGGCTGATTTTCGGTGAAGGGGATCTGCTTCCCGGCTTCGTGGTGGACCGCTATGCCCATGCTTTGGTCCTCCAGGTGGGTACCGCTGGGCTGGAGGCGCTACGGGAGGTCTGGTGGCCGGTGCTCGTGAAGTTCGGCAAGCAGATCGGCTGCACGGTCTTCGTGGAACGCAGCCAGGCGGGCCGGAAAGAAGAAGGCCTGGATGTGGTGAACCGCCTGCTGAAGGGTTCATTGGCCGGGCCGATCACCATCAAGGAGGGCAGGGCCAAATTCACAGTGGATCTGCTCAAGGGTCAGAAAACGGGGCTGTTCCTGGATCAACGGGAGCATCGCCTGGCCCTGGGCGGCGTCTCGAAAGATTGCACCGTCTTGAACACCTTCGGTTACACCGGCGGGTTTTCCATCCACGCGGGCCTTGGCGGCGCGACTCAAGTCGCCACGTTGGACACGAGCGCCGCAGCCCTGGATCAATGCGAAAAAGACTGGGAAGCCAATGGATTGGATCCCGACCGGCACACCAGGTTGGAAGGCGATGCCTTCGACCTGATGCGCGAACTCAAAGCCGAATCGTTTGATCGGGTAATCGTCGATCCTCCGGCTTTCGCCAAGCAGCGCAAGGACGTGGAAAAAGCTTTCAAGGCCTACAAGGATGTTTTCCGTTTGGGAGCCCGTGCCACGGCGAGGGGCGGGATGCTCTGGTGTTTTTCCTGCAGCCAGCATCTCGATCGGATCCGCTTTCAGGAAGCCGTATGGACCGCAATGTTGGAAGCGGGGCGCAAAGCTCAAGTCCTGGGCCATCTCGGCCAGCCCTCGGATCATCCCTACGCCCTGAACCACCCCGAAGGGTTCTATCTCAAAGGGCTTTGGCTGAGATTGCTCTGACGTTTTCGAGGGCTGGAGAGAGCATCCAGAATGATGCGGCCTTGCGGTCTTCTGGTCGTTCTGCGTCGAAGAACCCTCAGTGCTATGTCACACTTTGGGACTGAATTCCATGCGTGGTCCACACATCATCCACCAGGAGGGAGGAAACATGCCACTCTGTAAAAAATGTGGTGCTGAAGTCGCTCCAACCGCAGCTTATTGCAGTGCTTGCGGAAAAAGCGTCGCGGTTGAGGAACCCGAACATGGCCGTAATAGAGGTCGCCGGATCTACACACATGTTCCACATCCGCACATCGCGAAGCGCAAAGAAAAGGCACCTATCGTAGTGGCGGACATGCACCCGCGCGAAGGTGTGCTGCAGCGGTTCAACTCTTTTCTCGCCGTGAAGATCACAGGAGGTGTTGGCACCATGTGGTGTGCCTACATTTTCGCAATTATCGCCTTGATAAGCCTGCCCGAGGCCATCAAGGGCGGAACTGCCACCACCATCTCCTGGATTGCGCAGACGTTTCTGCAGCTAGTCCTATTGTCGATCATCATCGTCGGCCAAAAGGTGGCGGCAGAGGCTTCGGACAAGCGGGCACTGGACACCTACAATGATGCCGAAGCTGTATTACATGAAGCAATCCAGATCCAGGAGCATCTCGCAGCCCAGGACCTGCTGTTGACAAATCTGGTCGATCGCCTTGCACCCCACTCCACTGAATGAATGGCCAAGCGATTACTGAATGATGGGGTCTGTCCTCTGCTCAGCCTGTATTTGTGAACGGATTTCCGATCCGTTGGGCAGATTTACCCCTGGCGGTTTCGGAACGTGTCAACGACTTTGAGACAGAAAGCGGCCTGAGTTAAGACTCCGACCCATCCTCCTGCGGACCGAGCTCGGGCGCGGATTTCCTATGGAAAGCTGGGGCCCTCCCGTGGCAAACAGCCAACTGCTCTGTTTCCC
>JANYJQ010000051.1 GCA_025358435.1 Holophagaceae bacterium
ATCGCACACTTTTTACAGTCGAAGCAGTTTGCGCAGCGCTATCCTTTTGTGCAGGAATCGGAGTTGTTTCTTGTGCTAAAAAAATGTTGTGGACTCCAACGGAGAGGACCACTTTGGGGGAAAGGTGGTCCTCCTAAACGACTGTGATGGCATGGAACGAATTTTTCTGGTTGAGGCATTCTCAAACGGTTACCAAGTTCTTACTCTCTCTAAACATTCGGCCGCTAGGGCTCCACAGATTGTAGTGCCCATTTCCATCGGTTCCTTACGGCGTTCTGTTTAAACCTTCTGGTTGTGAGTATTGCTCAGGTTGGACTGAAAAAAATTGTCTCATTCCAAATGCAAAGGAATGAAAACGGATGCGCATTGGGTCTTTCAAAGCCCTTGAATTGAGCAGGAATGAAAGGGGAAGTCCCTCTATTTCGCCTCTTCTCAACTCGACCGAGACTTTCGCGTTTGGAACGAGACAGGTCAAGAGAGATTAAGGACGATCTGCTCCTCGCTGTATCGACTAATTCTGTAGGACCTCCCCGGAAGGGTAGGGCCAACCAAATTTCCCGGCAAAATTCTGAGGGGAGGCCTCAGGGGTCGTAACTCTGTGTGTGGTGATAACCTCAATCATTAAAATATTTCCGATTCTATACCGTAATTAATAGATTCAATTCCTGAAAAAATAGGTTCAAAACCCGCCCGACAGACAACAATCGATGCAAACTGCTACGAAAAATTTCGTTGATACCTACGATAAACTTCGTACACTTTGTTTCGTAGGCAATCCCGGAGCACCCCATGTCCTTGCTGAATGACCCAGCCACCCGGCCCGCGAAACCCACGGACGGCGAGCTGGCCATCCTCACGGTGCTGTGGCAGTTGGGGCCGTCCACGGTCCGGCAGATCTTCGATGTGCTGAGCGCGGAGCGGGACCTGGGCTACACCACGGTGCTGAAGATGCTTCAGATCATGACCGACAAGGGGCTGGTGACCCGGGATGAGACCGAACGCACCCATGTCTACTCGGAGCGCTTTACGGAATCCGACACCCAATCGCACCTGGTGAAGGATTTGGCGGACCGGGCCTTCGGGGGTTCGGCCCTGAAGCTGGTGATGTCGGCCCTGGCCACCAGACGGGCCAGCCGCAAAGAACTCGCAGAGATCCGTCGTCTGCTCGATGAAGCCGGAGGTGGAAAATGAATGCTCTTTTCCAGAATGGCCTATTCCAGAACCTCTGGTCCCAAGACCTGGCCTGGACGCTTGTCCACTTTCTATGGGAGGGCGCGGTTCTGGGCCTTGTGGCCTGGGTGGGCCTCCATCTGCTCCGGCAACGCAGTGCCAACGCCCGTTATCTTTGGGCCTGCTCCTGCCTGGGCCTGATGCTCACGTCCGCCGTGGCTACCTTCATGTTGCTGCGTCCTTTGCTCCACACCGGTGGGCCAGGCGCGGTCATGGCCGTGGATCCCCGGAGCGTGCACGCGGCCATGAACGATGCGCCTTGGCCGCTCCGCGCCCAACTCGCTTTCGCCCCCTTCCTGCCCTGGGCATTGGCCGTGTGGAGCCTCGGCGTGGCGATGCTCACGCTTCGCCTCGCGGGAGCCTGGCTCTGGCTCCAGCGGTTGCGTTACAGCAGCATCGAACCCGCCGGCGCTGAATTCCAGATGCAGCTCAACACGCTCATCCGACACCTTCATGTGGACCGCGCCGTGGGACTCTTCAAGTCCGCCCTGGTGGAGGCGCCTCTCGTGATCGGGTGGCTGAGGCCCGCCATCCTGGTTCCCGTCGCGGCCATCACCGGCCTGACGCCCGAGAGCCTGGATGCGGTCCTGGCACACGAATTGGCCCACATCCGCCGCCATGACTATCTGGTCAATCTGCTGCAATCGGCTGTGGAGATCTTGTTCTTCTACCACCCAGCGGTGTGGTGGCTGTCCGCCGAGATCCGCGCTGAACGCGAAAACGCCTGCGACGACGTGGCTGTTTCAAGCTGCGGCGACGCTTTGTTCTATGCCCGCTCCCTCGCCCGCCTGGAGGAACTGCGGGGTTCCTCGGCCAACCCGGCACTCGCCCTTGCATCCAACGGAGGTTCCCTCATGAATCGCATCCACCGGCTTCTGGTGCCATCCTTGCCGCCGTCCAACACGGCGCGGGCAGGGCTTCTCGCGGCCTTGGCCTTCAGCCTGCTGGGCGCCACCACCTACAAGATCACCCAGGCCCCCGCGCCGAAGGCCGGCGAATCCAAATCGCAAAAGGTCTCCAAAGTGGTCGTGCGTACTGGGGATCGCAATATGGACGTGAACATGGACGGCGATGTGAAACTTGATCCCGGTTCCAAGGAGTTCCTGAAGCTCGGCCCCGGCGGCTCCATCGAGTTGAAAGTGCGCGAAGGCGGCAAACTCAAGAAGTTCACCGCACGCAAAGATGCCAAGGGTGAAGTGCGCGAATGGACCGTGGACGGCAAAGCCGCGCCCATGACCCCCGAAGACGAAACCTGGCTGAAAGAGCACCTGAAGGAATTGAAGCGGCTTGGAAGCAATGGGGCACGCAGCCTGGACCACCACGTTAAGAAAATCATCATCGAAAAGGATGGGGATTCTGAAGTCAAGGGCATCGAGGGCCTTGAGGGCCTGGGTGAGCTGAGCGAGCTGGATGCGCAATCGCTCAGCGCCGATGTGGAGCGGATGCGGCTCGAAGGGATGAAGCAGATCGTCATTGAAACCAAGCGTATGGCCAAGGATGCGGAGAGCCAGGCCAAGGATGCGGCCAAGCGCGCCAAGGAGTTCCGCATCATCGTGAGGAAAAACAAGGAATCGGCAGAACAGATGCGGCAGCTTGGAGAGGAGATGAGGAAGGATGTCCGGGTGTTTGTCGACACCGATGATCTCGATATTCCTGAAACCATCGAGGATGGGATCCCGCAGCCCGATGGCGGCTTGCCGCGCAAGAGGCGGATGCGGGTGCTGCATCTCGAAGGAATGAAAGGCGAGGAAAACCGGAAGGCTGAAATCGAGATCCTGCAAAGAGAGATCGAGCGCATGAAAGCCCGGCTGGACCGGTTGCAGAAGGATGAAGCGGCCCCGCGCAGCGCGCCGATGCGTCCGATGAAGCCGATGCCCCCCCTGCCGCCAGCGCCGCCAAGCCCACCGGTGCCGCCATCGCCAAGGCATGCGCCGCCGCCCCCACCGCCACCTGACGCAGCGCCGCCTGCGCCCGCGCCGCCGAACCCACCGCTGCCGCCGACACCTCCAGAGGCGCCAGCGCCCGGCGGAGCCAGCTGAACTGCGATTCATCCATGCATTGCCGCTTAGGTGCTGGCGGCCCGGAAGGGTTCCGCAGCTTCTTCGCTGAAGCCGCCGGAACCATGGGAGGCCCTCACACCGCCGCCCGCCATGAGCACGACTTTGGCAAAATGGTCCGGGTGCCAGCCGAAGAAGGAAAGCAGTTCCCTGCCGCCTTTGTGGACCTGCACGATGGAATCCCACGCCGCAGGGGGCACATGGGCTTTCATGGCATTGGCCGTGTCTGACAATGCCTGGGCCGGAATAAAGATGGGTGTGGTGGGAACGCTGAGAAAATCAATGCCCTGCACCGTGAAGAATTTCTTCCAAGCCCGGACATCGTGGCGGGCTTCGTGGTCGAATCCGAAGATCAAGGCCATTGGAGTCCAGGGCAGATCCTCCGGAATGCGGAATGCGCGGCCGGACAGCGTGGTGCCCAGAAGAGGAGGGATCGCAATCATGGCTACATGTTCCTCCGGTACTGCCCGCCCACTTCGTAGAGGGCGCTGCTGATCTGGCCTAGGCTGCAGACCTTCACGGTTTCCAGCAGTTCCTCGAAGAGATTTCCGTTTTCGGTGGCGACTTGTTTCAAATGGGCCAGCGCCGCAGGGGCCTTGGCTTTGTTGCGCTCCTGGAAGGCCGCAAGGTTCTTGATCTGCTGCTGTTTTTCTTCCTCGGTGGAGCGGATCAGCTCGATGGAGCCCATCTCGGGAGCATGGGGGTTCAAGAAGGCGTTCACGCCGATGATGGGCAGCTCGCCGCTGTGCTTCAGCTGCTCATAGTGCATGGATTCTTCCTGGATCTTGCCGCGCTGGTACATGGTTTCCATGGC
>JANYJQ010000055.1 GCA_025358435.1 Holophagaceae bacterium
GCCCATCTGGTGTCCCGGGTGTGGCGACTTCAGCGTGGTCCAGGCGATCTACCGGGCCCTTGCCGCCATCGGACGGGCTCCGCACGAGACCGCCTTTGTCTCCGGCATCGGGTGTTCCAGCCGGATTCCGGGGTACACGACGGCCTATGGTTTCAATTCGGTGCATGGTCGTTCCCTTCCCATCGCCCAGGGCATCAAGCTCGCGAATCCTGATCTGCTGGTGCTTGCAGCAGGCGGGGATGGCGACGGCTTCTCCATCGGTGGAGGCCACGTTCCGCACCTGGTCCGCCGCAACATGGATATCACTTACATCGTGATGGACAACCAGATCTATGGCCTGACCAAGGGCCAACTTTCTCCGACCTCGCCTAAGGGGCGGATCTCCTGCACCTCCAAGTACGGCAGCCTCGAAGAACCTGTGAATCCCTTGCAATATGTGTTGGGTTACGGCGCGAACTTCGTGGCCCAGGGCTCCGCCGCGGACTTGGCCGGCATGGCGGCCATCATCGAGGAGGCCATCCGTTTCCCTGGCTTCGCGTTCGTCAATATCCAATCCCCTTGCGTGACCTACGGCGAGGAAAGCCAACAGATCAAGGGACTGAAAGCCATCACGGAAACCCTGGCCTCCATCGGCCACGATCCATCCGACCGCATGAAAGCCATGGAAATCGCCCAGCATTACGGACACAAACTCCATACAGGCGTGCTGTACCGCAACCCGAATCCACCGCCCACCTACGAATCCATGGTGAAGCAGCGGCAGGAAGAACTTTCCAAGGGCGCAACGCCGAAGGAGCAGATCCTGGACCTCTTCATCAAACGGTGATCGATTATCAATAGTGGTTCGGAGGGTGTCATGGACGATGGGTCGCAAAAAATCGCAGAGCATGGGATTTATGGACACGAAGTGCTGAATCTGCTCATGGAATTCGATGGTTCGACCACCGTGGAAATCCTGCGGAGTGCAGCCGCCGAAGCCTTTGGCCCCAACGCGGTGTATTGCAACTGCCATGGCGGTACTTTCAATTTTGATCAATTGATGGAATTTTTCTCCTCCAGGGGCAAAGTGGAAACCGATGGTCAAAGTGTTCGCCTGGGGGGCGCACAACCCTGCGGCGGGCATTGAACATCAAGGAATAACCAGGAGTTTTCCATGGGCCAGTACAAGATCGCGTGGTTGCCGGGCGACGGTGTCGGCATTGAGGTCATGGAGGCGGCCAAGATCTGCCTGGACGCCTTGAAGTTCGATGCCGACTACCTCCTTGGCGATATCGGATGGGGATTCTGGTGCAGCGAGGGAGAGAGTTTCCCCAAACGTACGATAGATCTGTTGAAAACCAGCGACGCCGCCATGTTCGGTGCCATCACGTCAAAACCAGCGAAGGATGCCGAAGCAGAATTGGTGCCCGCACTGCAGGGCAAAGGAATGGTCTACCGCAGCCCCATCGTGCGCATGCGGCAGATGTTCGACCTCTATACCTGCCTGCGGCCCTGCAAGGCCTATCCTGGGAACAAGCTAAATTTCAAAGAAGGCATCGATATGGTGATCTTCCGCGAAAACACCGAGGATCTCTATTCAGGCGTGGAATTCAACCCGGTGCCCGATGAACTCAAGGCAACGCTGAAGGCTTTGAGCAAACCCTTTGCCCACTTCGCGGACCTCCCCGGCGACCAGTTCGCCATCACCTGCAAGATCAACACCCAGAAGGGTTGCGACCGCATCATCCACGCGGCTTTCCAGTACGCGGAAAAATTCAACTACCCAAAGGTCACGGTCATCCACAAAGCCAATGTCGTGCGGGCGACCGAAGGCATGTTTCTTGAAACCGGTAAACGCATTGCGAAGGAATACCCCGGCATCCAGATGGACGACGCCAATGTCGACGCCATCACCATGTGGATGCTAAAGAATCCGAAGAACTACGGCGTCATGGTGGCGACCAACCTCTTCGGCGACATCGTCAGCGATCTGGCCGCGCAGATGGTGGGCGGGCTCGGTTTCGGCTGTTCTGGAAACATCGGCGAAAAGCTCGCCGTTTTCGAGCCCAGCCATGGCAGCGCGCCAAAGTATGCGGGCCTCTACAAAGTGAATCCCATTGCCACCATCCTGGCCGCGAAGATGATGCTGGAGTGGCTGGGGGAGAACGACAAGGCTGCGAAGCTCGAAACCGCCGTGGCCACCGTCATCCTCGAAGGCAAAGTGCTCACCTACGATATGGGCGGCAGCGCGACTACGCTCGAAATGGGCGAGGCGATCGCTAAAAAATTATGAGTAGGATCCTCATCCACGAAGTCGGACCCCGTGATGGGCTCCAGGCCGAGAAGCAGGTCGTGCCTACCGATATCAAACTCGAGTGGCTTGGACGGCTGATGGATGCCGGATTGGACATCATCCAGGTGGGTTCCTTCGTGCATCCGGAAAAAGTGCCGCAGATGGCGGACACTGATGAACTTTTCCGCTGCCTCACCACCCGGAAACGCAATTCAGGTGTGCTCCTTTCTGGCCTGGTGCTCAATGAAAAGGGCCTGGAGCGCGGTTTGGACTGCGGTGTCGAGATGTTCTGCATGGGTGTTTCCGCTTCCGATACCCACAGCCGCAAGAACACCGGCATGTCCAGCGAGGAAGCCACGGCCCGGATCATCGCCATCGCGCTCGAGGCAAAAACAGCCGGGAAGAAAGTGCAGGTCAGCGTCCAGAGTGCCTTCGGTTGCGGCTTTGAAGGCCTGGTCACCGAGGGGCGCGTCATGCGCATTGTCGAGGCCTATCTTGCGGCAGGCCTCAATGCCATCAGCCTGGCCGATACAGCCGGTCACGCCTACCCAACCCAGGTATCTGACTATATCCAGCGCATCCTTGCGATGGAGCCCAGCGCTGAGATCACGGCTCACATCCACAACACCTACGGTCTCGGCATGGCCAACGTCTATGCCGCCATGGATGCCGGGGCAACTTCCATCGAGACCAGTTTCGGCGGCCTTGGGGGTTGCCCTTTCACAAAAGTGGCTGCTGGAAATGTGGCCACCGAAGATCTGGTGAATGGCTTGCAGCGCGCCGGCCTGCGCCCCGACATCAGGTTGGACAGCTTGATCGGCGTGGCGCGCGATGTCGCAATTCTATTCGGACGCGATTTGCCGGGTTGTGTCTACAAGACCGGAGCTCTGGTAGCCGAGCATCGTTCCTCGCCGTTCATCGCGATTCCTGACCGTTAGTTGGAGAATGGATGAGCCATAAAATCCTTGCGGGCATCAAGGTTCTAGACCTCACCAACGTGCTCTCGGGGCCTTTCACCACGCTGCATCTGGCTTTGTTGGGGGCTGAGGTCATCAAGGTCGAAAACCCGAAGGGCGGCGATCTTGCCCGCTGCCTGGGCATCCTGCCAGAACTGAACAAACGCCTGATGGGGACTAGTTTCATCGCGCAGAACTGCAACAAGAAGTCCATCACGCTGAATACAAAATCATCGGAAGGCAAGGCGATCTTCCTGCGGATGGTGAAGGATGCGGATGTGGTGGTCGAGAACTTCCGGCCTGGCGTCATGGACCGCTTGGGGATTGGCTATGCGGCGCTTTCCGCGATCAATCCCAAGCTGATCTATTGCGCCATTTCAGGCTTCGGACAGACAGGGCCAGATGCACTGAAACCTGCCTATGACCAGATCATCCAAGGCTTGTCCGGCGAGATGGCAGTGAATGGCGACGAGCGACTGAACCCGCTGCGGACCGGTTTTCCTGTTTGTGACACGGTGGGTGGCCTGAATGCGGCCTTTGCTGTGATGGCAGCACTATTCCATCGAGAGCGCACGGGTGAAGGACAGTTCATCGACATCGCCCTTCTGGACAGCATCATGCCCCTTATGGGTTGGGTGGCAGCCAATCTGTTGATCGGCCAGCAGCAGCCGGTGCTCATGGGGAACGACAACTTCACAGCCGCGCCCAGCGGCACCTTCAGGACACTCGATGGCCACATCAATATCGCCGCCAACAAGCAGGAACAATGGGAAGCGGTTTGCGAGGTGCTGGATTTGCCTGAACTGAAGGCCGATCCGCGCTTCCAG
>JANYJQ010000087.1 GCA_025358435.1 Holophagaceae bacterium
GATCTCGCTGTCGAAATGCCCGATGTTGCAGACGATGGCCTGGTCCTTCATGCGGAGCATGTGGCCATGGTCGATGACATGGTAGTTGCCCGTGGCGGTGACGAAGATATCGGCCTTGTCTGCCGCGTAATCCATGGTCACCACGCGGTAGCCTTCCATCGCCGCCTGCAAAGCGCAGATGGGGTCGATTTCCGTCACCCAGACCTGGGCTCGGAGCGCGCTGAGCGCCTGGGCGCAGCCCTTGCCGACGTCGCCGTAGCCGCAGACCACCGCCACCTTGCCGGCGATCATCACGTCCGTGGCGCGCTTGATGCCGTCCACCAGGGACTCGCGGCAGCCGTACAGATTGTCGAACTTGCTCTTGGTGACGCTGTCGTTCACGTTGATGGCGGGGAATTTCAGCTCGCCTTTGCGGGCCATTTCGTAGAGGCGATGTACGCCGGTCGTAGTCTCTTCGGTTACGCCCTGGATGGCCGCCAGTTGCTTGGCATACCAGCCGGGTTGAGCCGCGATGCGCTTCTTGATGGACGCGAAGAGCACTCGGGCTTCTTCACTATCGGGATGATCGAGCACGCTCAGATCCTTCTCGGCCCGGGCGCCCAAGTGGATCAGCAATGTGGCATCGCCACCATCGTCCAGGATCATATTGGGCGCACCTTCGGCGAAGTCGAAGATGCGGTGGGTGAAGTCCCAGTAGGCTTCCAGGCTCTCGCCCTTGAATGCGAACACTGGGGTGCCAGCCTCTGCGATGGCGGCCGCCGCATGGTCCTGGGTGCTGAAGATGTTGCACGAGGCCCAGCGCACGTTCGCGCCCAGGGCTTGCAGCGTCTCGATGAGCACCGCAGTCTGGATCGTCATGTGCAGCGAGCCGGCGATGCGCGCGCCCTTCAAGGGCTGAGTCGCCGCGAATTCCTCGCGGATGGCCATGAGCGCGGGCATCTCGCTTTCGGCGATGAGCATCTCGCGGCGGCCCCAGGGGGCTAGGGTCAGATCTTGGACATGAAAGTCCTGTTGGGTTCCTAAAGACAAGCGATGCCTCCTCAGTGGCTGGATGCCGGGAGGGATGGCTCGCTCACCATTCACCAGCCCCGGCAGGGTTATGAGGTGAGCGCAGTTGTTCACTTGCATCCGAGCCTGGGACAGGTGCCTCGCAGCGCTCCTCGGACCTGATCATTTTACGCCAGACCCCGGGGAGCTGCGAACGAAAAATCCAGACACGTTCGCCGGTGTCATGATGTAAGCAATCCCCTCCAGGCCTCATGAGCGAAGATCCCAGCGAAACCAGTCTCTTGCGAAAGGCACAGGCCCGGGGCCTGCTTTCGGCCGATGAGTTGGAGCTGGGCAACATGGGTCTGGAATTTCTGCTCCGCTCCGGTCGCATCTCGCAAGCCCAGGTTGATCAACTCCATGAGGAACTAAGCCTGGATGGCGACGATCCGTCCCAGCTCCCGACCCAAGCGGAGCCCACTCCGGACCACGATCTGGTGGCCCTTGAATCCTCATTTCCCGATTGGGACAGGTACGAAGTGCTGGGCTTTATTGCGCAAGGCGGCATGGGCCGCGTCTATAAAGCCCAGGACCGGAAACTCGGCCGCCTGGTGGCCCTGAAATTCGTCTCGGTCGGTTCTGGAACCGCGCCCCGCCGCTTCGCTGTGGAGGCCCAGGCCCAGGCCAGAGTGGAGCACAAGGCGGTATGCAGGATCTACGAAGTCGGGGAGTGGCACAGGCAACCCTACATCGCCCTTCAGTACATCGACGGCAAACCCCTTGCGGAAGTATTCGGAAAGATGGGGCTGGAGGCGAAAGTGGACTTGATGCGGCAGACGGCGGAGGGCCTCCAAGCCGCCCACCGGTTAGGCCTGATCCATCGGGACATCAAACCCAGCAACATCATGGTGGAACCCTGCGAGGACGGCCATCTTCAGCCATATGTCATGGATTTTGGCCTGGCCCGAGTGCAGGAGGCGAGCGGACTCACCCAGACCGGGATGATTGTGGGAACGCCCGCTTACATGGCCCCGGAACAGGCCCGGGGCGACCAGGCCGCGGTGGACCGGCGGAGCGATGTCTATTCCCTTGGCGCGACGCTCTACGAAATTTTGACTGGGAAACGTCCCTTCGAAGCCAAGTCCTCCATGGACGTGCTGGTGGCGATCCTGACCGAAGAACCAAAACCCATGCGTCAGCTCACCCCAAGCCTGCCGGCGGATCTGGAGAGCATCACTCTGAAGTGCCTGGAGAAGGACCCCGCCAAGCGCTACGAATCCGCCCAAGCCGTGGCGGATGACTTGGGGCGCTTCCTGGACGGTGAACCGATAAAGGCCCGACAGATCGGGCCGCTTCAACGGCTCCAGCGGCGGATCCAGAAATACCCCGTTGCAACCTCTCTGATCACGGGTTCCACCCTGCTGGCCCTGATCCTCGGTGCCTGGGGCATCCGGACGGCGCTGCGATCCCGGGAACAAGCCGCCCTGGCCCAACGATTCGGGCAGGACGCTGAGCAAATCGACGCCATTTTACGTTATGGACATCTGCTGCCCATGCACGATCTGAGGGCAGAAAAAGCCCTGGTCATCGAACGGATGAAGTCCATCGCCACCCGGATGGACCAGATGGGCGCATTAGCCCACGGCCCGGGCAACACTGCTCTTGGCCGAGGGCATCTGGCCTTGGGTAATCTGCCGGATGCCAGGAAAGCGCTGGAAAGGGCGTGGGAGTCAGGTAGCCATTCTCCTGAAACGGCCCATGCACTTGGGCAAGTCATGGCGGGCCTCTACCAACAGGCCCTCGCCGAGGCCCGGAAAATCCCAGATCCAATCCAAAGGTCAAAACGTAAGCAGGCCCTGGCGGTGGAACTTCGGGAGCCTGCCCTTCACTACCTCCAAGCCGGGCGAAGCCTTTCCGGATTGGGGGCCTACACCGAAGGCCTCATCGCCCTGCAGGAAGAACGCTTTGATGAAGCTCTTGCAAAAGCCGGTGAGGCCTCCACCCAGGTTCCGTGGTTCTACGAGGCCATCGCACTGGAGGGGCAGATCTGGTGGGCCCGGGCCAATTCGCTGTCGGAACGGGGCGAGTACAGCAAGGCCGTGGAAGCAGTGAGGAAATCCGAGGAAGCCTATGACCGGGCCCTTCTCATCGCCCGAAGCGATGACTCCCTTTTATTGGGCAAAGCCAAATCCATCCTCCTCGAAGTAACCGTGGACGGAGAGCAGGGACGGTCCACCGAAGTGCCTTTCGTAAAAGGAGTGGAAATCCTTCGGGAGGCCCGGAAGGCGGACCCGGATCGCGCGGAAACTTACGCTGTCGAGGCACGGTTCCATTGGCAGCGGGCGAGCGACCTCGTCAATTCCGGGCGTGATGGCCGAGAGGAGTTGAGGTCCTCCATCGCTGCGGCGGAAGAAGGCATCCGCCGGGACCCCAAGGACATCCGCAATCTCGAGAGCCTTTCGACTGCCTATTGGTACTTGTCCCAGCAGGAGACCAATCACGGCGCCGATGGGGAGCCTGATCTTCGAAAGTCCGAGGAGGCACTCGAGCGCGGCAAGGCCGTGGACCCGGGAAGTCCGGTCATCTATAGGAATATGGGTGTGGTCCATGGCATCCGGGCAGAGGGATGTTTCCGTGCGGGCAAGGACCCACGGCCTGACCTTGAAGCGAGCGTGGCGGCCTTCCGCAAGGCCATCGAGCTGGATCCCGACTTCATCCAGGCCTACAACAATATTGCCAATGCCCTCAGCCTCATGGCCTTGATGCAGAATGACCGCGGCGAAGACCCGCGGGGATCTTTGGAACACGCCGAGGCCAGCCTGGCCAAGGCTGTCGGGTTGAATCCGAATTTGCCCGATGCGTGGGATGAGCGCGGCACGGTTCGGAGTCTCCTGGCCAGCTACCACCACGATCACGGCGAAGATCCGCGAGCTGATATCGAGTTGGCGCTAAAGCATTTCCAGATGGCCCTGGATGGCAACCCCGCCATGCCGCAGGCCATGGTCCATCAGGCGGAAGCATTGCTGCTGAAGGCCACTCACCTGCGTGAAACTGGACAGGACCCATGGAAAACCCTTGAAGAAGCCGAAAAGGCATCCCGGCATTCCAGGAAGATCAATGGCGACTATGGTGAAATCGTGGCCACTTTTGCGGACATCCTTCACCTCAAAGCGGAAATCCTCGACGAACGAAAACGGCCCTTCGGCCCACTCCTGAATGAAGCCCGCGAGGCACTAGGTGTCGCCTTGAAACGGGATTCCAGTTCCCCATCCCTGTGGGAACGCAGGGTCCGGGTCGAGCTTCTCATGGCACGCCTGGTACCGGCCACCGCCTCGAAGTCCATCCAGTCCGCGGAATCATTTCTTCAAAAAGCAGAGGCGCATAGCGCGCAAACCACAGTCAATCTGAATCTGAGGGCGAGGCTAGCCCAGGAACAAGCCGCTCTCGCATCACGGACGCGGACGGATGCAAGTTCGGCAATCCAGCGCGGGCTTGAGGCCCTCGACCGATCTGTGAAGTTGAACCCAAACCAGGCCGAAACGAGAGCCCTTCGCGGAGCCCTGTTGATCAGTCGCGCCAGAAGCCGGAAGGATGCGAATTCACGCCGGGAGGACGCAGGAGCAGCCCGCAAGGAATTCGAGGCCGCCTTGAAGGCCAATCCATTCCTGCGAAGGGAATGGCAGCCGCTCTTGGATGAGACCGTGGGAATCTTGGCCTCTTGAACTCTTTGCCCAACCTAGTTCACGACAGTTATGGTTGAACCATGTCCCTAAGCTCCTCGGCGCCAGCTAAATTCAACCGCTACCTCGGCATCCTGGGGCGCCGGGCCGATGGCTTCCATGAATTGGAATTGGTGACGACAGTGCTGGACTCCGTTCTGGAGTTGACCGACACGCTTCATGCCGAGCCTGCCGGATCCTTGAGCCTGACCGTTTCGGGACCCATGTCGGACGGCCTTGCGACGGACGAATCCAACCTTGTGTTGAGGGCCTGGCGGTCCTTGGAGAAGGAAGCGCAGAGATCCCTTCCTGCTGCATTGCATCTCGAAAAGAGGATCCCTCATGGCGGCGGTCTTGGCGGTGGCAGCAGCGATGCGGCCACGGCTCTGAAACTTGGCAATGAAATGTTCAATCTGAGCCTTTCGCGGACGGTCCTGTTGCGACAGGCCGCAGCATTGGGATCGGATGTTCCCCTGTTCATCCTGGGCGGCAGTGTGCTGGGGTTGGGCCGAGGGGAGCGGGTATTCCCCCTCCGGGACATCCCGTTGGAGCCGATGCTTATCGTCCACACTGGACTCCACGTAGGAACGGCTTCGGTCTATCGCGCGCTTGCCTCGGTGGGCTACCCCTTTCCGGATGCGTTGCCCAGTCTGGGGAGCCACAAAGCTCCACCCTGGCGAAACGATCTCACCGGCGCAGCGATATATATCTGCCCTCTGCTTGCGGAAGTCCGGCAGGCGCTGCTGGAAAGCGGTGGCGAGCCCCTGCTTTGCGGTTCGGGTTCTTGCTGGGCTGCGCGCTACGGCAACGCCGAAAAACGGAACAATGCCGCTGGCGAATTGCACCAGACTCACCCATCCTGGGGGATCTGGACCGCTGGAACCTGAGCGGTCTTGTCTTTCGGATGAATTCCGAAGAAGGAGCTCCATGAGCCTGAACCCGAAAATCATTGGTGCCTTGGTCGTGGTGGTCGGAGCCGCAGCCTGGTTCGGGTTGAAGGACCGGCCATCTTCAGACCCCGCCATCGCCACCCAGCAAGCCACGGACGCTGCGCTCAAGGAACTCCTTCCCCTTCTGGAAGACGCCACCAGCACGGCCCAGTCCGCATCCCGAGGGGATTTGGATTGGAACCGGGTGGCCGAGAACGCCATCCGCGCCTTCCAGGGCAAGTCAGGCAACTCAAGCCGGAAGAATCCTTACGAACCGGCTGCTCCCGCATTTGTCAACGGACCAGCAGGAATCCGCCTTGGAACGGTGTACTTGGACGGCAGCCGTGCCACAGCGGAAGGCGTAGTGCTGGTGACAGGCATTTATCGGGACAAAGCGACAAAAGGCCTTCACGATAGCCCCCAGACCGTTCCCGTCAGCCCAGTCTGGAAGCCCAAACCAGGCCGGGAATTCCACGACTCAACCCTGATCCAGGGGCTGTAAAACCTGAACCCGGGGCCCTGGCGCGCATCACCTCTTGCGCCCATCTTGGTAGCATCTGGAGCATCCATGCATCCGCTGCTGCTGCCGTTCATCACCCTGGAAGTGCCGATCCTTTTCATCTTCGCCGTCAGTGTGGTCCTGCTTCGGAAACACCGTCCAAAACAGTGGCTGCCCCTGCTGCTGATCTATGAATTCCCCTTGGTCGCCGCCGGTGGCGTCGGTTTGCCTTTGTGGCTGGCGTGCCAGGTGGTGTTGAGCCGCTGATTCCAAGGGTGAAACAAAATAATTTGATGATTGTGATGGAGAATCGCCTTAAACAGCTGCGGTTCACCGGTTTTTTCGGGCCATTCGCCGATGCGATTGCGTCTGTTGCTCCCTGCGCTGGCATCATGGAATCAACGAGGCATTCATGAGTGAGCTGGCCCTTCGCGTCCGCGGATTGAAAAAACAATATCCAAACGTGCTTGCCGTGGCGGGAGTGGATTTGGACGTCAGGCGAGGAGAAGTGTTCGGCCTGCTGGGGCCAAACGGCGCAGGCAAGACCACCACGCTGGAGATGATCGAGGGCCTGATCAACCCAGACTCCGGTGAAATGGAAATCCTCGGCCTCAACTGGAAACAGGATGGATCTGAAATCCGCGCCCGCATAGGGGTTCAACTGCAGAGCACGTCGCTCTTCAACAAGATCACGCCGCGTGAAGCTCTGACCCTTTATGGAGGCTATTACCCGAAAGCGCGGACCGCCAGTGAGCTATTGGAACTGGTCCAACTCACAGACAAAGCCGATGCCTACCACATCACTTTGAGCGGCGGCCAGATGCAACGGCTGGCGCTGGCCATGGCCCTGGTGAACGATCCTGAATTGGTATTCCTGGATGAGCCCACCACTGGCCTCGATCCCCAGGCCCGCCAAAGCCTTTGGGAGGTGGTCCGGAAAATAAAATCCGAGGGAAGGACTGTGATCTTGACCACGCACTACATGGATGAAGCCGAGGCTCTTTGCGACCGACTGGCGATCATGGACCACGGCCAAGTGCTCACGGAGGGAACACCTGCTGAACTGATCTCGCAGTTGGCCATTCCAAGCGTCGTGGAGCTGAGTTTCGAGGGCCGGGCTCCTGCGACGGAAGGCTTCGAAGCCTTGCTGGGAAACACCATCGAGGTGCGTGGTGATCTCTGGGAAATTCCGACCCCGGATCCGAAATCCCTGCTGCCTAGACTCCTCGAGGCCGCTGAAAAAGCCCGTATTCCGTACCAGCAGGTGCATGTCCGGAGAGCCACGCTTGAAGATGTTTTTCTTCATAAAACAGGCCATAGCTTAAGAGATTGAAATCATGCGGGACCCGTTGTGGCCCAATTTTTCTTGGTGGTGAACATGTTGCTCTGGCGCCAGTTCTTGATGGAATGGAAACTCTACAGCCGCGACCGGGCGGCGATGTTCTGGACGTTCGCTTTTCCGATTCTCATGCTCCTCGGATTCGGGGTGATTTTTCGTGGCGGTGATGCACCGAAGCTAAGCGTCGTATGGGTTCAACCCACGCAAATGGCGCCGAAGGATGACGCCCTGCTGAAGACGCTGGAGCAATTTCCCACCAGGCTCATAGCACTTCCGCCCAACGAGGCGGAAACCAGATGGTCGAAGGGTGAGACCGCCGTGCAGGTTGAATCCACCAGCGATGGGTTTCGCATGAAGGTGAACAGCTATCTCGTGGCCCAGGGCCAGATGACAGCGCAAATCGTGCAACAGGCATTTCTGATTTCCCAGTCCCGGCTCCAAGGACAGCCCTTGCCCAAGCTCATCCCCGTGAGCATGGAGAGCCCCGGCCATGCCAAGGCAGCCAATTACGCAGCCTTCCTGCTGCCGGGTCTGTTGGGCATGAACTTGATGAGCATGGGGCTTTTCGCGGTGGGCATGGTGAACGTCAGCTACCGGGAAAAGGGCAAGTTCCGCCGACTGGCTGTGACACCGCTTCCCAAGTGGATATTCCTCATGGGCCAGGTGATGCATCGCCTGACCGTAACGTTGATCCAGACCATCTTCCTGCTCATCGTCGGGCGCCTGGTGTTCGGCATCGAGAACCAGGGATCCTACTTCCTGCTGAGCGTCGTGATGGTGGTGGGAACGGCCTGTTTCATGGCCATGGGTTTCGCGCTTTCCAGTTTCGCGGATACCAGCGAAACCTACGCTGCCATTTCAAACCTGCTGTTCTTTCCGATGATGTTCCTGAGCGGGGTCTACTTCACCCTGGACTCGGCGCCGAAATGGCTGCAGCAGGCAGTGATCGCCCTGCCCCTCTCACCCTTCCTGAAAGCTCTCCGCGCTGTCTACAACGATGGCGCTGCGCTCACCAGCCACATCATCGGTCTGGGGATCGTCCTCACCTGGACCGCGCTCTGCTTCGGCCTGGCCGTGAAGCGGTTCAGATGGGCGTGATCCTGGTCGAGAGTTGAAGAGTTGAAGAGTTGAAGAGTTGAAGAGTTGAAGAGTTGAAAAGTGGGGCGCGAAGCTCTCGACTCCTCGACTTTTTAACTTTTCGACTTTTCAACTTTTCGACTTCTCGGCTTTTCGACTTGGCGCTTCGAGCCTGATGGCCGCGGCCTCAAATTTCAGGAAAGAGCATTCCTGATTACCTCCTCCGGCCGGTATCCTAATGGGTTGGAGCACAAGCATGACTGATCGAAAAGCGCGCATGGCCATCTTCCTGACGGTCTTCATGGACCTGCTCGGATTCGGCATCGTGATCCCCATCCTGCCTCTTTACGCAGAACACATCGCAACCCAGGGCCAGTCCCCGTGGATGCAAGCCACCACGGGTTGGATGCATCTTCAGGATGTCGGCGCATTCTGGGCCGGCATCGTCTTCATCAGTTTTTCCGTCATGCAGTTCATCGCCACACCGATTTTGGGGCGCATCTCAGACAAGGTCGGGCGGAAACCCGTGCTGTGGATTTCTCTGATGGGGTCGGCGATCGGCTACTTGATGATGGCCCTTACCATGCGTATTGAATGGGTGCTGGCCGCTCGGGTTCTGGATGGAATAACCGGGGGGAACATCGCGGTGGCTCAGGCTGCCATGACCGATGGATCCAAGCCCGAAGAACGATCCAAACTGCTGGGAATGATCGGCGCGGCCTTCGGTTTGGGCTTCGTGATCGGCCCCGCTTTGGCCGGGATCCTGGCTGGATCTTCTCTCGGTGAATCAATGCTGGTTCAGCATGGATGGCACCTGCCGTTTTTCGTGGCCGCGGGACTGTCATTCCTGGCTGCGACATTCGTGCTGGCTTGGCTCCCCGAAACGCTCACGCCCGAATTGCGCGTCAAAGCCAAAGCCCATGAAACCCGCGGCCACGCGCTCTTGGTGGCGCTGAAGCGGCCTGGCATGGCGCAGTTGCTGTTCATCGCTCTGCTCGCCATGTCCGGCTTTGCGATGATGGAAGGCACGTTCAGCCTGCTCGCTCATGCGCGATTCAAAACCGCGGCAGGAGTGCCGTTCGGCCAACGGGAAGTGGGCTACCTGTTCGCCTTCATAGGAATCCTGATCGTCCTTTATCAGGGGGGCCTGGTGCGAGTGGTGAGCAAGCGGATTCCTGAACGGGTGGCCATCCTCTCAGGTCTCGCTTTGATGGTCTGCACGCTGCCCTTCCTGCCCTCTTCGCCCTGGAAATGGCCCTTCCTGCTACTGATGATTCCCTTGTCCTGGGGATCAGGCATGAACAGCACCGCCACCAGCGCTCTGGCGTCGCAGATCACGCCTCCTGAAGAGCAAGGCAGCCTTTTCGGCGCCATGGGGGCCATGCAGGGTATGGGCCGGATCATCGGTCCCGCCGTAGGCACTTTCGCTTTTGCGAAGTGGGGTTATGCCTCGCCCTACTTCATCGCCGCGGCCACCGTGGGCTTGGGCCTGGTGTTGGCGTTGACCATCCGCAATGCACATCGCGGGTTGAAAAATGATTGAATTGAGTGGCATGAACCTGAATGCCGAAGGACTGTCTCGCATCGCGGCAGGAGAATCGGTTTCGCTCGATCCGAACGCTCTCGACTCCGTCTCGGAAAACCGCAGGGTCATCGATCGCATCCTGAGTGAAGGCCGCACGGTCTACGGCATCAACACGGGTTTCGGTCAGTTCGCGACCGTGGTGATACCGCCCGACCAGCTTCAGCAGCTACAGCTCAACCTCATCCGCAGCCACGCTGCTGGCGTAGGCGAGCCTCTTCCCCTCGACCAGACCCGTGCGCTCATGGCCGCGCGCATCAACTGCCTGCTCAGGGCCCATAGCGGCATCCGGCCCGAGCCCATTCATCTGCTTGCCGCCTGCCTCAATAAGAACGTGCTGCCCGTGATTCCAAGCCAAGGGAGCGTGGGTGCCAGCGGAGATCTCGCGCCGCTCGCGCACATGGCCTTGATGCTGGTGGGAGAAGGCCTCGCATGGCACGACGGAAAGCAGGTTCCTGGCGGAGACGCTTTGAAGGCCGAGGGCCTGGAACCCATCCAATTGCAGGCGAAGGAAGGCCTGGCGCTCATCAATGGAACCCAGCTCATCACTTCCCTAGGCTGTCTCGCGCTGCAAAGGCTGAGGAACCTCGCTGCCCTGGCAGATGAGATCGCCGCCCTATCGCTTGAAGCCCTCCGAGGATCGCGGGCTCCTTTTGATCCACGCATCCATGCGGCGCGTCCCCACCCCGGCCAGATCGAAGTCGCCGCGAATCTGCGGCGCATACTTGGATCGACTTCTGAAATCGCAGACAGCCATCGCGACTGCCACCGGGTGCAGGACGCCTACTCCCTGCGTTGCCTGCCCCAGGTGCATGGAGTCGCCCGCGACACGTTGCGTTTCGCGGGGGAGATCCTCGAGCGGGAGCTGAACAGCGCCACGGATAATCCGATGATTTTCACCGACACCCAGGAATCGCGCTCTGGCGGCAATTTCCACGGCCAGTACCCGGCCTTCGCATGCGACGTCCTGGCCATCATCTGCGCGGACCTCGCCAGCATCTCGGAGCGGCGCCAGGAGCGCATGGTGAATCCCGCCTATAGCGACCTCCCGGCATTCCTCACCGAGCACGGCGGACTGGAATCGGGCTTCATGATGGCTCACGTCACTTCCGCGGCGCTGGTATCGGAACTGAAAGGTCTGGCCAATCCCGCATGCGTGGACAGCATTCCGACCAGCGCAGGCAAGGAAGATCACGTCAGCATGGGCCCCATCGCTGCGCGCAAGCTTTCCAGGGCAGTCGATGGCCTGGAACAAGTGTTGGCGATCGAAGCCCGCATGGCGCTGGAAGGCATCCGCCTGGTGGGCCTCGCCCCGGCAGTGGGGTTGCAGCCCTTGGTCTCAAGGCTTTCGGAAGCCTGCGCACCCTGGCGGGACCGACCTATGTTTGAGGAAATCAGTCTTTCCCTACAAACGCTGCGTCTCCATATGCGAGAATTCCAGGCATGATACACCCCAAGGCGAAAGCCAAAGGCACAGAGCCTAGGGCAGCTCATCCTGGACCGAAGGTTCATGGTGGTGTCCGGATGGCATCGGTTTCCAGCAGCACCGTCGACTGGCGGACGCGGTGCGAGGAATACCTGCGCGCCTTCACGGATTCAGATTCCATCCGCTTCTGGGGAATCGCCCACGAGGTTGACGGGAAAGCGGAACCAATCTTCAACTATCGCTTCGAGCATACCCTCGCCGCGGTGAAACTGGGCCGCTGGCTGGGGCCGCAAGTGAAGGCGGATCTTGACGTGGTGGAGTGCGCGCTCTGGCTCCACGACTGCCAGAAAAAGCTGAAAGATCCCCTCACCAAGGACACCCACGCCGTCGACGCTTCAGCTGAAGTGCCGGAGATCCTGCGCGGCACGGACTTCCCGCAAGCGAAAATGGCGGCCGTCTGCCATGCCATTGAGCATCATGTCGGCCTCAGGCTGACAAAAAAACTGTCCCCCATCGAAACCGCTTGTGTCTGGGATTGCGACAAGTTGAGCAAACTGGGCGCAGCGAGCCTGATCCACTTCGGCTGCATCAGCGGCGCCTTCCAGCCCATCACCACGGAAGACATCCTGGTGCGCGGTGAAGCTTGGCTGGAACTCTGCAAAGTCATCGTCGCGAGCATGAACACGCTGCCGGGAAAAGTCGAAGCGCAGCGCAGGCTGGCTTTTCTCCGTGCGCATTATCGGCAACTCGGCCGTGAATGGAGAGATCCCATGGAGCCCTCTCCCATCGGTTCAACCAAGATCCTTGATCCATGAGCGCCCACCTCTCATTGCTGGAGATATTCCAGCGGACCCTGAAATTTCTCCAGCTGTATGCTCCGGATGATCCTAAAGCCACCCAGGCGCTCCAGGCGGTTTTCACGGCTCTTTCGGAACAACTCGATTTTTCGGGCTCTTTGGAAATCGATGTATTCCAGTCCCGTGGCAGGTTCCAACTGCTCGCCAATGGCCAACTCATGGATGGACCACCCCAAGCCATCGCGTCCCTGGCCCAGTCCCTGATTGATCGGCGCATCCACCGCATCAGCTTCGAGCGGGGCATGGATGAAGACGAACTCCGAATTCTATTCTTCCTGCTCCAGCTCAAGCCGCAACGTCTGGTTGAACTGGGTGGTCCCACCACCTTCTCATCAGAAATGCCAAACATCCTGCTCAACGAGGGGATAACGCTTTCGGGCGTGGGGGGGCTCAGCCGGCCGGTACCTGTGGTGGAGGCGGTGGAGATGCCGGTTCCTATTGAACCGGAACCCTTCACCCCTCCGACACCTTTTCCCCTATTGACCACCATGCCCTTGGCCAACATCCCCATGGAGCTTCCGACACCGCCTAGAGCGATGACGCGACCCCTTCCACCAGAATGGGATCCTTCTGTTTTTGATTCTTCCCCCATGGAGCCGGTGCCGATTATTCAGACCGTGCCGATGACGCACTCTTCCAAAATCACTTCTGCCCGGGACACCCTGAAGGCCTTGTTGGGGGAGCCACTGCCCGAACCAGAAGTACCGGCGGAGGAAGCCCTGCCGGCCGCTCCCGCGATCCCGCTGGCACTCCCCGAAGAGCCAGGATCTGTTGCGCCTTCAGCCCCCCAACCACCCGCGCTTCCGCCCCTGAATGAGCGGCTAGTGGATCTGTTCAGGCCCATTGCGGACACGGCGCAGGCAATGCCTCCCAGAGCCTCCGCACCGTGGGCCATGGATCAGCTGGAAGTTCTGAGAAAATCAGAATTGCATTTTGCGGATCTCACCGCTTTACAGGGCGCAGGAGAACTCCTGGAGCTGAACCGCGAGGATTTCATCGCGCTCAGAGATGCGCTGCGGCAAGCGCTTTGGTCCCTGCCGCCCACCAGCCAAGGTTCGATCCTTCTTGGGTTGCCGGTCTTCCCGCCTGGTGAACACGCCTTGCAGCGGGCCATGGACTACCTGGCACCGGAGCTATTGGCCCAGACTGTGGCCGAGGTGGAACTGCGCTTGCGCCCCCCCCGCCCCCAGCTGGCCCTGCTGGTGGCCACCTTGCTTCATTGCGTCAAAGATCGGGATATGAGTCTCGAAGCCTTGAGAGGACGGCTTCAATTCGAGGGTTGGGACATTCTCGACCTGGAAGCGCTTTACGCAGACATCCGGTGGGAATGCCAGGGCACAGATACCAAGCTGGATCTCGCAGTGAAGGACCAAGGCCTGATGGACCTGGAGTCCTCGCAGATCGGAAGCATCTGCCGCCAATCCATCCGCAGCGGCCGCCTGGATGCTTTGCAGACTTTCTGGAAAGCGCTGGAAGAGGCCCTGTGGGGACAGGATGACGTCCGAAGGCGCAAAGCGGCCCAGGTCTTCACTGATCTCACAGAATGCATTGTCGACCCGGGCCTCCCCTTGGGTTATGACCAGAAACTCCGCGAATTGCTGGCCAAGCACATTACTTTGGAAATGGACCCTGAAGCCTTGGGCTGGATGTGCCAAGGCATCGAATCCCTGGTGTCCCAAGCGATGGTGCAACCTGACTTGGCCTACGCCAGCCGCCTGGTGGAGACCATTTTGGATCTTGCCGTTTCCAGTGCCAGCAAGGCCGGTGGAACCAAAATCTCCCAGGCCCTGCATGATCTCTACCTGCGCATGGCGGGGGCTCGGAATGTCAATTGCCTCTTGCCGATCATCTACCAACAACAAACTGACGCCATTGCGTCTTCCCAGTTGGCTAGACTGCTGGGTTTGCTGGGCCAGCCAGCGGCACGGCACCTGGTCTATCGTCTGGGCCAGGAAGGAGACCGGCCTAAACGCGAAAAGCTGATGGATGCCCTCCGCAGCATCGGATCCAAGGCCGAATTGCCCCTGCGGGAAGCCTTGGCCGCGCCTGAGTGGTATCTGGTGCGCAACGTGGTTTCCATCCTCGGTGATATCGGCGAGGCCTCAGCGTTTGACGACGTTGCCCTGACCATATCCCACCAGGACGCGCGGGTCCGACGCATGGCTGCCAAAACCCTTGCCAGATTGGATGCCAGCCGGGCGGTCCCCTTGCTGCTCGAGGCTCTGCCCAAGGCCGACCCGGATACATTGTTGGAACTCGTTACCCAACTTGGCGGCCTGAAAGATGCCAGGGCGGTTCCACCGCTGGTGGAGCTTCTCCAGGATGGAAGCTTCACTGGTCCAGAGGCTGAAACGCTGCGACAGGCAGTCTTGGAATCCTTGGGCGCCATCGGCTCCCCAGAGGTGGTGCCGGTGCTCTCGAAACTTTTCAAGAAGAAAGGCTTCCTGGGCCGCCTGGAACCGCTTCCATTGCGCATGGCCGCAGCGCGAGCCCTGGGGGCCATCGGCACGCGTGAGGCTCGCGAAGCCATGGCCCTAGCCCTTGAAATCGAGAACAAGGATGAAGTGAAAGCTCTTTTACGGATGCACTTGATGGGAGACTGATACTAAAGCCAAGCAAGCCATATCGGATTTGAATCCATGAAGCGCCGATTTTATTTTATTAAGGAAACACAACTCACCATTCTGGAATCCGCCAATGCCAACCTTCATCGAAACAGCCCAGGCCTTGGAAGTGGCGCTGAAGGCCCTGCAGATGTACACGGCCCAGCATCCGCGCACGATAAAATCGCTCGAGGCCGCCAAACTTCATTTGGTGGATTTGATTGCAGAAAAACCGTCTATCCATATAGCCGTGGCCGCTGACAAAGTATTTGCCAATGGTGTCAAGGTGGAGGGCTCCAGCCATCACCTTAAAGCGCTGGCGAAACGGTTTTCAGATCGCATGATCGCGGGCTTCATCATCCAGAAAGACATTGATGGCGCCGACTTGCTGGCGATGCTGAATCTGCTGCTGCTGAAGCCAGCCAAGATCGAGGAGTTGGGTGGACCGGGACCGATTCTCGAACGGGCCGGGGTTACGCGCATCCGCGTGAGCCTCACTCGTTACAAGGAGGTCGGTGAGGGGGGTGAAGCTGACGGTGATGACGATGCGGGGCCAGGTTCCGACAATGAATCAACCAAGGAAGCGGCAACCGATCCGGCCGAGGAGGCAGGCGGAGAATTTGGCTGGGAAACAGGCAAGGATTCAAGCCCCGATGAAGCGATGAGCTTTGAGGAAGCCGAAGCCCTGGAACTATCGATGCTGCTGGGCCCTCCTGAACAGTTGATGGACATTGTGCGGGATGCCTTCGGGGAGATCCTGGGCGCGATGGCGGTGGGTGAAGGTTTGAACCTGGCGACCCTGCAGCCGGCCTTCCTTGGCAACCTGGGCGCCATGGGTTACCAGTTGGGGCTGGGAGAGGGCATGCCTTCCATGGCCCAGCTGGGCGTGCTCCGGCAAGTGCTGCTGAGCTTGCCTCCAGAGGCCCAATTGAGCCTTCTGGCAGGCATAGCCACCCTGCCGGGCAAACCCGAGGGATTGGCCTTGGGCATCCAGGAATTGGCCCCTGAAATCCTTTCCGTGGCGGGCACTACATTGCTCGGCCAGGGCCATCCCTGGAACCACCTGCAGGGACCCTTGCAGGAGGTGCTGCGGCCCCTGCCGCAGCGTGAAGCCATGGTCCGGGCCCTGGCCATACACATGCGCCGGCTGGGCTACGATGGCAACTTGGCCGAGAGCCTGCTTCGCCGGATGAACTGGGATGCCATGACCCTTGAGGCCAAGGTGCTTCAGGTGTTGGAGGGGCGGCAGCTTTGGGATCTGAGCCTTGAACAGCGCCTCGCCTTCTTGCGGGAGCTACTTGACCAGGAACGCTCCGAAGCCTTTCAGCGCGTGTTGGAACGCGTGCTTGAAACCCTCACGGTGGAAGACCAGAGCCTTCGCCTCGCCGCCACCCAAACCCTGGCCGGGGTCACCCACTGGATACGTGAGCCGGGTTTGCCACAGGGCATCGAGGGTCCTCTCACCCAGAAACTCGAAGCGCATTTCGCGGTGGAATCCTCCGCGCCCATCCATCAGGCGGCCACCGAAGCCCTGAGCGCCATCCTGGGGGCTATGGTCCTCCGCGGAGATCTTAGCTCGGCCCAGGCCTGCGTAATGGAATTGCAGGATCTCTGTGGCATCCATGAAGAAATCCAGGAGTGGCGCCAGGAGGGTCTGGACCAGCTGAAGGAGCGTTTGGTACGAAGCGAGTGTGTGGACTGCATCCTTCAACTGCTTTTTGGAGTGGACAAGGAAAGGTTGGGAGCGGAGATCATTCCTTTCCTTGAGTGGCTCGGTCCAGTGGCATCCGGTTTCCTCATGGAAAAGCTTGGCGAGGAAACTGAACGGCACCGTCGAGGGCGCTTGCTTGAGGCTCTGCGCATCCTGGGCCCCGCCGCCGTGGATGCGGTGCAGGAAGCCATGGGCGCAAAAGCCTGGTTCCTAGTGAGAAATGCCCTGAATCTATTGAGTGACATCGGCGACGCCGGATCCTTGCCCAACGTTGTGCCCCTGTTGCGCCATGCGGATGGCCGGGTGCGCCGTGCCGCCGTCCGGGCCATGTGGAAATTGGGGGGGCCGATCGCGGAACCCCATCTGCTGGGCATCTTGAAGGAAACCGATCCTGAAACAAAGTTCGAAGTGCTGTTTGCCTTGGGGCAGGTGAAAAGCGCCTCCAGCGCACCAGCCGTTCTTGAATTGGCTGAGGATCGGCGTGCCTCGGAGCGTTTGCGGCTCAAGGCTCTTGAAACCCTGGGGGACATTGGAGCAGCCTCGGCGATTCCAGCGCTGACCGAGTTGCTCAAGAAAAAGAAGACTTTCTTCGGAACCAGCAGCGAAACCTTCGAAATCCGCATGGGCACAGCGAAGGCCCTGCTTGGCATCGGCACCCCGGAAGCCCGTTGGATACTGCAAAAAGTGGTCGAGACCGAGTCCAATGGTTCAGAGCGGGACTCATTGCAACGGATTCTGGAAGCATTCAACCGGAAGTGAACGTTGATCCTTAGGGACCGCAATCACACCGTTCAAGGTATTTTGACGCAACGGCTTATTTCGATTTCCGCCGTCTGGGCTTGACCTCTGCGGCAGTTTCCGCCGCGGCTTCCTTGAGCATGGCGGGCTTCCAGAGGATGGGCTCAGGGTGGCTGTTGTCGTCCGTGGCCACCATCACGAATTCACCGCTAGTGACGTCCCTCCTGGCATTGCTGACGGGGCTGTACACCCTGACTTCGAGTTGCACGGTGATGGAAGTGTTCCCCGCCCGGGTCACCGTCGCATAGAACTCGATGATTTCCCCGGCACGGACGGGGCTGTGGAAAAACAATTCAGAAACCTTCAGGGTCACGAATACCCGGTTGTGGCTCACCAGCCCAGCGCAAATGCCCGCTGCTTTGTCCATGCGCGCCATCATGCCGCCACCAAATAGCGTGGCATTCAATCCGATGTCCTGTTGCAGCACCATTTCCCGGGAGATAAGCATTGGAAACCTCTTCAGGCGGTCACGCCCAAACGCTTCGCCATGGCCTTGCCCATGTCAGCAGGGCTTTGGACGACAGTGATGCCTGCTGCTTCAAGCGCCTTCATTTTTTCAGTGGCAGTGCCTTTTCCGCCGCTGATGATGGCTCCGGCATGGCCCATGCGGCGGCCGGGAGGTGCGGTCTGACCGGCGATGAAGGCCACCACGGGTTTCTTCATGTTGTCCTTCACCCAAGCAGCGGCGTCTTCTTCAGCGCTGCCGCCGATTTCACCGATCATGACGACCGCATGCGTATCCGGGTCAGCGTTGAAAAGCTTGAGCGCGTCAATGTGGCTGGTTCCATTGATGGGATCGCCACCGATGCCAATGCAGGTGGACTGGCCAATGCCGAGCGCCGTGAGCTGGCCGACGGCTTCATAGGTCAGTGTGCCAGAGCGGCTGACCACACCGACATTCCCGGCAAGGTGGATGCGGCCGGGCATGATCCCGATCTTCGCCTGGCCGGGGGTGATGACCCCTGGACAGTTGGGCCCAATCAGGCGGCTGTCCGGGTAATCCGGCAGCACTCGCTTGACTTTCATCATGTCCAGCACCGGAATGCCTTCGGTGATGCAGACGATCAGCGCGATTCCCGCGTCCAGGGCTTCGAGAATGCCATCAGCCGCGCCGCTGGGTGGCACGAAAATCATCGTTGCATTGGCGCCGGTTGCCGCGACGGCATCCCGTACGGTATTGAAGACCGGGAAGCCTTCGACCAGCGTGCCGCCCTTGCCTGGGGTGACACCGCCCACGACGTTGGTGCCGTAGTCGCGGCAGCCAATGGCGTGGAAGAGCCCTTCGCGACCCGTGATGCCCTGCACGATCAATTTGGTGTGGTTGCCAACGAGAACAGACATGAATGACTCCGCTAGATAAATAATTGGGTAGGTGAGAGTTGAAAAGTTGAAGAGTTGAAAAGTTGAGAAGTTGAAGAGTTGAGACTGAAGCGTTTTATCAGGTTAGTCCATCATCCTGGAAGGTATCCCAATCCCGCTCAGGTACTGGGTTTGGTGCGGGTATGGCAGGGGATGGCAGCTGAGCCTTGAGGGCCCTCAATCTGGCGAGATAATCTTGTTTGGTCGCATCGAGATCCAGGTTTCTCCTGTATAGGCGGAAGAGCAGGAAAACGATGATGCCGAGGTTGAGTGGCGCCGCGATCCACATGATCTTCGGCGCGTGCAACGCTGTGTGTTCCCAGGTCCTGGGCCCTGCCAGCCAGATGAAGATGTACATCATGGGGAGGAGCCCCACTAACACGAAGAAGAAGCTCCAGCCCAGGCGCCAGGCGCCTTTGTACATGATGTCCTGGTACTCCTTGTACAGGGCGTCGTACTGGGACTCGAGGTCTCCGCTCATCGATTTGCCTACTTGGTCGCGGCGACGATCTTTTTCGCCGCGTCTTCGAGACCCTCGGCAACGATGAGATTGAGGCCGCTATCGGCGAGGATCTTCTTCCCTTCCTCGCCGTTGGTGCCTTCAAGGCGGACCACCACGGGCACCTTGATGCCGATCTGCTTAGCCGCCTTAACGATGCCGCCGGCCACGATGTCGCAACGCATGATGCCGCCGAAGATGTTCACCATCACGCCCTTGACGGCTTTATCCTGCAGGATGATGCGGAAGGCGTTCATCACTGCGTCTTCAGTGGCGCTTCCTCCGACATCCAGGAAATTGGCGGGGGATCCGCCATGGTACTTGATGATGTCCATGGTGCCCATGGCCAGGCCTGCGCCGTTCACCATGCAGCCGATCGTGCCATCGAGCTTGATGAAATTAAGGTTGAATTTGGAGGCTTCGGTTTCTTCCGGCGCTTCTTCATGGAGATCGCGGAACGCCAGAATGTCCGGATGGCGGAACAAAGCGTTGTCATCGAAACCCATCTTGGCGTCCAGCGCGATGACGTCGCCGGTCTTGGTGACTACCAGGGGATTCACTTCGACCATGGAACAATCTTTTTCAACGAACAGCCGGTAGAGGTTCTGCAGAAAAGTGACGCCCTTCTTGAAGGCATCGCCTTCGAGTTTCAGGGCAAAAGCGACTTCACGGGCTTGAAAGGCTGAAAGGCCGACCGCCGGATCGATGGCTACCCTCACTATTTTTTCAGGGGTTTTGGCCGCGACTTCTTCAATTTCCACACCGCCCTCGGTGGAGGCCAGGATGGTGATGCGCGAGCTTACGCGGTCCACCAGAAAGCTCAAATAGAGCTCCCGGTCGATATCCACGGGATCGCTGATGAACACCGTGTAGACCCGGCGGCCCTCGGCGCCGGTTTGTTTGGTCACCAGGTTCATACCCAGCATCTGCTTGAACAGCTCCGCGGCCTTGTCGGGATCCGTGGCGAATTTGACGCCACCACCTTTGCCCCGGCCGCCAGCATGGATCTGCGCTTTCACGACGCTCTTGCCGCCGTAGGCCTTCGTGATCTGCCTGGCATCCTCGGCATCGGTTGCGACCCGGCCATCCGGTGTGGCCACTTTGTATTGCCGTAGCAGTTCTTTGGCTTGGAACTCATGGATGTTCATGCTTACTCCAATTGGTGCCCGGTGGGATCGTCAATGGCAGATCCTGCACCCAGGGCCGAATTTCCAGTTTAAGAGCCGAGACAGGATCGCCAATGCTTTTTTGGGATGTTGTGACGGGAATCCGCCAGGGGCCGTTGCGCGGCGGCCATGGCGTTCTTGGCCTGGGCGCTGCGGTCCCTCCAGCTATGGGGTGCGCCGCACCCTACGGCTGGATGGCTTCGCAGAGCTGGGGTCTCTTGGCGGAACGAAGGACGGCATGGGCCTCCTCATGTAAGAATGCTGCAACAACTGCTCGATCAGAGGACTCTCATGGCCCAGCTGGACAAGCTCCTGCAGCAGATCGTGACCAAGGGCGGACGCTCGCTGCGCATCGAACCGAATCAGCCTCCTTTCGTGGAATTCAGTGGCGGCGGCAGCGCGCCCGTGCTGCCCCAGGCCCTTCCGCCGACAATGCTGGAACACATCACCCAGGAAGTGATCCCTCCTCAATCCAGGGAGGCTTGGTCCAAACAAGGGCAGATCGTCTTCGAGTACCTGGCCGGGGGCGTGAACTACCGCATTGCCATGGAGCGCAGCGCCATCGGCAACCGGCTGAAGGCTGAGCCAAAAGATGGTCTCTCTTCCGGTGGCATAGGTATCCAGGAAATCAAGTTCGTGGATGAGGAGCCGGCGCGCACATCCCCATCGGGCCCCCCTTCCTCGCCGGCCATGGCAGTGGTTCCCTCAGCCATGGCGATCGCGCTGGACCTTGCCCCCTCCCCCTCGCCTGCAGCCACATCCCTTGCCGGCGGACCTGCCCCGGTAAACGTTCAATCTTCATCCTCGAATTCAATGCCCGTGGTGGATTCCATTTTCGCGGGGCCAGCGCCTCAACGGGAACTCCATCCACTGGCCCTGGTGCTCTTCACGGCCCTGCTTGAACGGAAAGGATCGGATATCCACTGCACTTGCGGTGAAAACCCGATATTCCGCATCCATGGGGAGTTGCAGGACTTCCGGGAATGCGGGCCCATGAATGAAACCCAGTTGATGGACCTCATGCGCTCCCTGGCCACGCCCGATGCCTGGGGGAAGTTCCAATCGCACAGCGACGCTGATTTTGCGTTCGGATTCGATCTTGGCGGGTGCCGGCTTCGCGTGAATTTCTTCCAGGATCGCGTGGGACCTGGCTTCGTGGCCCGCGTGATCCCCAACGAAATTCCGGACCCCGATCGCCTGGGCCTGCCAGAACACGTCCGCCAGCTTGCTTTGCTTGCAAAAGGCCTGGTCCTGGTGACAGGTCCCACGGGAAGCGGAAAATCCACCACCCTTGCGGCCATCATCGATCTCGCCAATCAGCAGCGCATGGACCACATCGTCACTATCGAAGATCCCATCGAGTTCGTGCACCCCCGTAAGAAATGCCTGATCAACCAGCGGGAAGTCCACACCCACACAGAAAGTTTCAAGTCCGGCTTGCGGGCGGCCCTGCGTGAGGATCCTGACATCGTCCTGGTGGGCGAGATGCGCGATCTGGAGACCATCGCCATCGCCCTTGAAACAGCCGTCACCGGGCATCTGGTTTTCGGCACCCTGCATACATCAAGCGCCGTGGGCACCATCGACCGCATCGTGGACCAGTTTCCATCCGATCGGCAGCAGCAGATCCGCGTGATGATGGCGGACGCCCTGAAAGCAGTCATTTCCCAGATCCTGCTGAAGAAAATCGGAGGAGGCCGGGTGGCTGCACTGGAGAGCCTCTTCATCACCCCAGCCATCTCGAACCTGATGCGCGAGGGCAAGGTGTTCCAGATCCCCAGCGCCATGCAGGTGGGACGAGCCTACGGCCAGCGGCTCATGAACGACGTCTTGATGGACATGATCCAGGAGAAAAAAGTGACCGCCATGGATGCCTATTTGAAGTGCCCCGACAAGGAAAGCTTCATCCAGACCATCAAGCGGGCTGGCATCAACTTCGACCCCAGGGCCGGACAGACGGGGGAGATGTGAAGGCGGGGTTCGAGAGTCGAGGGTTGAATTGAAGAAACTCTCCTGAATCAGCGCAACCCAATCTCTGCCCCGCCCCGGGCCTGCCGAGTGGGGAGGGAGCGTTTATGGCGTCGTCAT
>JANYJQ010000114.1 GCA_025358435.1 Holophagaceae bacterium
GCTCCTTGATGCGTGCTTGCAATTGGCGGACATCCTGGGCGCCGCGAACGAAGCTCTGCGCGAACAGATCCACGCCGTGGCCCACACCCCATTCGATGTCGGCAAGATCTTTTTCCGTCAGGGGATCCATCGCCACGTCCAAACCCACAGGATGAATGCCCTTCCGGGCTTTCAGCAGCCCCCCCACCAGCACGCGCGCCGTCACCTGCGTCTTGCAGGATTCCAGGATTTCAAGCTTCAGCGCGCCGTCGTCCAGTAACCAGATCTGGCCTTTCTTGGCGGCTTCGAAAAGCTCAGGGTGGGGCAGCGGCGCGGCCCATGCGAATCCAGCAGGAATTGGGATCCCAGGGGGGTACAGCACCCCCACGCAGTCCACATCCAATTGCACCGGTTCGGGCAGAAGGCCGATGCGCCACTTGGGGCCCTGGAGATCCAGGAAAATCGGAATATGACGCCCCAGTTCCGCGCTCAAGGCCCGGACTTCAGAAAGCACTTTCGCCCTGGATTCAGGATCCCCGTGGCTGGCATTGAGACGCACGGCGTCGGCCTCCACTAATATTTCCCTCAACTTTGAGGAATCCTGAAGCGCCGGACCCATGGTGATGACGATCTTGGTTTTGCGCATGAGAAAGACCTTTCAATGCACAAGTATTCCACAGGGTTTTCCACAATGCAGGACTCCAGACCAGTCTGCATTCATAAAAAACGGGCTTTGCATCAGCATGAAAGCAGTGCTACAACCTTGGACTCTTCTGATTGTGGAGTACTGGAATGCGTGAGCAGCTGCGGAGCCTCGTGGCAGAAATGGTGCGCAAGGGCATCCCTCTGGAGATGGCCAGGCGGGAATTCGAACGGACCTACCTTGAAGAGGTTCTCAACGCCCATCAAGGAAATCAGAGCGCGGCCGCGCGGCAGCTTGGCATTCATCGAAACACTTTTTCAAAAAAACTTGAAGCGCCTCCGGTGCGCCTTCGCCGCGTGACCCTGGCGAGTTGAGCCGCTGAGCCACTGAACCGATGCTACCGGATGAATCCGTCTGGCGAGTGGAGTAGGCTGTAAGGCGTCGCGTCTGGAGGCTGCCATGAAGAAGCTCGCCATCAATGGCCTTGGCCGAATCGGCCGGCTGGTTCTGCGCATCCTGATCAAGAATCCCCATGTGCAGGTAGTCGCGGTGAACGACCTCACCGATGCGGCCACATTGGCGCACCTCATGAAGCATGACTCAGTGCATGGCACCGCTGATTTTCCGGTGACGGCCGACGGCGACTTCCTGGTGCTGGATGGAAAACGCATCCGTGTCTACGCGGAAAAGGATCCACAGCTCATCCCCTTTGGCACCCTCGGCGCGCAAGTGGTGCTTGAGTGCACCGGCCTCTTCACCAAGAAAAAATCCGCCAGCGCGCATATCCAGGGCAGCGTGAGCCACGTCATCATCAGCGCCCCGGCGGACGATGCCGACCGCACCGTGGTGATGGGCATCAATGAATTGGCCGTTGATCTCGCCAAGGAAAGCGTGCTTTCGAACGCCAGCTGCACCACCAATTGCCTGGCCCCCATGGTCCAGGTGCTGGATCAGGCCTTCGGTGTCGAATTCGGATTGATGACCACCATCCACAGCTATACCAACGATCAGCGCATTCTCGACCTGCCCCACAAAGACCTGCGGCGGGCCAGGGCCGCGGCGCTTTCCATGATCCCCACCAGCACGGGCGCGGCGAAAGCGATCGGGCTTGTGATGCCCCATCTCAAGGGCAAGCTGGATGGCGTGGCCGTGAGGGTCCCCACCGCGGACGTGAGCCTGACCGATCTCACTGCGACGTTGAAAACCGATGCCTCCAAGGAAGCCGTGAACGCAGCCTTCAAGAAAGCCAGCCTTGAGGGCCCGCTCGCACCCTACCTGGACTACCTGGAAGAAGAACTCGTCAGCGTGGATCTGGTTGGCTGCCCCGCAAGCTGCAGCTTCGACCCTTACCTCACCAAGGCGCTCGGACCCCGCATGGTCAAGATCTTCGGTTGGTACGACAACGAATGGGGATACTCCGCGCGACTCGTGGACCTCTGCGTCCATGTGCTGGACAAGATTTGAATCCATGACCAGCGCATGATTGGAATCAACGGCCTTGGCCGCATCGGAAGGCTGCTGGTCCAGCGCTTGGCGCTGGAGGCGCCTGAGCGTCTTTGCGCGCTGAACGATCCCGCGGACTTGCAGACCGTGGTGCATCTGCTGCGCCATGATTCCATCCATGGCCCGAGCCCCTCGCCTGTCACGGGGCTGAAGAAAGATGGAAACGACTGGCTGCGCATCGCAGGCCTGGAACTTCCGCTGTTCCATGAAACGGACCCGGGAAGCATCCCCTTCGATAGGTTGGGCGCAACCCTCGTGGTGGAAGCATCGGGGCGTTTCACGGGCCGGGAGTCGGCCGCGCGGCATCTCAAGGGCGGCGTGGAGCACGTCATCATCTCGGCTCCGAGCAAGGACGCGGACATCACGGTCATCGCCCCGGTCAAGCTCGATGCGCTGGATCTCAATCGGCACAAAGTCATCAGCAACGCCAGCTGCACCGCCCACGCCACCGCCCCCATGCTGCAGGTGCTGGAAGAAGCCTTCGGAATCGAAACCGCCGGCATGAGCACAGTGCATGTGGTGACCAATGATCAGCGCCTGGCCGACGCGCCCCATAAGGACTTCCGCCGGGCCCGCCACGCATTCCTCAGCATCATTCCAACCACATCTTCAGCCTTCGGCGCCCTGCACCGCGCCATGCCGGGCCTGCCGATGGGTTTCAGCGGAACAGCGGTGCGGGTGCCCACGCTCAGCGTGAATCTGGTGGACATCACCGCCACGGTGAAGCGGGATGTGGATGCGGCCTCCCTGAACCAGGCCTTCCTGCACGCCGCCGCCAGCCCCCGCTGGCGTGGAATTCTGGCTATCGCCGAACCGGATTGTGTGAGCCGCGACTTCACCGGACGCACTGAAAGCGTCGTGATGGATCTGCAGCTCACCCGGGTGCTCGGCGGACGGTTTGTGAAGGTCTGCGGCTGGCACGACAACGAGACAGCCTATGCCGAACGGCTGATGGAGCTGGTGATGAGCATCAGTCCGAGAAATTCCAGACCTGCACATCGCTGAGCCTCTCCAACACAGCCCGGACCACCTCTGGCGCGGCCTGTCCATAGCTTCGAATCTGGGCTTCGCCCCCGGGTTTGAGCTGGACCACGTGGATGGAGGCGTCACCGCCCAGGGCTGGGTGATGGGCAAGAGGGCGAGCCAGGGATTCCAAATCGAGGGAATCCAACCATTGGTGGGGCATGGGAGCCGTTCGCGCTCCCGGTACCAAGGCACCCACTTCACGCGCCTGGAGCAACACGAGATGCCGCTTCCCCTGCGTCATTCCCAGCCAGCTCAGAAAAGGCGGCAATGATCCGAATCCGATGCCACCCTTGCGTGTTTCAGGCCATGCGCGGATCTCCCGGACATCGAAATGATCCGCCACCTCCATGGCCAGCCGTGCAAGGTCAGGCTGGAGCGGCAGAATCCAGGGTTCGACCCGCAGATCATCCATGGTGATTCAAGGTGACAAGGGACAGCCGCCGGATCCAAGCAATCCTCACGTGGGCAGGGTTCATTGCCATAGCCTAGCTCTTTGAAAAAGAATCAAGCCGTAAACATCTCGAAGGCCACAAAGAACTGCTTTGTACCCTTGAGGGCCAATTTTCAGTCCAATTATTTTGTCTCAACGGCTTAGACTTCGAGGATGCCAAATCCAAATGCCGCGGAGCCCAAGCCCGTGATCGTCACCGGCCAGCAGATCGGCGCCGGGTGGACACCTGCGCTTTCTGTGGCCAAGGCACTCGCGGCCTTGGCAGAAGCCAGGCGCTTGGACACAGAAGCGGTCTATTGGATGGCGGACGAGGATCACGACCGGGCCGAAGTGGCCGCAACGGTAGGGATCCAGAACGGCAGGCTGGTGCGTCATCGCTTCCGGTTCGATGCGCCGGAAGGCACCGCCACGGGCTGGCTGCCATGGGGCCCATCACAGCAGCAGGAGGCCGAAGCGTTGTGGGGTGATCAGCATGAAGTGCCAATGACCGCCGTACAGACCCTGCGCAGCCATGCATTGGACCTTGGCCAGCCTCTCTGGCGATTGGGCCTGCGGCCCTTCTCCCCCACGGATCCCGCGGTGCGCGAACCTATCCAGGGCGAGCTGGAACGTTGGAGAAGCCTGGATCTGGAAACACAACTTATCCATCAGGCCGATCGTCTCGAAGCCGAAGGCGCGCCCCTCCCCTTGGACCCAAGGCAGCAGGCTGCCTGGTTTTCCCTCGACCCGCGGACGGGCCTGCGCCGACGCTTGGAACCTGATGAGTCCTGCCCCAGGAACCACTGGCTCAGCCCCGGTGCGGCCCTGCGGCCCCTGATGCAATCCCTGATGCTGCCCGTGGAAGCCGCCGTGCTCGGCCCTTCGGAACGTGCCTATTGGCGGCTGACGGAGCCTCTCTGGGATTTGGTGGGGTTGAAGGCCCCCCGCATCATCGCCAGGCCTTCGGTCTTCGTGCTTCCCAAAGGCTGCGGCCTGAAGGCGGAAAGCCTCGCAGATCTGGATGGGCTGCGCGATGGCCTTTGGCGGTCCTTTGCGAGCCCCAGCGGCGCACTCCCATCTGATCGCATGGGAGATGTGCCGCCGGATCCGAGCTGGGGACCCACCATCGGGGCACGGTTCACCAAGGAACTGGACCGCTTGCGGCATCGGGTGGAACGCCTGGACCGAAGGTGGCTGCGTAACCTTGCGGCCGACCAATTCAACATGGATCCAGAACAGCTGAGGCAAAAGCTCTTCCCCTTCGGAAAAACCCAGGAACGCGTACTGCCCGGTCTTTTTTGGCTTCGGGATGAAACCTTGATCGATCGCATATTGGAATCCATGGATGGAAGCAAGAGCCTGATCCTGGTGGAGGAAGCATGAACCCTGGTCTTGATCTGCTTGTCATCGGCGCGCACCCGGACGACGCCGAGGTTCATGTTGGCGGTCTGCTCGCGCTGGCATCCCGGCGCGGGCTGCGGGCTGGAATCCTGGATCTCACGAGCGGCGATCTCGGCACGCGAGGCACCTCCGAAACGCGCCGCGCGGAAGCTGCTGCTTCGGCCAAGATCCTTGGCGTCGAGAGGCACGACCTGGGCTTTCCGGATGGACGCTTCACCGAAGACGAGGCCTACCGGCTTCTACTTATGGCCAAATTGAGGGAACTCAGGCCAGCCGTGCTTATCCTGCCGGCACCCCAGGATCGCCACCCTGATCACCGGCGGGCTCATCGCCTGGGTCTCGAAGCTGCCTATTTTGCCGGACTGAAAAATTATCCATGCGATGGGGAACCCTGGAGGCCAAGAGCCATTGCCTGGATGGCCGGCGAGATGCCCGGCCAGCCGGATCTGGTGGTGGACGTCAGTGAAGTCTGGTCCGTCCGCATGGCCGCCTTCGATGCCTTTGGCAGCCAGTTCTCAGCTGACCCGGCTGCATCCACGCGCATCGCCCACCCTGCCTTCCGCCGCGGAGTGGAAGGGCGGGCCATGCACCATGCCTCGTTCCTGCTCTGCGACTGGGCCGAAGCCCTCTGGTGTGAAAAGCCCATACCCCACGCGCTGCTCAACCTGCTGGAGAAATTGAAAAGGCCTGCTTCGGAAATTAAAACGTGAACCGGTTTGAAGCGAACCTGCTCTCCCGCATCCGCCACCGGGGGGATGGCTTGGGGAATCATCGTGTCGTGGTGGCCTGTTCCGGCGGCGGGGATTCCACGGCCCTGCTGGCTCTGCTCGTCTCCCTCCGCGGCAGCCTTTCCCTTGAATTATCCATCGCCCACGCGGATCATCAACTGCGCGCAGATGCCCACGATGACAGCCATTTCGTCCGGGAACTGGCGAGGCACTTCGATCTGGATCTGGCAGAAGCGCGCCTTGATGTGGTGGCCCACGCAGATAAGCAGCATCTCGGCCTGGAAACCGCCGCGCGCGAGCTACGGTGGGCTTGGCTCCGCCGTGAAGCCACCTCCTGCGGCGCGGACCTCATCGCCACCGGCCACACCCTTGAGGACCACACCGAAACGGTTTTTCTCAGGCTCAGCCGAGGTGGCGGCGTGGGATCGCTGACCCCTTTGCCCCCCCGGCAGAGCCATCGCTGGTCCCCACTCATCGAAGCGCGGCGCGAAGAACTCCGCGAATACCTGCGGAACGAGGGGCTTCCCTGGCGCGAGGACGGCAGCAATCTCGATGGCTTCACGCCCCGCAACCGTTGGCGGACCCTGCTGCCGGCTTTGCGGGAAGAATCCCCGGCTCTGGATCAGCATCTGTGGGAGACGCACCTGCAAGTGCGTGAGCTCAGCGAACTGCGGGATCGAACCGTCGAGGGCTGGCGCGGCACGCGGTGGAATCTGGACGACGGCAAGTTGCCCGCTGTGTGGCTGAACGCGGAAACCTGGCGCGAAGATGAACTCCGCTGGGTGCTCGAGGCGGCGTTCCGGCACTTGGGTTGGGCCCGGGAAGCGGCGCTGCTGCGTGATCTAAGCGGCTGGGCGGTCTTCCATCTCGCGGGGCACGGGAGACACCACAGGTTTGGTCATTGGGCCCTGGATCCTCACAAAGATGAACCTTTGCATTGGTGCCTGCACCCCTTAGGGACCGTTACGAAATAACCAGTGCTTTTCTGGTTATTTTGATACGGCCCCTTGCGCCGGTCCAGCATCGAAATGACTTAGTTTTCCCTAAGCAACGGCGCTGACATTAGCCCTGCTTCCCCAGGCGGGTTAAACTGAAAGGCTGCGAAGTCCGTAGGGCTTTCCAGGTAGGCCTTAAGGAGGCTCATTTTGAATTCAGCCGTCAAAAGCATGTTGGTCTGGGTAGGGATCGTGGTGCTGGTCTACGTGGCCATCATCCAGATTCCCAAAACCAACAATGTGCAGGAAGTCCCGTTTTCCACCTTCATCGCTGAGGGCGTGGCGGGGAAATACAAGACCGTGACCCTCTCGGGCCAGGATGTCGAAGGCACTTATCGCGCGTCGTTCAGGAACGCTAAAGGCGATCAGATCGAGAAATTCAAGACCATCGCCCCGCCCATGCAGGACCTTGGCAAGGTGATCCTGAGCTGGCGCCAGGAAGAGCCCCCCAAGCTCGATGAATTCAAGGCCACCAAGCCATCGGACAACCAGTTCATGTACCTCCTGATCTTCTGGGGTCCTTTGCTGGTGTTCGTGGTGCTCTGGTTCGTGTTCATGCGCCAGGCGCAATCGGGCGGCAACAAGGCGCTTTCTTTCGGAAAAGCGCGCGCCAAGGGGCTTTCCAGCTCCAACAAGCGCATCACTTTTGCCGATGTCGCCGGGTGCGAGGAAGCTAAGGAAGAGCTCAAGGAGATCGTCGATTTCCTGAAGGACCCTGCGCGCTTTGTGAAGCTGGGCGGCAAGATCCCCAAGGGCGTGCTGCTCATGGGCCCGCCGGGCACCGGCAAGACGCTCCTCGCCCGGGCCATCTCCGGCGAAGCCAAAGTGCAGTTCTTCTCCATCTCGGGCTCGGACTTCGTCGAGATG
>JANYJQ010000124.1 GCA_025358435.1 Holophagaceae bacterium
CTACGATGGATGCAGCCAACGTTTCCTCTTTTTCAGAAAGATCTTTTCTTGGCGTCTTGGCGTCTTGGCGGTGGTCGTTTTCGTTTTTAACCTTCTCCGGGATCACATTTCCTCCGGAGCTTCGATGCCGATCAGGAACAGCCCTTGGCGCAGCGCCCTCGCCGTGGCCACGCACAGCGCCAATCGGGCGTCGCGGACTTCGGGCGTATTGTCAGGGGCGAGGATGGGGCAGTTGGTGTAGAAACCAGAGAAGGACCGGGCGATGGCGAGCAATTGGCGTGCGATGGATGTGCCCATGAGTTGTTCTCGGGCGACGCGGATAGCGGAAGGCAATCCCGCCAACTCGAACAGCAGATTCTGGGCTTCGGGTGCTTCCAGTCCTGTGAAATCACCCGGCAGGCCGCATGGCTGGAAGGGCACCATGGCTGTTTCGCGGCTGTCGTGGGGACCGGGCGCAGCCATGGCCGACCAGGTGCCCCCGGCCTTCCGAAGCACTGAGCAGATGCGGGCATGGGCGTATTGCACGTAGGGCCCCGTGTCGCCATCCAGCGCGATGACCCGGTCCCATTCGAACGTGATGGGTTTGATGCGGTCATTCATGGCGTCGAAGAAGATCACGGCGCCCATGCCCAGCATTTCGGCCACGGCTTCCTTGTTTGGCAGGTCCGGGTTTTTCTCCTGGATGATCGCAGCCACACGTTCTGCGGCTTCATCCAGCACGTCTTCCAAAAAGATGACGTTGCCTTTGCGCGTGCTCATCTTGCCTTCCGGCAGACGCACCAAGCCGAAAGGCGTGTGCGTGAGGCGGTCCTTGAACCAGGGGTCCAGCTTCTCCATGCAGGCGAAGATCTGCCGCATATGAAGGATCTGCTCGCCGCCGATGACATAGATGCAACGGTCAAATGCATAGGCTTCTTTGCGATAGGTGACCTGCGCCAGATCCCTCGATGCATAGATGCTCGCACCATCGCCTTTCTGGACGACCATGGGCGTTTCGATGCCTACATCCGAAAGATCCACGATCTTCGCGCCGCCCTCGCCTTCCTTCAATAGGCCGTGGTCCGTGAGGCGCTGCAGCACCACGCCCAACATGGGTTCGTAAAAGGCCTCGCCCTGTTCAAGCGTGTCGAAGCCCACGCCCAGGCGATCGTAGATGCGCTGGAATTCGGACAAGGAGATATCGCGGAACCATTTCCAGAGCCGCCTTGCTTCCTCATGCCCCTGTTCCAATTCGCGGAACCAGCGGCGCGCTTCCTCACGCATTTCTGGGTTTTCTTTTTCTTCGTCGTGGAACCGGACATAAAGCTGGAAGAGCCGGAACAGCGGCGTGCGCCGTTTCTCTGGGATATCCGCTGCCCAGCCAAAATCCTTGGTCAGGTCAGGGTTGGCGGTTTCGGCCCATGTTTTGTAAGCCGCCAACAACGTTCCGAACTGCGTGCCCCAATCCCCAAGGTGGTTGAGCCTCACCACGTCATAGCCCAGGAAGCGATGCACCTGCACCAGGCCGTGGCCGATCATGGTGGACCGCAGATGGCCGATGGTGAAGAGCTTGGCGATGTTGGGAGAGCTGTACTCCACGATGACCTTCTGGCCATTCTTGTCCGCTGCGCCATAGGGTTTGTCACTGAGCAGGCCGCCCAGGACTTCCTTGGCGCGAGCCCTAGGGCCTAGCTTCAGGTTCAGGTAGGGCCCCGCTGCGATGAGTTCAGCTCCTTCGATTTCAAGCTTGATCTGGTTCGCCAGTTCTACAGCCAGTTGCGCGGGATTCTTCCCGGCAGCCTTTGCCGCGCGGAAACAGGGAAAGGCCAGATCGCCGAGTTCGCCGCTTCTCGGGCGCTCGAGCAGGATGTCCTGGCCGGGCACATGCGCCGCCAGGGCACGCTCAAAGACTTTCCGAATTCGATCCATTGCCGCCCACCCTCAATTCCTGAGTCTGGAGCCTATGGGCCTCCTCCAGTTTCCCGAAGCGGGGGCTTCTTGGGAAGGGGATTTTCGGGCTATGGGCTATGAGGTAAGAGGTATGAGCTTTTTCGGGCGCGCCTTAGGCGCGATCCGCTTATAGCCCATGGCTCATGGCTCATAGCTTTTTTCCCTTGAACCGATACGCCCTTGCGATAGAATAGTCATTCGCGCTTCTGGAGTTTTTCCTCCCGGGAGCAGGAGATTGAGCATGTCAGATCACAAATCCGCCGCCAAAAAAGCCCGCCGTGATGTGGAGGCCCGCCTCCGCAACCGTGGCAACCGCTCGCTCATGAAGACCGAGGTCAAGAAATTCCTCGGTGTGCTTGCCACGGGCAAGAAGGCCGATGCCACCGCCGCGCTGCCGGTCCTGCTCGGCATCGTGGACCGCGCCGCCAAGAAGGGCGTCATCCACAAGAACGCAGCCGACCGCACCAAATCGAGGCTCACTTTGAAGGTCAACGCGCTAGCGTGAGTGACGATCAAGGTGGCACACAAAGGCCCGGCATTGCCGGGCCTTTTCAATCACCGGGAGGTCTCGTGTATTCCCGCAGGGGATACCGAGAAGAGCCGCCTTACCTTGAAAGTGAATGCCCTGGTCTAAGACCGGTCCGAGCTTCCGAAAAGCCCCGCGCCGCGGGGCTTTTTCAATTCTGGAGATCCCATGTTCCTGCCCCCGGCCCTTGTGATGGAGCAACCTGCCAAACCGACGGAAGCCCAGAAAATCGAAACCATCATCAAGGTTCTGGAAACCCTGAAGGATGCCCAATTCATCCGCAACGGGTCAGTCTATAACGCAACGGAAGCAGGGGCCCACCTGCGCATGAAATGGAAATATGCCGGTCGCTCCGTGAAGACCGCCCCGGATTTCATCCGCCTCTGCGGCTCGGCCTCGTCCATGAGCGGAAAGCCCTACCTCGTCCGGTACAAGGACGGCCATGAAGTGAAAGCCAGTGATTTTCTATGGACGGAATTGAAGAAGCTGGATGAGAAGAAAGAGGATGAAAAAGGGCCCAAGTCCTGAGTCCAAAATCCCGAGCGGAGCACCTAGTGCGCTAAGCCCACTTTTCTGGCAAGGCCACTTTCTCAAGTGGCACCTTCGACCAGTGGAAATGCGGAACGAGTTCGAGGATGGCGCAAGGTTCAACCCGGTCCAGGCATCCAAGGCTCCAACCCAGCCAGGCGATGATTTCATCGGTACCGATGCCACGTTGGCGCAGCGCCTGCAAACCCAGAGCGCCCGCGCGTTTGCCCAGTCGGGAACCATCAGGCGCCGTGACCAGGCCAAGGTGCGCGTAGGCTGGGCGCGACAAGCCAAGGGCTTCCTGCAAACGGATCTGCGTAGCCGTGGCGCTGCGAAGATCTGTGCCCCGTACGACCTCTGTGACACCCTGAAAACCATCGTCCACCACCACTGCCAGGTGATAGGCGAACAGGCCATCGCGGCGGAACAGCAAGGGATCACCGGTGAGGGTCGAGGGATCATCGCGCTGGGGGCCCAGCGCTGCATCCAGCCACTCCACCGCGGCATCCGGCAGACGCAAGCGCAGCGCCGCTTCAGAGCTTTCCCACGAACGATGGCGGCACAGATTCGGATAGGGCCGCAAGCCATCCTCGTCATGGGGTGCCGAGGCAAGCAGCTGCAAGTCTTTGCGTGTGCAATGGCAGGGGTAAAGGCGATTCAGGCCATGCAAGGTGTCGAGGGCCGCACGATAGGCTTCGCCACGATCCGATTGCCAGATGACAGGCACATCGCTTTCCATCCCTAGCGCCGCGAGATCTTGAAGTTGCGCCTCCCCGAACTTGCGATGGCACCTCGGCCCGTCTACGTCCTCCATGCGGATGATCCAGCGCCCGCCTGTTGTTCGAGCTGAGAGCCAGGAAGCCAACGCCGTGCGCAGGTTTCCCAAGTGCAGGATGCCCGTGGGCGAAGGCGCGAAGCGGCCGATGGTCATAGCTCCTAGCATAAGGGAGCCGGGCCTCAGGGGACTGTGCGCACCACCTGCGGATGCTGGGCCACCGCAGCGCTGATGAGCGGCGCGAGCTGCAGCTTCAGATTCTCGCTGGGCAGAAAAGAAAGCGCTGCATCGGGCTGTTGGCACATGATGATGGCCGCCCAGTTCTGGCCATTGCCTACTTCGATCCACGGCGCCCACCCGAACTTGCCGGTGCTGCTCGCGCGCTGGATGGGATCAGTGCCCGAAGGCGCGCCGCCATCCTGGGTTTCGACCCAGTTCCCGAAGCCGTAGTGGTTGGTGTGTTGGAGAAGCACGTAGGGCGTGTAGGCGATGGTGGTGGTAGAGCCGAAGGCGTCCATGCGGCGCTGGTTCACCAGGTCTTCGCGCATCAATCGCGCGCTGCCATCCAATCCTTTCCGCAGCTGCATCATGAGGAAGCGCGTGTACTCCAGGCCCGTGCAAGCCAGGCTGCCCGCCGGGTTGGGATTGGTGCCGCCGCCGAAGGTGCTCAAAGAAGACCAGCCCAGAGGCACCCGCAGATTCTCATCGAAGAGCTGACGCCAGCTCTTGCCCGTGGCTACTTCCGCCATGCGCGCCGCGATGCGCAGGTGCGTGCTGCCGTAGTAGAAATAGGAACCAGGCGTGGAGGCGGCGGGACGCTGGTCCTCGTAGATGCGCGTCACCGCTTCATCCAGAGTGATGGTGGCGGGTTCCGATGCGAGGACATCGCCGCTGATACCGCTGGTGAAGCTGAGGAGATGGCGCAGCTTGATCTCCCCCATATTGCCGCTCCAGGCCTGGCCGTTACGGTCCTCCAAGAGATCCTTAGTTTTGGTGTCCAGGCTCAGGAAACCCTTGTCCACGAGCTGCAGTAGCACCGTGCCCGACACCATCTTTGACGACGACGCCACGGCGGTGTAGGTCGCGTTGCTGAAAGCGCCGAAGGATTTCGAGTAGACCACACCATCGGGGGTCAGCACTTCCACCGTGAGTCCCGCGGGCGCGGCAGGAAGGTTGCCGAGGGCCGCTGCGCCAGGGAACTGGGACTGCGCGCCCTGGATGGCGGTGGTCACCGCGGCCCAGGGGTCTTGAGGCGGCCCACCGCCACTATTGTTGCCACCTATGGAACCACCCCCACCGCCACAGGCGAGGCCAGCCAAAGCAATAAGAGCAAGGAATGAGTGATGCATCGAATCACCTGAATTACTCGTCAGACCCCAGCTCTCCCAGATGGTTTAGGGAAAATCAAAAGGTCTGGTCGACCCGCAGACGACCCACTCACTTCTTCGGTGTCCCACACGGATAGGTGCCCTTCTCTTCCCGCTGCGGCATGCCGACGCTGGTGCCACGCTTGGCGACGTCTCGCGCCGTGGTGGGCGTGCCGCTGAGTCGGCCGCGGGTTGCGTATTGATCCCGGAGGCTTTGCATCAATTCTTCGCGGCGTTCAGCCAGCCGTTTGAGGGGGCGGGGTTCGGAGCGGGTGAGGATGTAGGCGGTGAGCAGGGGCAGAGCGATGGTGGAATCGGTGTAGCAGACCACGGCATCGGGCAATTGATCGGGGTCGATCTTGCCCCAGGAGACGGCTTCGGCGGGCGTGGCGCCGCTCAGGCCACCGGTGTCGGGGCGGGCGTCGGTGATCTGCAGGAAGTAGTCGTGGCCACGTTCGTCGATGCCCAGGACTTCCTGGATCTGGGGCTCGGTTTGCAGGATGAAATTCTTGGGGCTGCCGCCACCGAGAATCCATACCGCGCTCTTGCCGCCATTGAGTTTGGCGTCCAGCACGATGCTGGCTGTCTCGTTCACGTCGGCATTCACGTCAAACATCAGTTTGTTGCCTTCCAGTGCCACCGCCGCCACGTTCATGCCGATACTCGAGTCGCCGGGGCTGGAGGTGTAGATGGGTACGCCGCATTGATAGGCCGCCGAGAGCACGGACATGGTGCCGAGGCCGAGCGCCAGTTCGCGTTCATGCAGCGCCTTGCCCACGTGGTAGTGGAATTCCGCCGTGCTCATGGCCTTCTGGAAATGCGGTGCGCGGATCAATTCGCGGTAGAAGGCATCGGTGTCCAGCAGCACCGTGTAGTCGAAGAGGATGTCGTAGATGCGCACCACGCCTTCGTCCCGCAGCACGATGTCGCTGGTGAAGGGATCGCCGCGGTGCAGGGCGAGGTCGAGCGCGAAATGCGTATCATGGTAGAGATTCGCGCCGGTGGAGATCATCCAGTCGATGACGCCTGCCTGGATGAGCGGAATGAGGCAGGAGCCGCCGAGGCCCGCGGGCGTGAGCGCGCCCGTGAGCGTCACGCCCAGTGTCACTCCGGGCTGCAGGATTTTTCTAGTCAGTAATCGCGCAGCCTCGCCCAGGCGTCCGCCGTTGTAGGCGAGAAAGGTTTCATCGATGAGATCCGCCGCGCTGATGCCCTTGCGGATGCCGCCCGGCGCAATACGCTGGCCATTCAAATACTGGCTGGGTGCTTCGTGTTCGTGCGCGTCTTCAGGCATGGGGATCTCCGGATTATTGATTCTGACAGCGGCGGGGTTCTCGAAAAAAGGAAACGCCCCGAGGAGGATTCCCGTCTCCAAGAGCGCGAAGCGCGATTGGGAGCACGCACTGCGTGCGATAGACGGGAGGGCGCAGCCCCTGCCGAGGCGCCTTTGAAAAAGGAAACGCCCCGAGGTAGGGGCGCTTCGTGAGGGGACGTTGGAAGGATACGTTGGAGGGGATTCAAAAGCAGGAGTCCCCACATGGGGGGCTGGTTTCTTTAGGTGGGGTGAGAAGTGGCGGGAAGCCCCGAAGGGCACCTCAATATCAAGAATACGCTCTAGGACTGGGAAGTTCCATACAAGTCCCTTCCCAGTTCACTTCGCGACCGGCAGCTCAAAAAGCCTGGGATCCAGCGCAGCTGGGGCCCAATGGTCGAAATGCAGCTCGGCCGATGCCCCTTTAGGTTCGACAAGGTCCATGCGAACGAGCACCGGAGCGCCCCGCTGGGACTGCGGTGCGGCGAATACGGCCGTTTTGGCGAGCTTGCCGCTGGGCAGAAAGAACTCGGCTCTGAGCGGCCGGGTTCCATTCTTGGCCACCCAAAGGTTCGCAGTCCTGAAACTGGTGGAGGGCCGCTTGGCTGCCAGCGCCAGACGCAAGCAGGGCGCGCCATCGACCACATCTTCCACTTTTTCCTTCACCGAATAATCCTCGGCGAAGCGCGTCCGGGCGATGTCTCCACCTGCCGCGGGACCCAGCAGTCTTTGCTGCGGCGTGACTTTGATGGGCCGTTTGGTGCCCGGCAGCAGCAACCACATGGCATCTCCGAGGACCAGCACGGTGCGGCCCTTTTCTTTGTCGGAAAGACCCTCCACACGGGCATCGCCATTTTCGCGGGCGGTGACCTTCCAATGTTGTGAAACCTTGGCGCTCTTCAGCTCGATCTCGACGGTGAAGGAAGGCCAGGGATGGCGCAGCTTGTCCACCTGGGCCAGCAGATCATCGCCGCTTTGGGCCGCCAGCTGGACGTAGCACAGCAGAATCGAAAACAACCGCATCAGGCGCGGCCGTAATTGTCTTGAAGCCGCTCGATGTCGGCTTCATCGAACGTGCCCAGGCTGATTTCCAGCACGCGGACGGAATGCGGTGTCGAGGCATCGCAACTCAAACGATGGGTGCTGCCGGTGGGAAGCCAGATTTCCTCGCCGATGCGGGGCTTCAGCATTTCACCATCCAGTTCTACGACTACGCCCCCATCCAGGGCCACCCACAGTTCTCCGCGATGGCTATGCCGTTGCAGGCTCAGGCGCTGCCCAGGCGCGCAGGTGAGGATCTTGACCGTGCACGGCGTGTTCAACACAAACTGGTCGAAGGAGCCCCAAGGCTTGTCAACGTGGAAGGTGGCCGGTTTATCCATGGCTATCAGGCTACCCCAGGTTCAGCGTCACGTCCTGCCAGGGCACTTCGTAGGGAGTCACTTTATGTTCGATGCCCTTGAGGGCGACCGGGGCCATTTTGATCAGGGAATCCTTGCCAAGAATCTCCGCGGTGCGAGGTCCCACCACGATTTGGCCAGCTTTGGCCACGCCACTTTCCAGACGTGAAGCCAAGTTCACGGTTGAACCCATCACGGTGTAGTCCATACGCTTTTCGCAGCCGATGTCTCCGGCAAAGGCTTCGCCGCTGTTGATGCCGATGCGCATCATCAGCTCGGGATAGCCTTCGGGCCGGTTCTCATTCAGGAATTTCAAGGCTTCCTGCATGGCCATGGCCGCCTCCACGGCCAACCGTGCATGATTCGATTCCGGCTGGGGTGCGCCGAAGAACGCCATGATGGCGTCGCCGATGTACTTGTCCAGTGTTCCTCCGCGGGCGAAGATCTGCTCGGTCATGGCTTCAAACGTGCGGTTCAGGATGTTGGCGAGTTTCAGGGGCTCCATGCCTTCGCTCATGCGGGTGAAGCCGCTGATGTCGGCGAAGAGCACCGTGATCTCGCTGCGCTGGGCTTGCAGCGCCGGGGACTCGAGGCTCTGGCTGGACTTGAGGATCTGGTCCACCACTGCCGGGGAATGGTAGCGCTCCAGCCGCTGACGGAAGCGGGCTTCACGCTCGCGCTGGATGCCCACCGCGGCGAAGTTGGCCATGGCCGAAAGCAGGTGCTCGTCCTCGCGCCGGAAGCCTCCCTTGCTTAAGGACGATTCCAGGTACACGACGCCCAAGGCCTGGTCGTCCACGATGAGCGGCGCGCAGAGGGCTGAGGTGATGCCGTGGATCTTGATGCTGTCGCCGGCGGCGAAACGCGGGTCGATCCGGGCGTCCGTGGTGAGGATGGTCACGCGGTCCTTCATGGCCGTGCGGGCGATGGTGCGGCTGATGGGGGCGCTGTTGGCGCCGGGCTTTTCTTCCCAGATGTACTCCGGCAGAAGCGCGCCGTCCTGCCCGCCCAAAAGGATGAACCCGCGCTGGCAGGGGATCTGGGCCGTCACCAGGCTCATCACGGATTCCAGCAGTTCCGCCAGATCCGAAGCCCTGAGCAACGTTCCGGCCATGGAAGCCAGACGCTGGAAAAGAGATGCGGCGCTGCTGGTGTTCTGGTCGGTCTGGTGCTGCGCGAGCATCTTTTCGAGAGAGGCGTGGGGCACCATGATGGAGCCTGAAGCATCGAAGGCACGGTCCTCCAGGGAGATGCCGGAGCGAATGCTTTTGGGCGCCGAGAGAGCATTCAGCGCATTCGATGTATAGGCGCCAGTACCGGTGGGACCTAACCTGGATCCGGCATGGCTGGTTGTTGTCGCGGGGTCCTTGTCCCCCACCCACTGTACGGGAACTTCCCCCATAAGGATGACGTCTCCCTGTTTGAAGGGAGTGGGGCTGTTCACCTGGACGCCGTTCACGGTGGTTCCGTTCAAGGAACGGAGGTCCATCACGTGGGGCTTGCCCTCCAGCAGGAAGAATCTGGAATGAACACGGCTCACGGCGGTGGCCATGATGCGGATGGTGGCGGCATCGCCGCGGCCGATGGTGACCCCTTCCTCGGTCAGATCGACCGGGTGCCGGATGCCCTCCACCAGCAACGTAAGTTTCATGTTCCTACCCAGAAAACTGGTCCAAAGAGTAGCACGGCGGCGCGCGGCGCTTCGGCAAGAGGGTGAAATTTCAAAAGCTGGATGAGCGAGCCCGCGATATGCTGGATGGTTAGGCGGCGTTTCGGTTCGGTCAATAACTTTTATGGCCAGACTGTCACGGCCCTCCATGCCCGTCCATCACCGCGATGACCAGGCAATTTCCTCATAGCGGCTCAGGCCGGAGTCATGCATGCGCAGTTTGCCCACCAGCGTGGGATTCATGTCCCTCGGGTGCCCCAAGAACCTCGTGGATAGCGAGGTCATGCTGGGGCATCTGCGGCTCAAGGGCTACGTGATCACCAACCAGATGGACAAGGCGGATGTCCTGGTGGTGAACACCTGCGGTTTCATCGATACCGCCAAAAAAGAAAGCGTCGATGCGATTCTCGAAGCTGCGGACATGAAGAAGAACGGAGCCTGCAAGAAACTCATCGTGGCGGGATGCCTGGTGGAGCGCTACCGCGATGAACTGCTCGCCGACATCCCCGAGATCGACGCCTGTTTGGGAACACGCGATATCGAGCAGATCGCCGAGATCATCGGCGCCGGAGACCAGGTTTTCGAGCCAGCGCAGAATCCCAATTATCTCTACGATGAGCACAGTCCGCGTCTGCTCACCACGCCCAAAGCCACGGCTTATCTCAAGATCAGCGAAGGCTGCGATCACACTTGCGTTTTCTGCATCATCCCGAAATTACGGGGCGGCCAGCGCAGCCGCAGCATCGAAAGCGTCGTGGCCGAAGCGAGGAACCTCGTGGCCCAAGGCATCCTTGAAATCAGCCTGGTGGCCCAGGACACCACAGATTACGGCCGGGATTTCGGCGATCCCGACGCCCTGGAAAAACTGATCCGGGCGCTCGGCGGAGTCGAGGGCCTGCGCTGGTTCCGCATCCACTACGCCTACCCCAACCGCCTCACCGAAGGCGTCATGCGCGCCATCGCGGAAACCGGGAATTGCGCCAAGTACCTGGACATGCCCCTGCAGCACGCGGATCAGAAAGTGTTGAAGGAGATGGCCCGGGGAGGCAGCCGGGCAGGCTTCATGAAATTGCTCGCGAAGCTCCGTTCCATCTGCCCCGAGATCTCCATCCGATCCAATTTCATCGTTGGCTTCCCGAGCGAGACCGAGGAAGCTTTCGAGGAATTACGAGGTTTCATCCAGGAAGCGCAATTCGACCACGTAGGCGTATTCACCTATTCGCCTGAAGATGGCACTCCCGCCTTCGCGCTTGGCGACCCGATCCCCAAGCGGACCAAGAACAGCCGCAAGCGGAAACTCATGGAGCTGCAGCAGAAGATCGCCCGGGCCAAGAACCAGGCCCGTGAAGGCCAAATCATCGAGGTGATCGTCGAGAGCCTGCATGAAGAAACCGAACTGATCCTCAAGGGCCGCCACCAGGGCCAGGCCCCCGAAGTGGATGGCAACGTGCTCATCGTCGGTGGAGAGCCCGTGCTGGGAAGCATCCAGATGGTTCGCATCACGAAGGGCCATGCCTACGACCTGATCGGCGAAGTGGTGGAGGGTGGCATCGATGCGACGACAGTTGCATACGAGAGAGACCTGCTCACAGGGTCGTAGTCGGGCTTTTCTGGGCTACTGCCAGTTCGCATGGTCCACCGTTACACTTCAGGCATGCTAGAACTGAGGGACATCACCCGCGCCTATGAATTGGGCGGCGAGAAAGCAGGCGCCTTTGGTGTCAGCTTCAGTGTTCCCGCTGGCTGTCTAGCCGTGCTGGCGGGACCTTCGGGCAGCGGAAAAACCACGCTGCTGCAACTGGCTGGACTGCTGGACGAACCCGATGAAGGCGAGGTTTTCCTCGAAGGCGAAGCCGTCTCCAGGCTCACCGAAAAGGCCCGCTGCGAGCTGCGTTTGCGACGTTTGGGTTTCGTGTTCCAGGCCTTCAATCTCGTGCCCGTTCTGTCCGCCCTGGAGAATGTGATGCTGCCCCTTCAGTTGCAAGGGATGAAGGATCAGCTCGCCCGTGGCCATGCCGCCGAAGCCCTGGCCCGCGTTGGTCTTTCCGATCGCCTGGAACATCGTCCCGGCCAGCTCAGCGGGGGCCAGCAACAGCGCGTGGCCATCGCCCGGGCCCTGGCGCCGCGCCCCATCCTGGTGCTGGCGGACGAGCCCACGGCGAGCCTGGACCACGCCCATGGCGGACCGCTCATGGACCTAATGGCCCAGCAATGCCGCGATTCGGGCGTGAGTTTTCTCGTGGCCAGCCATGATCCTTCGGTGATCAGCCGGGCCGATGTGGTGTTCCGGCTTGCGGACGGGAAACTCATCGCCACGGAGTGGGCTCCGGTGACTGCATGATGCTTGCCCGCCTGGCCCTTCGCAATGTGCTGCGCAACCGGCGCCGCACGGCGTTGACGCTGCTTGTGGTCATCGCCGGGTACATGTCTTTGAGCCTGGCGGGGGGATTCATGGCGCAGACCTTCGAAGCCTTGAGCCAGGCCGCCATCCGGGGTGGCATCGGCCATATCCAGCTGCTGCATCCCAATGCGCTGGAAGGCGACGAAGGCCAGAGTCTCGAATTCGCCATTCCCGACGGCGAGGCTCTCGCCTCAAGGCTTCGCACCGACCCGGCCATCGCCGATGTGCTGCCCCGCATCCAATTCATGGGCCTGCTCAGCAACGGTCCTAAAAGCGTCGCCTTCCTCGGCACGGGTGTGGATCCAGTCCGTGAACCGAAATTCATGGCGGTGATGGACACCTTGAAGGATGGCGCTAAAGCCAATGGTGGAGCCGGTTCACGCTGGCTATCCGCTGCAACCGGGAGCCGCGAAGTGATCCTTGGCATGGGCCTGGCGAAGAGCCTTGGCGCGACTGTCGGAAGTTCGCTCACGCTCATGTCCACCAACAAAGATGGCGGTCTGAATGCGTTGGATGTGGAGGTCGTGGGCCTACAAGACATGGGCCTGCGCGAGTTGAACGACCGCATGCTGACCGTCAGCCTGGATACGGCCGCCCAGCTTGTGGATGCGGGCTCGGCGCGGTCGCGTCTCTCTCTGTTGTTGAAACGTGCCGATGACACCGCCAAGGAGTTGCCGCGCATCCAGTCCATCACGGGCAAGGATGTGCAGGCGCTTCCGTGGTTCGAACTGGCCAGCTTCTACAAGCAGGTGAAACTGCTCTATCTCGCCATCTTCGGTTTCATGGGCCTGGTGCTTTTCCTGGTCGTGCTGTTGGCCACCGCCAATACGCTGCTGATGTCCGTGATGGAGCGCGTCCGTGAATTCGGCACCTTGAGGGCCATGGGCATGCAAGCGCCGCAGCTCACCGCGCTGTTGCAATGGGAAGGCGCCCTGCTGGGCCTTTGCGGCAGCGGCCTGGGCCTGCTGCTGACGCTGATCTTCCGCCTTGGGGCTAATGCCCTGCACTTGCAGATGCCAGCCCCGCCGGGCACCAGCCATGGCTATGAGCTCAACATCCATTTCGTGCCCATGGTCTACCTCGGGGTATTCCTCGGTCTCCAGCTCACTTTGCAATTCAGCGCGCTCTTCCCCGGCCTGAAGGCTGCGAAGCTGAGGATCGTAGAGGCGCTTCGGCATGTCTGAAAAAGAGTCCCGAGCCCTGAGTCCTGAGTCCCGAGGTGAGGGTTCCAGCGGAGCGGGCTACAAGGCCCCGCGTTGGGCCTGGTGGGTGGCCACGGGATTCGGAAGCGGGCGCTTGAAGCCTGCGCCCGGGACCTGGGGGAGCCTGGCGGCGGTGGCTGTCTGGTGGATTCTGCTTCATCTTTTCGGTTTCAGGTTGCTCGAGAAATCAGTCGCAATTCATGGGCTGTTCACGCTGCCCTTGGCCCTTGCCCTCGGGATGATAATCCTTGGCATCGCGGCCTCGGATCGGGTTGTTCATGAAACCGGATTGAAGGATCCAGGCTTCATCGTCGCGGATGAATGGGCGGGGATGTGGATCGCCTTGGCGCCGATCCTCTGGCATGCGGGCTCACTCTCGCCAGGATGGGGTTTGTTAAGAGTCGTGGCGCCCTTCGCACTCTTCAGACTCTTCGATATCTGGAAACCCTGGCCTTGCTACCAACTTCAGGTGTTGCCTGGTGGCACGGGTGTGGTGATCGATGACGTCGCCGCCGGCATCTACGCGGCAGTGGGAACTTACTTTGTTGATGGCTGGTTGGTGCGGCACATTTCCATGTTGCGGTATTAACCCGCGGTCTGTTCCATCAATTCGCGCCACACGCGCGGTTCGCTCAGGTGTCCATTGGCATCGAAGGTGCGGCTTTCGATCATGTAGCGGTAGCCCTGCTCGGTTAGGAAAAGCTGGCGGTTCCGCGCGAATTCCTGTTCCGTGGTGTCCTTGGAAATCAATGAGTAGAAGTAGCTGAGGTTGCGGTTCCCTTTGGGCCTGAGGATGCGGCCCAGACGTTGCGCTTCCTCCTGCCTTGATCCAAAGGTTCCGCTGATCTGGATCGCCACGGAGGCATCGGGGAGATCGATGGCGAAATTCGCCACCTTGCTGACGATGAGCACGCGCAGCTCGCCAGCGCGGAATTTGCGGAACAGTTCTTCGCGTTCCTTTTCGGGCGTGGATCCAGTGAGAACGGGTCCATCCAGGCGCTTGCCAAGGATGCGAAGCTGTTCCAGATATTGGCCGATGATGAGCACGGATTCGGTGGGATGCCCCTTCAAAAGTTCATCCACCACTGTGAATTTCAGGCTGCTTTCCGAGGCGATGCGGAACCGCTGGCGCTGGTCGGCGACGGCGTATTCCATGCGTTCATCCGTGAGCAGCGGAATGCGGATCTCAAGGCAGTGGGCCGTGGCGATGAAACCGTCTTTTTCAAGCATTTTCCAGGGCACGTCCACGCGTTTGGGGCCGATGAGGGAGAAGACATCTTCTTCTTTCCCATCCTCGCGGACCAGGGTCGCGGTGAGGCCCAGCCTTCGTTTGGCTTGCAACTCCGCCACGGCACGGAACACCGGGGCAGGGAGCATGTGCACTTCGTCGTAGATGACCAGGCCCCAGTTGGCGGCCTCGAACAACTTGAAATGCTCGAAGGGGGATTCCTTGCTGCGGCGGTAGGTGAGGATCTGATACGTGGCGATGGTGACA
>JANYJQ010000136.1 GCA_025358435.1 Holophagaceae bacterium
TGAGGACGCGACCAGTGGCCGCGACGACTCTTAGCGCACCGAAGGCGCCGCTGCCTTGCCTCAAGACACAGGACCCAGGCCAACCGCCCACCGCCCACCGCCCACTGCCCCTTACCCCATACTGTCCCCATGAAAGTCCACATCCGCAGGGTCCGGACACAGCGCATTATTTTCTGGAGCGTGGCTTTGCTGCTCTGCTCGCAGCTGGGCTGGTGGATCAGTTTGCAGGTCCGTGAGACCCAGGCGTTCCAGGATGCGCGCATCAGTCAATTGAGGGCTGGTCGCGCCGAAGCCTGGCAGATGGACACCAAGGACATCCTGGCCCGGCTACGCGCCTTTCCGGCGGTTGGGCTCGGCCCCAGCATCCAGGGCCGCGTGATCGTTGAAGCCCAGGAAGTCAATCTGCCCCCGCTGGCAACCAGGCGCTTGGCCATCGAAGCCCGCTTCCCTTATGTGGCGGTGGTGGCTGAGCCTGTGGCCGACGACGACCCCCTGCTCTTCGACCAGTCCGCCTATATCACCCTTCGCAAAGATCCGCTGGATACCATGGCCCGGCAGCGCCGGCAGGCACTCTGGGTCGTGGCGGCCCAGGGGGGATTCATGGCCCTGGGCGTTCTGCTGGGGCTCATCTACATCTACCGGAAACTCAACACCGAAATGGAACTCGTGCTGCGCCAGCGGAACTTCATCGCCACAGTCACCCATGAATTGAAGACTCCAATCGCTGCGCTCCAGGTCTGGACCGAGACCCTTTTCACCAGGGAGCTCAATGAAGACAGGAAGAGCCGCATCCATGATCTGATGGGGAAGGATCTGGAACGCCTCACAGAGCTGGTCAGCAACCTGCTGGAGGCGGCCCGTGCTGAGGCCGGAAGCCTGGAACTCAAGTTGGAGCCGCTTGATCTCGAGCCGTGGCTTAAGTCCATCTGCGAGACCATGGGAAACCGCATGGGCCCCGGCGCATTGAACATGACCGCCGAATTGGGTCGGGACATCTGGGTGATGGCGGATCCAAAAGCGCTCGGAACAGTGATCGAAAATCTGCTCTCCAACGCCTACAAATACGCCGGCGAACCCCGGCAGACCACCATGACCCTGGATGGAGACCGGGATGATGTCTTCATCGTCGTTTCCGACCGGGGCAACGGCATTGCAGGGAAGGAAATGTCGCGGATCTTCCAGCCCTTCTATCGGGTAGGCGATGAGCTCACCCGGCAGGTGCCGGGATCGGGCCTTGGCTTGTTCCTGAGCAAGGAAATCGTCCTACGGCATCACGGTGAGATCCGCGTGGCCAGCAAGGGTAAGGGCCTGGGCTCCAGTTTCACCATCCGGCTTCCCCGACTGGCGAAGTAGACCCTGCTTCGTATGGTCGTCGCGACCGCGTTAATATCCTCGTCATGGATCCAACTCAAGAGCAGGTACTCATCGCGGCGGCGCGAGCCGGAGATGGCCAGGCCTTCGCCGCACTGGTGGAGCCATCCCTGGGCATGTTGTTTTCGGTGATTCAACGTATCCTTGGCGATCCCACGGACGCCCAGGATGCTTTGCAAGAGGCGCTATTGAGCATCCACCTGGAACTGGGGAGGTTCGAAGGCAAAAGCAAGTTCAGCACTTGGGCCTATCGGATCTGCGTGAACGAAGCCCTGATGCTCCGGCGCTCGCGGATCAGGCGCCGGGAAGATTCTGTTGAAAATTTTCAGCCACGTTTCAGCGACGACGGGCATCTCAAGGATACAGATTCTGTCCTGGCATGGCGCCAGGACGCGGAGGCACTCGAAATGGCGGAACGCCTGCAACTGCGAGCCAAGGTCGTCGAAGGGCTGGACAGGCTCTCGGACGACCAGCGGGCGGTCTTTGTGCTCAAGGATCTGGAGGGCTGGGATACCGAGGACATAGCCATGCATCTGGGGATTTCCCGCGATCTGGTGCGTCAGCGTCTGCATCGGGCCCACCTGGGCATGCGGGGGCATCTGGTCGCCTTTGCCGGCCAGGTTCGCGGAGATGCCAGCAAGAATGCGGGCACTTCCGGACGTCCAGAGGGAGGCCGCCCATGAATCTGATGCTCACCTGCGAGGATGTCCTGCGGTTCATTCCTGATTATCAGGAACACGCGCTAGCCCCCGGGCTTCGCCTGCGGTTCACCCTCCACATGAAAATGTGCAAGCCCTGCCGCGTGATGCTGGAGTCATTGCAAGCCATTCCAGGGATCCTGCGGCGCGCCATATCCGATGATGCCCCGGCCCCTTCTTCCGAAGCCAGAAGGGCCTTGGATATGGTCCTTGCCCGACTCGAGGCCGGGGGTCGAACAACTGCCACGGACCGGCGCCCTTCCATCGAACGGTGTTCCGCCCACCCGATTCCTGCCTTCGTGGAAAAAGCCATTTTGGATGGCTCGGCTGATCGGCCCTTGCGCCTGATGGCAAAGGCTTACGGTGCGATCCAGGAGCATGGAGGCTCATTGGCAGATGAACCCTTCTTGCCGGAATCCGTGCTGAATGAATTGCCGCCGTTTGAAAAGTGGAGGTGGAACAGCACCCTTCTGAACGGCTGCAGCAGCGCCCTGCTCACCAAGGATCCAGATACGGGCGCCAGTCTGAACATGATCCTTCTGCCGCGCGGGCAGCGATTCCCTGACCACCGCCATCAAGGCGATGAGCACGCGCTATTGTTATCAGGCCAGGTCGAGGACTCGATGTGCTACGGGGTCGCCGGAGACTGGTTCCATCAGGATTCAGGCTCGGACCACCGGGAATTGCAGGGACGCGGAAAGGGTGTCTGCTGGACCCTCACGCGGCTGGAAAGCCCTGGCGTGCGCTTGAACGGTTGGCGTGGAGCCGTCCAATCCATCGCGGAACGAGTGTCGTAATATCAATGGATGAACGAGCCGCTGCTCCCTCTGGATGAAGCCCTGGCAATGCTCCGCGCCGCCATTCCGCTCAAGGGGCTGGCCCGGATCACCGCCGATCGCGACGATCCAGCCTTGGATCGCAGCGCCATGGACGGCGCGGCCCTGCGCAGCATGGACGGGATTGCGCCGAGAACCATCCTAGGGACATTGTTCGCAGGGGATGATCCTTCAACCTTCCATATCGGGCCTGGCGAGGCGGTGCGCATCATGACCGGCGCCGTGGTGCCTGGAGGCGCGGACGCAGTGGTGCCCGTGGAAGAACTGCGCATTGAAGGTAATCAGCTCTTTCTCCTGCGGCTGCCGAAACTTGGCGAAGCCATCCGAGTGCGCGGTTCCCAGGCCAAGGAGGGGGAAGCGATACTGCCAGAAGGAAGCCCTTCCACAGCGGCCCGCACGGGCCTTGCTGCCCAGGTCGGGCTAAATCCCGAACTGTTCCGTCGCGTCCAGGTGGGCATCGCCAGCACCGGGGATGAGCTTGTGGGCACTCCCCTGCCCCATCAGATCCGCGATTCCAACGGCCCAATGCTCACCGCCCTGGCCCACCGATTGGGCGCTGACGCGCAGAAACTCCCCAGCCTCCCCGATGATCCAGAGTCCCTACTGGACCGCTTCTCAAATCTTGGCGACATCCGTGTGCTGATCACCAGCGGCGGCGTGAGCATGGGCGAGAAGGACTATTTGCCCATGGTGCTGAAAGAACTCGGTGCCAACATCCTCTTTCACAAGATCCGCCTGAAACCCGGCAAACCAATGTTGGCGGCGCTTCTTGGCGACCGGGTGATCCTGGGCCTCCCTGGCAATCCCCAAAGCGCCTACCTTAACGCTTTGTTGTTTCTGCCCCTGGTGCTCAGCCGTCTCGAAGGGTGTCCCGAACCCGATCCATGGCACCGCGGATTTCTCACGGAAGCAGTGAAGAACCGGGGGGAACGTCCCTTGCTGCTGCCCTGCACGCTTCAAGAAGGTCGCCTGACGCCCGTGCGCTCCAAAGGCAGCGGTGATCTCATCGCACTGGCAAAGGCCGATGCCTGCGCCTGGATTCCCGAAGGCGGGATGGAGGCCGGGGAGACGAGGTACATCCAGGTGATTTAGGGCTGTGGGCTCTAGGCCAAGAAAAAAAAGGTCGCGCCGATGGCGCGCTCCACATTTCCTGGAGCTTACCGCCCATAGCCCGCAGCCTATGGTTCACACTCCCTGCGCGAGCCTCCCAGCCTTCAATTCCGCTTGGCTGATGACACCGCGGTCCAGGATCAGGCTGGTCACCAATTCCACCGGCGTCACATCGAAAGACGGGTTGAAGACATCGGTCCCTTCCGGTGCCCATTGCAGCTCCCGGAACCCCAGCACTTCCAGGGCGCCCCGTTCTTCGATGGGGATGTCGCTGCCGCGTTCGCAGTTGGTGTCCACGGTTGAATAGGGCGCCACGGGATGGAATGGAACACCATGGAAATGGGCCTGGACCGCGAGGCCATAGGTGCCCACCTTGTTGGCGAAATCACCATTCATGGCGATGCGGTCGGCGCCCACGAGAACCCTTGCGATGCGGCCTTCGCGCATCAGGATGGCGGCCATGCTGTCAGTGATCAGCGTATGCGGGATCTCCAGCTTTTCCAGTTCCCAGGTCGTGAGCCGCGCGCCTTGCAGCAAAGGGCGAGTTTCATCCACGAAGACATGGATCCGTTTGTTTTGCATGTGGGCCTTTTGGATCACACCCAGCGCCGTGCCCACACCCACGGTGGCAAGGCCGCCGGTATTGCAATGCGTGAGCACCGATTCGCCGCCCTTGATCAGTGCCGCGCCGTGCTCCGCCATATGCTCGCAAAGCAGCACGTCCTCCAGGAAAATGTGCTCGGCCTCTAGAACCAGATCATCCTTGGCCCCCCCCCGCTCCAGCACGTGCCGCAGGCGATCCAGGGCCCACATCAGGTTCACCGCCGTGGGCCGCGCCCGACGGAGCCATAGCGCATCGCTCTCGAGTTGCGCACGGGATGCGCCGCCTTCCGCGATGCAGGCCAGGCAAAGAGCCGCCGCAACCCCCAGCAAGGGCGCGCCGCGCACTTTCAAGCTCTGGATGGCCTCGATCATGGCGCGGGGATCCGTGACGTCCACCCACAGTTCGGCTCCGGGCAGAAGCGTCTGGTCCAGGATGGAAAGCCGCTTGCCATCGAAGCGCAGGGCGAGGGATTGGAGCGCTCTCATAGGATCCTTGGCCCCTGCCGGGCGCGGAGGTCGCGAAGGGCCAAAACCTCGGCTTCGGGCAGCGCCGAGAGGCCGCCGAGTTCCGTCGCGGATTTCAGGATCTGGCACACGTGTTCCAGCCTCTCGATGCCGTTATAGGCATCTTCAATGGTCTCACCCCAGCACAGCGCCCCATGGCGCGCCAGGATCATCAATCGATGCTGCGGGAGAAACTTGGCCAGCGCCTCTCCCATCGCTGCTGTGCCAGGTCTTGCATAGGGCACGATGGGAATGCGGCACGCCGCGAGAATGACTTCCGGCAGCGATTCATCGGGCAGATAGGCCAGGTCAGGCCTCGCTAGGCTCCAGGCGATGGCCGTGGGAGGATGAGCGTGGACCACGCAGCTTGCATTGGGGCAGGCGCGGTACACGGCCAGATGCATGAGCCTTTCGCTGCTCGGTTTGCCCTTGAGCACGATGCCGCTCAGCTGCAGGAAGGCCATATCTTCCACCCTCAACTTCACCTTGTTGACGCCCGTCGGCGTAATGGCGACACGGTTGAAGGGCAGACGGCAGGATATGTTGCCGTCCGCTGCCGCCAACAGGTTGCGTTCATGAAGGCGGCGGCAAGCCTCCACCATGGCTTTCAGGATTCCGGGTTCGTCCATGCCATCAGGATGACGGATTCGGGGCCGACTTGGGAGGCCGCTTCAAAACCAAGGCCAGCAGCGCGTCGCCGATGAGGAGTATGCCCAACATCCCAGCGCAGAACACGAGCCGGTAGCTCCACTTGCCTGGAAAATGCGCCTTCAGGAACCAGAGCCGGTCATGGGCCAGGTTGATGTTGAGGCGTTCTGGCGTCAGGTAATGGCTGATGGGCACGAGCGCGACGAAGAGCAGCAGCGCCAAGAATGGTCCACTGCGGGGCAGACCTGTGTGGCGCAGGTAGAAAAAGGCGGCCAGGGGCGGCAGGCTGTGGACCACCACGGAAGTCCAGCCTGTGTGGCCACTTCGGATCACTTCCACCAGATAAGCGGGATCACCGATGCACACATGCCATAGGAATCCCACCGCCACCGTCTCGGGGGACTGGAACCAGAGCCCCGCGATGATGCAGAAGCTGGCCACATTGCAACCCCACAGTAGTTCAGGCAGCGTGCCTAGCCGCCACTTGATGTAGGTGTGGGCGATCATCGCCATCAACACTGCCAACGCATACACGCGGCTGTGGCGCAGGTGCAGCGCTTCATCCAAGCTGAAGGCAGAAGGAATCATGCGGGACTGCTTTGGAAACTCAGGATCCGTATGGTGTGGGCCGTTGACTCTCAACTCTCAACTCTTGACTCTCAACTCTTGACTCTCGACTCATAACTCGTGGCTCAAAGTTCCACCGCCAGCTTGTACAGGTCCGACGCGCTGACCTTCAGATGCCGCGCCAGGGGTTTCACGGCTTCGCGCAATGTCATGCCGCCTTCGCGGGCAGCGTCGAGGTAGCGCACTGCCCATTCGGGCAACTCGGTGCCATCGAATTCGCTGAGCACGTCCGTCACCGTGCGCTTGGCGTCAGCGCCGGCCATGACCAGCACCATCTCGCCGCGGCTTTCATTGCCCAGTTGCCCGATCACCTGCGCAGGCGTGCCGCGGTACCAGCTCTCGTGCAATTTCGTAAGTTCGCGACCCAGGGCGATCTCGCGCTCCGGCAGCAGCTCCACCAGTTCTGAAAGGGTTTCGTGGATGCGGTGGGGCGTCTCGAAAACGACGACCGTTTCTTCCTGGCTGCCGAGTTTTTTCAGCATGGTCTTGCGCGGTTCGCTGCGACTGGGAAGATAGCCCCAGAAGCTGAAGGCGTGGCTGGGCAAACCGCTGGCGACCACCGCCAACGTCACCGCCGAAGCCCCCGGCAGCACCGTCACCTTGATGCCTTTTTCCCGCGCGATGCGCGCGATTTCGAAGCCCGGATCGTTGATGCCCGGCATCCCCGCATCCGAGCAGTAGGCCACGGTCTGGCCGTTGATAAGCGCCGATGTCACGCGGTCGAAGGCATCCTGCGAGGCGTGATCGTCGAAGCGCTGCAAGGGCTTGTCGATGCCGAGATGGCCCAGTAATCCGCCCGTGCGCCGCGTGTCCTCGCAGGCGACGAGGTCGCAGCTCTCCAGCGCCTGCACCGCGCGATGTGTGAGATCGCCAAGATTGCCCAAGGGCGTAGGAATAAGGATGAGGTGGCCGGGCATGGAATCATTCTGGCAGTTTGGCGGCCTTCCTTGCGGTTCATGTCAGTCGGGAAAGCTGCCGTTCGGACCGGATGACCCGGCTGTACGCTACGCCGGTGTGGTACCAGTGCAGCAGGAAGGCTTCGTAGCATGCGCGGGCCCACCAGCCAGCGCTTCCGCGGAGCGGCGGGCAGGCGGTGGCCGGTGAGCACCTCGGATCCAGCCCGAGCCCGCGCGCCAGGGCACTCGCACGGGCCAGATGCAGCGGATCGGAAACCAGGATCAAGGTGCTCAAGTTTTCTCTACGAAGGGTCTCGCGCAAGTTGAAAAGGTTCTCAAGGGTGTGCTGGCTGCGGTCCTCCACCAGGATTTTTTCCGGCTCAATGCCAACCTTGAGTAGTTGTTCCCGGCCAACTTCAGCCTCGCTGATGCTTGCCTTCCCGGTGAGCCCTCCCGCAACCACAATTCGAGGGGCTTTGCCTTCACCCAGCAATCGTGCCGCGTGCTCCAGCCGAGCCTCGAAGACCTGCGTGGGGCGGTCGTCCTGCAAGCGACGACCCAGCACCAGGATCACATCCGAGGGCGAACATTCACTCCCGTCCGCGGCCCTGAGTACCTGACACAGCCGCCAGATGACCGGCACGCCCAGCAACAGCCCGCCGCCTAGAAGCGCCAGGCCGAAAGAGACAAGGCCCCCCGGCCCGAGCATCTGCCAGAAGGTGGCCCGA
>JANYJQ010000022.1 GCA_025358435.1 Holophagaceae bacterium
AGGGATTCGGTCGATGCCAATCACTCTTCACGTTTCAACAGCCACGCTTCAGGACCAGATCTCGACCTCCGGTTCCAATTCGATCCCGTGCATTTCCCGGACCTTGGCCTTCACCACCTCCATCAATTCCGCGAATTCCGCCGCGGTGGCGTGGCCGTGGTTGATGAGGAAATTGGCATGCTCGGAGCTTACTTCCGCATCGCCCACCCGGAAACCCTTGAGACCCGCCAAGTCGATCAGGCGACCGGCGCTGGTTCCGGTTGGATTCTTGAAGATGCACCCGGCGTTGCGCTTGCTCAAAGGCTGGCTGCTGCCGCGCTTGCCCATGTTTTCAAGCACCTGGGCCCGGATGCTGTCGCGGTCGCCTTCGGCCAGTTTCACGGTGAATGCAAGTCCCACATGGCCACCGGTCAGAAAACTCCAGCGGTACTTGAATTCTCCCGGTTCGGGGCGCTTCTCGACCAGCTCGCCCTGGGGCGTGAGGAACCGGAAGGTGTCCAGAATGTCCACCAGCTCCCGGCCGTAGGCGCCCGCATTCATGCGCAAGGCGCCGCCGGTGGTGCCGGGGATCCCGCTGGCGTATTCCATGCCGCCAAGGCCATGGTCAGCCGCCCCCTGGGCCATCCGGATGTGGCCGAAGCTGGCCGGGGCAGTGAGTTTCAGGCCATCCCGCTTCAGCTCCGCGGGAAAACGCAGGCGCAGCACGGGTGTCTCGATATCGCCCAGCACCACGAGATTCGATCCGCCGCCCAGCACTCGGTACTGCAGGTTTTCGCGGGCGCAGGCGCGGACGAAGGCCTGGGCTTCAGGTTCCGTCGCCGGTTCGAACAACCATCGGCAGATGCCGCCCACGCCCAAGGTGGTGAGCTTGGGAAAGGGCACGTCGGTGCGATGGGGGAGCCTCAGCAGCTCATCGGGAAGGGGGTGGATCATCGCTTCAAGTATGATCGCAGAATGAGATGGATGGCCCTCGACCACGGCACCAAGAAGATCGGCATCGCTTTTTCGGACGAGCTCGAGATCCTTGCATCGCCCTTCGAAGTGTGGCCCCAGGAAGGTGATGCCAGCCTGAAAAAGCTCGCAGGACTGGCCAGGCAGGAAGGAGCCCAGGCCCTGCTGGTGGGCCTTCCTCGGCATAAAGACGGAATTGAGAGCGGAACCGCGCCCCTGGCCCGGGCGTTTGGCGAGGCTCTGGCTGCGCTCACCTGCCTGCCGCTTCGCTTCGGCGATGAGCACTTGAGTTCCGTGGAAGCCGAACGGCTGCTGGCCGAGCGGGGCGTGAAGCCAAAAGATCGTAAAGCCAAGCTGGATGCAGCCGCGGCGGCGGTGATCCTGAATGATTTCATCGAAAATCGCCGCACGACAAAAATATCTGTTTCCGAACCTGGACCTTGATTCACTACACAAGTCCTTGAGTCCATCCTTGGCCGATTCTCCGTCACAAAGCGCGGTTTCAGGCCATCCCAATGGCAGACCGATTCAGGAGGCCCCATGCGCCGGATGCCCCGGACCTTACTCATCCTTGCCGCGACCTTGTTGTTGGCCCCGGCCACCGCATTGACAGCCGGGGACAAGACCTTCACTCCGGACACGATCCATTCGCACATAGGCTTCAGCGCCAAGACCCTTTTCAAGGTGGAGGGCAATTTCGGGAAATACAGCACCGCGATAAGCGGCGATCCAGACACATTGGACAATACAAAGGTGCTGGTGGAAATAGATGCAGCCTCCGTCAACACAGAAAATAAGAACCGGGACAATCATCTGAAGACGCCGGATTTCTTTGATGCGGCCAAGTATCCCAAGATCGTTTTCACCTCCACCAAGGTATGGAAGCAGGGCGCACAGGTGATGGTCCAAGGCACGCTGGACATGCACGGCATCAAGAAGGATCTGACCATCCCCTTTGATCCATCCTTCGGCAAGAACGGCGCCGGCGCCGACACGTGGAGTTACGAGGGCAGCCTCAAGATCAACCGCAACGATTTCGGCATCGGTTCTGACAGCATCGCCGCCAAGATCAGCCTCAAAGACACCGTGGAATTGAACCTGCAGCTGGTGGGCTTCTTCCACGAAAAGGAAGCCGCCAAGCCTGCCCCTGCCAAGGCTGCTCCCGCCAAGACAGTGGCCAAGAAACAGAAGAAGGTCGGATAGAGCCGGGGACGAACCAGGAAGAAATTGCAGCTACGAAGTGCCTGTCTCGTCCCCGAAAATCCACGTCAGTCCCTGGCAACAAAAACCTTTTCAGCCAGGGATTCACGGGGATTCACGGGGATAAAAACAAAGAACCGAACCCCCAAAAAACGATCGTGGCTGGAGGTGGTCACCTGCCCCACCTTGAATTTTGCCTCGGCGGGCCCGTTTATCCCCGGCGTTGACCACTCATCTGTTCCGGACAGCTATTCAGTGGCCTCCCAGCCGCACGGTCCGTTCGCAGCGGCCCGCCAGGTCTGGATTGTGGGTGACCAGCAACGTGGTGGGGCGCAGCTCCTGGTGCAGTTTCAGAAGCAGGGCGAAAGCCTCATCGGCCGTGGCCGGGTCGAGATTGCCGGTGGGCTCGTCCAGAAGCCAAAGGGCGGGCTTTCTCACCAGCGCCCGGGCCAGTCCGACCCGTGCCGCCTGCCCGCTGCGGAGCTGGTTGGGCAGGCGTCCAGACAGGTGGGGGATGCCCACCGTCTCCAGCAGCACCTCGATCCATTCCTCACGGCTGGCCGTGAGTGATCCTTCGATGCGGAAGGGCATCTCCAGGTTTTCCCGCACGGTGAATTCAGGCAAGAGATGAGGCTGCTGGAAGGCAAGGCCCACGTGTTCGCGGCGATAGAGGGACCGGTCCTCGGCAGATTCCGGCACCCCGGTCGCACCGATGCGGATGGTGCCGCCCTCCCAGCGGTCCAACCCGGCCACGCAATTCAGCAGCGTCGTTTTTCCTACGCCGCTGACGCCTACCAGCGCGCAAAGGCAGCCGGCCTCCACCTCCAGCGAGAATCCATCGAAGACCGGGTGCTCCGCATCCGGGTAGGTCTTATGCAATCCTTGGATGGAGAGCGCCTGGCCGATCATTTACACAGCTCCACCAGTTTCCAGTAAAGCTCGAAGGTGGCGAGGGAATCTCCCAGGGCCGTGTGGCGTTTTTCAGCGGGGACCTGGATGCCGAAGTGCTCGAACAGGCTGTCGCTGCTGAGGGGAGTCAACCCCAATTTGCCCGCGTCCCGCAGCGCCGAGGCGATGCTGTGGGTGTCCACGATGCGGTGATGAAAGCGCCCTTCAGGGTCTCGGCCCATCGAGAGCAGAAACGTCGAAAGAAAAGCCTGGTCGAAGGTCACGTTGTGGCCCACCAGCGTGACCCTGGCCTTCTCCGGGAAATGCCGGTTCAGGAATTCATCCAGCTGGTTCAGCGCCCCAAGCGGAGAAAGCGCTGCTTCGTGATGCCGGGCCAGATCGATGCGGTTCACCTTCATGCCGCCGCCCGTGACCACGTAGGGATCGTGCCTGATGAGGATTTCCAGGCTGTCCACCACGCCGGAGGCATCGCCCACCACGAGCCCCAAGCTGAGCAGGCTGTGGCTCCGCGGCTCCAGGCCCCCGGTTTCGGTATCCAGAAAAAGATAGGTATTGGAAAGCATCATTCTGACCTCAGGGCGTCGACGGGATCCAGCGCCGCGGCGCGTTTGGCGGGATAGCGGGAGGCCCACCAGGCCACGAGCAGCGGAAAGATAGTCACCAGGAGCAGGTCGGAAAAGTGCAGGCGGAACGGGATGTAGGTGATGAAATCGTAGACGGCGCTGGGCAGCTTCACGAGCTTATAGTGATCCGCCACGAGGCAGAAGGGCACGCTCAGCCCCAGGCCCCACAAGGTCCCCACGGCCCCGATGCGCAGGCCCTGCCACTCGAACAGGTGCTGGATCTGGCGGGGCGTAGCGCCCAGGGACAGCAGCACGCCCAGGTCCCGCCGTTTCTCGGTCACGAACAGCACCAGGCTCGCCACGATGTTGAAGGCCGCCACCAGGACGATGAGGGAAAGGATGGCCGTGAAGATCCACTTTTCGACCCTCAGCGCCGCGAACAAGGGC
>JANYJQ010000025.1 GCA_025358435.1 Holophagaceae bacterium
GATCCGCTCCTTCAGCGCCGAAAGCAATCCCACCATCATCAACTATGACCGCACGAGCATCACTCCGAACCCCGCGGCTGAATCGGACTTCAACCATACACCGTCCAGCGTTGTGGGTGCCTACTTCGAGCCCGTAGACCCAGATCTGAAGGGTGCCTACAACGATGAATTCATCCTGGGCGTGGAAACTACGGTGAACAACCGCTATGTCTTCGGCGCGAAGTTCATCCGCCGCTATCTGGGCCGGGCCATCGAGGACGGCCTGGACGCAGCCCAGGGGGATTACTTCATCATGAACCCCGGCCAGAGCCACCTGGCCGGCGTGACCTATCCCCAGGCGATCCGCGATTACAAGGGCGTGGAGCTCACTGCCCAGCGCAAATTCGCTGACAACTACACCTGGCAGCTGAGCTACATCTGGAGCAAGCTCGACGGCAACTACGAGGGTGCCTACCAGGGTGTCGGCGGCTCTGACGGTACGGGCCAGCTCGACCCGAACATCAACAGCGCCTTCGATCTTCCCGAGTTCATGGTCAACAGCTACGGTCCCCTGAGCGGCGACCGGCAAGGCGAATTCAAGGCCAACGGCTACTACGAATTCCCCTTCGGATTGAGCGTCGGCGCAAGCTTCAGCTACCTTACTGGCACACCTGTGAACCGCCTGGGCTACCACAACGGCTACGGTCGCTACGAGTTGTTCCTGCTGCCACGGGGAAGCGAGGGCCGCACGCCCAATCAGGTCAAGCTAGATATCAATCTGGCCTACGTCTGGAAAATCTCCGGCAAAAAACAGATCCGTTTCATGCTTGATATCACCGACCTTCTGGATAGCCAGACCGCCTTATCGCTGGATCAGCGCTACAACTTCCAGGAGGGCGATCCACAGACCAATGGCAACTACCTTCGCGGGAATGCCTTCCAGGCTCCACGCAGCATCCGCCTGGGAGCTCGCTTTTCGTTCTAAATGGTTCAACCTTGAAGAGAAAGCGGCCCCGGCGGGGCCGCTTTTTCTTAGGGAGCCCCGCCCTGTATCACCTTCGGCACGACGAAATGGCCCTTGTCGTGTTCGGGCGCGTTGGCCAAGGCCTCGGCCTGGGTGAAGCAGTCCACGATTACATCTTCGCGGCGGGGCAGGAGCAGTTGCAGGCCGTGGGTGGTGGGTTCCACGTCATCCAAGGCCAAAGTATTCAGGCTTTCGGCGTGGCTGAGCATCTGGGCCATGGCCAAGCGCATGGGTTCGATTTCAGCCTCGCTCAAACGGAGGCTCGTGAGCCTGGCGCAGCGCAGCACGTCTTCGCGGGTGACTTCCATGGGCTCTCCTGGTTCCAGTAGACCCGAATCCTCGAACGGCTTCCACCCGCCTCTGCGATACGATGGAAGATTCGAAATAGAGGCCCCCTGATGCTCCGATCGCTCCTGTTTTCCGCGTCCCTGCTTGGCGCGCCCTGCCTGGCCCTGGTGGCTCAGGATGTGCCTGCTCCTCCCGCGGCGGAACCCGTGGTGACCCTTCATGAAGTCGCCAAGGTTGATGTCCTGGGTGCCATGGCCTGGGTTCCAAAAGGCGCCAGCACTGTCATTCTCGTGAACCATCCTTCCCGCACGCTGGAAGCGATGGATCGGCTGGCCAGCCGCATGAAATTGAAAGGTGCTGCGCTGATGCGGCAGACCTTGGTGGATGACTTTGGCGGCGAGCCCCTGATGGATCTGGAGACCAGCCTCGTGGAATTCAGCTATCCGCTGCAAGACGAGAAGAGCGAGGCTGCTAGCAAGACCGTGCAGCTGCAGATCATGCGGGTGCCCTCCATGAAGGACTTCGCGGCCCGGTTCAAGGCCAAGGCCGCTAAAGGCCCCGTTGGCGGGTTCATGGAAGGCTTGGTCAAAGGAAAGCCAATATTGGTGGCCTTCCGCAGCGGCTATGCGATCATGGCGCCCAAGGGCAATCTTGCGGAGCTGAAAGCTGCCCTTGCCGAACGGGAAGTGTTTCCGCTGCCTCCCCAAACCCAGCGCGGTTGGATGCTGGATCAGGATGTGGCCATGCTCTTTCCCGTATCGGTGCTGGCGGAAACCAAAATCGATCCAGCAATCAAGAAAGAGGTCAAGAAGGATACCTTCTTATCGCCGGTGGACTCGCTGATGGAACTGGTGCGCAAGAACCCCATGGGTGAAGTAAGCCACATCGCCATCGGCGCCAAGACCGAAGAGGGCGGCGGCATTTCCTTTGAAGCGCGCCTGGGATTCACCGAGATCGGCCGGGCCGCCCAGGCCGTGGCGGGCTTGCAGGGTTCTCTCGCGGATGTGGTGGGCGCCACCACCAAGGGGCTTCCGGCTTCAGCCTATTTCATGGCCATGACCGCGGCGATACCCACGGGCTATGCGTCCTGGCTGAATTCAACGCTCGCCTCCGGTGGCGCGGCGGCCTCTTTGGAGCAGAAGGAACGGCTTGCCGCAATGTCTCAGACATTGCAGGGGCTAAAGTCCTTCGGCCTTGTGTGGGGCTTTGACCCTCAGAGCGCAAAACCGATTCAGGGCGCGGTCCTATCCCTGCAGGTGGATGATTCCGAGGCCAGCTTGAGAGCCCTGGAAGCGTACACCAAGCTGAAACCCGAGAGCGGGGAGGCCATGACCTCGGAACGCGGGAACCACATGGGCCGGACTTTGATCAAACTGGTCGTGCCTTCCCTGAAACCTGAAGCGCCAAAGGATGGCGAGCAGCCTAAAAGGCCGATGGTGGATACGTCCGCCATTTTCGGCAAAGAACCGATTGCAACGCTCCTTTGGGCCTATGATCCGCACACGGTGCTGGTGGGTTTTGGTGAAGCTCCCTCTGCTTTTGCAGCCTCGCTTGAAGCCCTGGAACATCCTGAAAAAAGCCTGGGACGTCAGCCCGCTTTCGCACTGACCCAGGACATGCTCGGCAGCGAGCAGCAGATGCAGTTGTTCTTGAGCCTCCAGGACATCATCGGTGTCGTCGGCCGGATGCTGCCCGTCCCGATCGAACTTTCCGCAAGCGCCAAGACTGCGCCGCCCCTGGGGCTGGGGTTCAATCTGGCCTCCTCAGGAATCATGCTCCGCGCCGTGGCCCCTGGCGAAACCGTGGAACTGGTGGGAACCATACTGGAATCCGCCATGAAGATGGGCCGGGATCCCAAGGCTGAAGCCAAGGCCGAAACAAAAATCGAAGAAACCACGGGCGAAGAAAAGGCCGAAAAACCTGCACCCAAAAAAGCGCCGGGGAAAAATAAGAAATCGGCGAAGAAAACGAATTCCTGATTCGCGTTCATTCGCGATTTCCGTTTCTTCTCCGGATCAGCCCGGATCCAGCACCAAACCAGAATCCGCGTTTTCCGCCCAGGGTTCTTCCACCACCGGCAACATTGCCCCAGCTGCGGCGATCATGGCGCCGTTGTCAGTGCAGAATCTGGGCTCAGGAATGGCCAGGCGAAGGTCCAACCCCTGCGCCAGTTTTGATGCTTCGGCCCGCAGTTTTGAGTTGCAGGCCACGCCACCGGACACGATGAAACTCTTGGCGCCGATGGTGTCCGCCCACTCTGGAATCGGTTTCAGCAGCCACAGGGAAACCGCGTCCTGCAGACTGCGGCAAAGGCCCTGGACTCGCGGGTCTTCAGCCCCGGCACGGTCCAACCCCGGCTCAGCCGCGATGCGCAGTTTCATGGCTGTTTTGAGCCCCGAGAAACTCCAGGCAGCCTTGCCATCGCGGAATTTTGGCGGGGTGAAAGGTGCGGCGGCCTTCAAGGCTTTCTGGGAACAGGCATCCACCAGTGGTCCGCCGGGATAGCCCAGGTTCAGCATCCGCGCGCCCTTGTCGAAGGCTTCACCCGCGGCATCGTCCCTGGTTTTCTGAAGCAGTTCGAGGTGAGTCCAATCCAACGCCCGATACAGATGCGTATGCCCGCCGCTGACGAGCAGCACCAGGGCCGGAAACGGCAGGTCCGGCTCCGCGAAGCGCGCGGCATTGAGATGGCCCAGCAGGTGGTGGACGCCCACCCACGGGATGCTCATGCGCCATGCCATGGCTTTGCTGGCGGAAAAGGTCGTGAGCAGTGAACCCACCAACCCCGGCCCTTGGGTCACGGCGATGCGATCAATCTCCTCAAGTGGAATTCCTGATTGCTCCAAAGCTTCGGCGATGGTGCCGCGCACCTGCAGCAGATGTTCCCGCGCCGCCAGTTCCGGCACCACGCCTCCGAATGGACCATGCAGCGCGTCCTGGCTGCGCCGCACCAAGGACAGCAGCACCGGTCCCGACGCAGTCTCCTCCACCACCGCCGCCGAGCAGTCGTCGCAGGAACTTTCAAGGCCGAGAATGAACATCGAGTTAGTCTAACAACTGTGAACCTCGTTCCTACCCGCATCGAACTTGTGCGGCCGTTGCCGCCGCTGACCTATCTGGCGCCGGAGGGCTTGCCCGCGGGGGTACGCGTGCGGGTGCGGCTGCGCAATGGCGCGGCTATGGGGGTGGTGTTGGGAGCGGATCCCGCGCCACCCTCGGTGAAGCTAAAAGCCATCGAGTCCATCGTGGATCCCTTTCCTTTGCTGCCACCGAAGCTCCAGGATCTGCTGGCCTTCGCAGCGGAGTATTACGCCGTGGGCGTCGCGCACCTGATGCGGCTCTGCCTGCCGAACGTGCTGGTTCCCGATTGGGAAATTGAATCGGACCAGGGCGTGCGGCTGCGGGAACTTCGGGATGAAGGAAGGTGGGCAGAGCTTGCCGCGCTCGGCGATTCCTGGCATCGAGGCCGGGAGGTTCTTCGCGGCTTGCTGCATCGCCGCGATCGCCGTGGGGCGGGCCTCACGGAGGTGCGCCGCACCGACCTGCCGCATCCGCTCAAGGTCACGCCCACCCAGGCGAAAGCGCTGGTGGCGCTGGAAGGCGCGGGTGGAGCGATGCTCGAATCGGAGCTGCGGGAAAGCACGGGCGTGAGCGCGGCGATTCTCGCCACGCTGGAGTCCAAGGGCCTGATCCAGCGCACCAAGCGGCTGGATCTGCTTTCCAGGCGACGGGAGGAAGGGCTTGATCGTCGCGTCGTGCTGAATGAGGAGCAACGCGCGGCGGCCGCATCCGTGGATCTGTCAGGTTTCGGCGTCCATCTTTTGTATGGCGTGACTGGGTCGGGCAAGACCGAGGTTTATCTCGAACTGGCCGAAGCAACCCTGCGGCAGGGCAAGCGCGTGCTTTGGCTGGTGCCGGAAATCGGTTTGACTCCCGGACTGCTGACCCGGCTGGAAGCGCGTTTCCCTGGCCAGGTCGCCCTGGGTCACGCCGGGCTGAACATTTCCGAGAAACAGGCGGATGTGGTCCGCCTGCTGCAGGATGAGGCACCGATCTTTGTCGGCGTGCGGAACGCGGTGCTGGCGCCCCTTCGGAACATCGGGCTCATCATCGTGGACGAGGAACAGGAGGGCTCCTACAAGTCGGAAGAACATCCCCGGATCCACGCCCGCGATCTGGCCATCAAGCGCGGCCAGATTGAAAATTGCCCTGTGGTCCTGGGATCGGCCACGCCCTCCCAGGAGAGCTGGCACGCCGCGCGGCAGGGCCGCTATAAGCTGCTGAAGCTCACGCAGCGGCCCATGGGAATCGATCTGCCGGAAGTGCAGGTGGTGGATCTTCGGGACGCCTACCGGGAATCGCGAAAGCGCGTGGTCTTTTCCAAATCGCTGCTCGCCGGAATCTCGGATTCGCTGGCCCGAGGCGAACAGGCGATGCTGCTGCTCAACCGCCGGGGTTTCGAAAATTTCTGGATGTGCCGGTCCTGCGGTAAAACACTGGATTGCCCCCACTGCGCCGTGAGCCTGACCTATCACAAAGGCCCCTACCGCCTGCGCTGCCATCTCTGCGGCTTCGAGGCCGTGCCGCCAGAGGTATGTCCCCACTGCGGTGCCGACCATCTGCGGGGCGTGGGCGAAGGCACCGAGCAGATCGAGGATCAGTTGAAGATACTCTTTCCCGCAGCTCGGATCCTCCGTCTGGACCGGGATACTACCACGCGCAAAGGCTCCATGGAAGCGGGTCTGCTGGCGGCGGAGCAGGGTCATGTGGACATCCTGGTGGGTACGCAAATGCTCGCCAAGGGCCACAACTTCCCGCAACTCACGTTGGTGGGAATCCTCAATGCCGATCAGGGTCTCCGCTTCCCAGACTTCCGCGCCGCCGAGCGGACTTTCCAACTGCTCACCCAAGTCGCCGGGCGCTCGGGGCGGGCGAATAGACCGGGCCGCGTGATCCTGCAGACCTACAGTCCCGACCACCCGGCCATCGCCTTTGCCATCCGGCAAGATTTCGAGGGCTTTGCCGAACAGGAGCTGCGCTATCGCGAGGCCCTGGCCTACCCGCCTTTCACGACCCTCATGCTTTATCGCAGCGAGGGGGACACCATGGAGGCGGCCAAACAGACGCTTGAAGCCCAGAAAGCCAGGCTTTCGGCCATTCCAGGCCTGCGTTTGCTGGGACCGCTCGAAGCACCGATAGCCAAAGTCAGGGATCGTTTCCGCATGCACCTGTTGGTGAAGGCCCGGCAGCGGAGCGCGATTTCCACCGCGCTGGTGGCCGCGCCCCTGGTGCCAGGAGGGCCCGTGGTGCTGGACCGGGACCCACTGAGTTTCGGATGACAAGCCCTGGCACTCTAGAAAAAGTTCGGGCCCCCGGTGGGGGCCCGAACATTATTCACTTCGGGACATTAATGCACAGTGCGCCAGACACGAAGCTTGGGGAAACGTGATGAAGCATCACCAAGGAAGGTTTTCAGTTCAATCTTGGTTCTGCTCGTGCTCGGTGGAGAATTCGCTGGGACTGTAATGTTCGTCGCACCGCCCTGCACAACACCCCGGCTGCCCAATCCGAAAAAGTCGGATGCGACGCCACCAGTCCAGGTGCCCAGGAGGCCACTTGGGTTGTCACTGACACCCCGTGTGTCCGTGACGATGGGGTTGAGGACATCAGAGATGTACCAAGTCTCCGAATATCCTGATCCTCCTGCACAAAGGTCTCCGGTGCTTGGAGAGAATATCGAGTAGAAGAGGTGTCCGGCATTGACAAAAGGAGAGTTGATTCCTTTTGGAATGAAAAAGTCCTTTTGGCTTGTGGGAATGGCACCATCGGCGAAATTGACGTAGTAACCGAATTTTGGCGTCCCATAGACCCTTGTTGTGGTTCCGGTATAGGGTGCGAGGTAATAATCCGGGCAACCCGGCGTGATCAATTTCCAAGCCGCATCCGCGCATTTATCTGCTGGAGTTGTCGAAACCGCTGTTTTTGAAAGCGATTGAAGATTGGAATCTACAGCCCCGGTGTCAGGTAAAGTCGATGCGTCCAAGCCCCATGCGCGGCTATCCTGCCGGTCGAAAACAACGGACATACGGTGCCTCACAGGCCGGTTGATGTTCGTTCCCGTGGAGATGTAATTTCGATCCAGCGGATTGTTGCGGTCACCGCTCACCATGGCGATACCCACGGCGACGGGATTGGAAGATCCAGATTTGCCTGCGCCGGGGAAGCTGCTGACCAGGAAGGGCGCGGGAAGGGCAGTGTACAGGGCACCTAGGTCCGTTGATAAATTGGAATCCTGATAAACCTTCCTGATACCGGCTGATAAACCATTTGTATGGACTACGCCGTCAGTGGTCCACTTGGCCAGGTCTGAATTGTCCATGCGGAAATCGACAAAGGGAGCTGTTGTGGACACTGCTTTCGATCCCCAGGACCAGAGGCCCCCGTTGTAGTCCATGAAATACGCTCGTTGAGCCATACCTGAGTTGAGGAAAAATTCAAAAGGCACGATTCCCGATGCTATGGGTCCAATCCGAGCGCCCACCGCCGAGCTGGGATATTTAGCGGGGTCTGATAGATCCACGGCGGCGAGGATGTCGCCCGTATTCACATCCAACGCAATCACCGAGCGGCCTAGGGGCGTGGATTGAGCGGCTGGGGGACTGGGGAATGTGGGGAAATTATGGTCTGTTTCAGGCGTGCTCAAGCCGCCTCCCAGGAAGACGACATCCTTCATGACCCCCTTGAACATCACCCGGCCCAAGGCTGGAGTGCTGGTCGAGAAGCCCATGTTGGCTACGATGCCATGCAGTGTGGCGTCGTCCAACCCTGTTAAATTCCGTAGGCTGGGAATGCTTGATGCTTCGTCTGGAACCAGTGACCACTTCAAGGTCGGATTGAAAGGGTCGTAGACATCAAGCGCGTAATAGCTGCGGCCGCCCTTTCGGAGCCCGATGATCGCGATGGCCCGTTCGCGTTTGAGTGGATCCGTATTCTTATCCAGGACGCTGTTGCCAGTCCCCCCTGCCGTGGGAGGAAGATCCAGGAAATAGATCGAAGGCGTCCCATCCACCATGAAGCGATGGGAGTTGCCGCTCTGGGTGATGTAATTCAGATTGGCCAGGAAATCCGTGGGCATGAAAGCCCATAGTTCATCGGCCTGGCCCGTCACGACTTCCTGCCCGGCATTGGGATCAGGAGCAAGCAGGGTCGTGACCTTGGTGACCTCGCCGAAGGCGTGGAGCCAACCCTGATTCGTCCCCACCAGGATCAAGCGGAACCGGTTGCCGGAAACGCCCGACAGCCGGGGATAACTGGACAGAGTCGAAGAAACATCGCTGAAATTGTATTCAAGAGGGGTCGGGCTTGAATTGATGATGTCCCCCATGATGTCGTTGCGATTGACCGCGGGGGCAGTAGGGGCTGTGACCGTGGCCGTATCCCCGCCGGATGCGTACTGGATCACGGCTTGGCGCCGCGTATCCGCATCCGTGCCTGTGAAGGAAGTGGCTACGAAATTCTTCAGGCCCGTGGTCGTATCTGTGAAACCAGTACCCGTATACGTGAAGCCCTGAAGCGCCGAGCCATTCGGAATGCGGGTGTAGAGCGTCCGAGCGCTCCAGAGGCGGCTGCTGAGGGCACCTGAAGCCGACCACCGGGCGGTCGTGTAGTCGACGACGGTAAGTTCGTTGTTGGAGGCATCCACAAGCTTGATCTGGCTGTTCACTTCCTTGGTGGCGAACATGAGCAAATCGCCGCCCCAGACGGCCCCGCCGTTGGAGGGAGGCCTGAACTTGGCCAGATAGAGTTGCTTGCCGAAGGCGGAACCGATGAAGGGCAGGTTCGGGTTGGCGGCGGCGTTCACGTTGGAGGGCAATAGCGTCTGCTGGACCGCGACATCCAGGCTCTCCATCAGGCTGGCGGGATCATAGCCATCGAAAAAGTAGGTCGTGCCGGCCTTTTTTACTTTACGAGTGGGATCCTGGGGATCTGGCTCAGCCGCGAATGGTTTAAGGTTATTGAGATCCCACGAAGTCAGTGTGGGGTCCCCCGTGGCCGAGGATGCGAAGAGGATGTATTTGGGGGAATCCGGCTCGATGTAGGAACCCCCGAGGCTGACACCCACCGTCATCGTGGTGACCCGGTGCGGTTTGGATCTGAAGTCGACTTTATTGGTGCCCGCGCCCCGTTCAAGGATGGAATACGGGATCATATTGGCATAGGTCTGGCCGGTGGTGGGATAAACCGCGGGGGACGCCGTGCCTGGCGAGTCTTTGAACCAGAAAGTGTCCACCGGGGCCGCCGGGGGCACAACAGTCGTTTCCTTGACGCTGGGATCCGCCAAATGGGCCGCGATTCCGGCATAGGTGTAAACGTTCCAGTAATTGCTCGCCGAGCCCGTGGTGAGATTGGTGAGGCCGCCAGGCGAGAGCAGGCTCTTGTTGCCGATCAACGCGCTACCCGTCAAGGTGGTTTTATCCAAGTAGGGAGAAGCGCTGGACATGGTGCCGACGTTATCCCGGCCGTCCGTGAAAATGAGTAGGAAATGGCTTTGGCAGGTCGAAGGCTTGTTTGCACCTATCTCGATGCCATTGAACACGCTGCTGGGGTCGGTGAACTGGGCCAAGGTGCGGGCCGTGGAATAGGTCAGCGGCGTATTGGTGTTTTCAAAGAAATAGGCAATCCGGTTCATGCCTGCGAGCGAATTCCCATTGAGTAGGTACCAGGCCCGATCCGTACCATAGGTGGCGGCGGTGTCATCGGGTTCAGTGGTGCGGGCCCCCGCGGTGGTCGACTGGTCAAGGGTATCCGCATTGCTGCCGATGAACCGGAAGGCCCAGTACACATCGTTCTGGTACTTGACCCAGGTGCGGATGGCGGCTTCCTTGACGGCCTGCACGCGGTTGCGGGAGGGGATGCGGTATTTCGCCGCGGGCAGGGTGACTTCACCCTGGTAGGGGCGGGGGTAGGCATTGAGCGCCTCGCCATAGGACGGGACGGTGATCGTTTGAATTGAAGCTGAACCATCCGCGTTGAGCAGAGCGGACCCAAAGCCTCTGCCCCAGCTATCCAGGAGCTGCCCACCGACGATGGCGTGGTTCATGGCGTCGTAGACGATGTACTTTCCTGAATACGTTCCGTCCGTGTATTTCCCTTTGAAGAGCCAGCTAACGTAGACGTTGTGATAGGCGATGTGACTGAGGCTCGTGGTGGTGGTCTGGGCCGAACCGCCACTCAACATCTCCGAGCCATGGGTGACTCTCCAGCCTTTATCGAACTCGATATCCAGGTCGCTGCCCCAACTGGTGGTCGTGCCATCCAGATTGGTCTTGGTGAATTTGGTGTCCTTGACCGTGGCGGATTTCAAGGGGTTGGTGACGGACGGGGTTCCGGAATTCTCGTCGAGAACCTTCCAGGGAATCGGGATATCAAGAGTCCGTTGGACGCCATTGTCACTATATACAAACCGGGCGTGGCTGGCGGCGCGCACCCAGTTACGCACATCGTCCTCACCATTGACGATGGTCGTGCCATCGGGGGCTCCATAGAGATTGGATGTAGCGTAGCTGGCGGCCCCGTGAGCATCGGATACCGTTACCGGAGTTCCGTCCGGCTTGATTAATTGCGTGCAGGTACCCATACCGATCGATGCCGAAACATATGCGACGGCGGGAGGACTCGTGTAGTTCAACGCTGGAGCGGTCCACTGTGTCGTTTGAGCGGCCGATGTCCAGGTGGTCAATGTCGTAGTCGGAGCGGCGTTGGTGGTGGTGGGACTAAGCGTCGTGGGCAACGGGCTGGTCACCAACGTCCAGTTGAGTCCACCGTCCAGGGTGCCCCCCGCGGCTGTAAATTGAGACAACGCCACAGCAGTCGTGCCATCCAAACCAAATGCGGCTTCCGTTATGGTTGCCGAAAATGTGTAGGCTACGCCCGGAGTGATCGTCCCAGATGGCCCCGGGGGTGTGGTTTGAGTGACGGTGATGTTGGATATCGTTGTTTTTAAAGATCTTTTAGCGGAGCCGGACCCCTTGACTTGAGTAATTGTCGAAAGACCAGCTACAACAGCGGTGGTTCCACCAACCGTGACATTGACCATCGCATTCACGGTTGTGGCACCGGCTTGCCTGGCGGTGGCTTTGATCCGGTAGGTATTGGGCCCCAAGGTGCCGCCAAAGGCAGGAGTCAGCGTGAAGGACATATAAGTCTTGTTGTAATACCCGGCGTCCGTGATATCCGTATTCCGGTAGGCCGGATGGAACATCAGCGCTTCCATGGACCCGGAGTAGTCAAACAGGGTGACGATCTCCGGCCGCAGCTTGGCATTGCTGGACTGCTGGTAAAGATCCAGGAAGTCCGTCGATGTGCTTTGGAGCCTTGGATCGAGTTGGGCGATCAAAGGGGCGGCGCCGAAGGTGAAGACCAAGAAAAGGCCGAGTGCCCTGCTGAACCGGGAAAAAAGGTGGTTGGCCATGGTGGAACTCCTGATTTTGACTTTTAATTATTCGTGACGGGTTCAGAGATCCAAGCTTCCTTGGCATGCGTGAAGGTGACGGGTCCGGTCACGACTTGTGCGTCCGAGCGGACGGCCCAGAGATTCGGCGCTTGCTTGTTCACTTCGCCGGAAGCCGGCCTGAATGCGCCACCGGTGACCCCTTGGCTGGTATCGGCAATGGGCAGTTTGCCCATTGCCGTCAGGCCAATGGTGAAGCCCTGCTGCGAGACCGTGCTGCCAGCCGGGATTGGCAACTCGCAATCCGTTTGAAGGGTGCCGTTTGGCTTATATTCCGTGGATGTGGGGGAAGTCGGAATGGACTGGGGGTCCCACATTTTTCCAGCCAGGGTGTCGTCTAGCAGAAGCTCCGTCTTCAGGGTTTTGAGCTTGAGGGGGGTACCCGATGCAGCGACGTTGGAATTGGTGATCCAAAAGTAGGACCATTCGACGCCAGAGTCGGCCAAATTCCGGGTCATGGCGCCTTGGCGGCTTGTGCCCGAGCTCACGACCTCGCGGAAGGAGTTTCGGGACATGCCAACGGCGGCGATGGTGAGGAGGACCAGCAACATGAGCGACACGAGGATCGTGATGCCGCCTGCCTGGGAGTGATGAATGTTCTTCATGGCGCGACCTCTGTTCATTTCATGCTCAAACCAAAATGGCGCGGCACAAACACGAGCGTCTGGGTCTGTTCGCGGTACGCCGTGCTCGTGGTTGGGGTATTGGAGAATTCGGAGCGTTTGGTGGCCGTCCGGGTCGTGATGTCGGTCCTCACAAGGACAGGGATGGACCGGAACCAGTGATCGTTCCCCTCGGTGGTCGTGAACCCGACCCGTCCAACGCTCTTGCCAGAAGTCGAGGTGGTAGCCAGTTGGGCATCCAGATCAGATCGGATGCTCGCCCAGTTCGAATAACCCGATTTGGGCACCGGTGGCGTGGCTGATAAATCCGTTCCGCCGACCCAGTTCTGGCCCGAATTAGCGCTGATGGCAACCCGGAAGCCTGACACATTCTCCGTGATGACATCCGTGGTCGTTGGAACGAATGTTCCTCCGTAGTCTCCCTGATCCCTCACTAGACAGGGGATACGGCCCCCGAGCGGATCAAGCTGCACCATCCTGATGCGATAGCGGACCATCTGGCCGAGGCGAAGGAACACGATTCCAGTTCCTGCCAGATGCCTTGCCTTGAGCGGATTCCCCGTGTAGCCACGGCCCGTCACACTCGCCTTGGGATCCGGACCCAAAGTGACGGTGACATATTGATCTGTCGGTACGCTGGCAATGGTTGTGATGTAGACAGATTCAAAAAAATCCTTGAAGACCAGCGATTGACCAACCTTCACATTTTTGGCATAGGCAAGGTTCGTACAATCGATGGTATAGGTCAGATCCGTTGCGGCGGGCGCGCTGTCAGCCAATACAAGCTCGCTGGCGGATTTTGGAGCGCTGCTCCCCGGGACGACCAATTTCCCTTCAAATGGCAGGGGGTCATCCTGATAAAAGTAGACCTCGTCCGCAGTTTGGGGATCGTCGTTTCCGGGAGTGGTGCTGGCATTCTCAACCGGCTGATTGGGAAGGATGTAGAACGGGGGGTTGCTGGGCATGACGGGAGGAGGAGTCGACAGGTCGAAAAGATACATCCCCGCGTTATGGATATCGTCATAAAGAAGATCGCCGGCCATGCGGTTGCGACGGGAAGAGGAGATGACCTCCCCAGACGTGACAAAGGTCGTAAGACTGGTCTTGAAGACGACAGCCATGCCCGCCATCAGAACCCCAGTGAACACCAGCGCCACGAGCAACTCCACGAGAGAGAAGCCCTGGCCATGGCTTTGAAGACGGCACTTAGACATGTGGAAGCCCATGGAGGATCCTCCTAGTGATCTGGACGTTTCGTTGTATCGGAGCGTTGTTGGCTCCGACTGATTCCGTGAAAGTGACCCTCACCTGGAAATCTGTGACCGTCCCTGTCGTGGAACCGGTCTCCTGGGGCGCTAACGTCTTCGCAAAGAAGACTGCGGGGCTGGCAGCCGTGGGTGGCTCGCCGTTGATATCAAAGCTGTCATCCACGGATACTGTGCCCGTGCAGACATGGATGTATTTCCTGTTCAGTGAGGAGGGAGCACCCTGGGGATTGGTCACGTCAAGCCAACTGAGCCGGCCTTCCATCTCCACCTGGTCCATGATGCGGTCAGCCACGAGAATCGCCGAGGACAGGGTCCTGCTTCCGCGGGAAACCCTCAAGGACATGGTCTGCAGCATGGTAAGACCTAGGAGGCCGATCGCCAGGATGAAGGCAGTCATCAGCATTTCCACCATGCTGAAACCTGCCTGGCCGGTACGGCTGGATTTATGTCCCGTTTGAATGCGCATCAAATCCTCCGCCATTGGCCATCGCCATCCCTGACGCCAGGGTTGTAAAATTTATAGATCGAAGCCCCATTGCTCATGACGACGATCAAACCCATCGGAGCGCCAGGAAGGCTGCCGCCACTGCGGGTGGTCCCCACGACTGGAATGATGAAGGTGGAAGTGAATCGTTTGTTGCTCCCACTGATCACGGTTCGATTGAGTGCTGTCTTGAAAAGGTTGTTCGCATTGGTGACCAGGCCGTTCATGGTCTCCGTCGTCTTGAAAGGAGTCACACTCGTGATGTCCCGGTTCGTAGCGCCAGAGGTCGTCGTCCTCATGGCGTCGGCCCAACTATCTGTACCCACCAGTGCAACGCGAGCCATGGTGTGCGAGGGGACATTAGGCAGGAAATGAAGGGGGACGGCCACCGACTGGCCACCGGTCACGGTGGCGGCCGGTTGAACACCGACGAGCAGCCCACTGGCTATGGTCTGGATCTGGGCATCCGTGAGGGAAGCATCCCCATAGGCCACGACCAGGCGATTGGTGCCGTCCTCCCAAATCCCCCAGTTGACGATGGCCACATCGTGGCCCGTGGCGACCGCAACTTGGCGAGCATTCGAGAGGGATCCCTCGAGTTCATCCAGGAGGGCACGAACCGCACCCGCCTGTCGATTGCCGAGCATCATGGTGATGCCGACAACGGAGAGGATGCCTATGATCACAAGAACGACCAGCATCTCAATTAGCGAGAATCCTCTGTCTTTTCGGGAATGGAGGGTCATGACATGCCTCAACTAAAAAAGGATGGGTCCCTGAATGAGTGAAGAGTAGAAAAAATTGTACTATTGATATCAACACTTACCCGAAAGACTTGGCGTTTTCGAAAAGGATTCTGGCCTGAATGTAAAAAAAATAGTCAGACTACAAAATTCGACAAATACTTAAGGCAGGGCAACCAACCAAGGCGGCATGGTTGGCGCCATCTGCACGGCTTTTGCCGGTGCCTTTTTCGTTGGGTCTGGCCTTGGGGAATGGGAGCATGAATCCAATGCATTCTGCCATCGACGACTCCCCGCAAAGGCTCCAGGCCAAGAAGCAATTCGGCCAGCATTTCCTTGTGTCCAAGAGGGCGATCCTCGCGATCGTCGCCGAAGGCCTGGCTTCGACGGCGCCGGCATTGCTCGAGATCGGACCAGGGCCGGGCGTGCTCACCGCCCTTCTCATCGAGGGTGGGCGGCCCGTTTGGGCGATGGAATTGGATCCCGAAGCCTGCGCGGTGCTGGAGGATCGTTTCAGAAGTGTCCAGAATTTCCATCTGCTTCAGGGGGATGCGGTGAGCCTGCCCCTTCCCGGGCCGGGGCCATGGGCAATCATCGGCAATCTGCCCTACAACGCCGCCACGGCCATTCTTACGCGGTTCTTGGTGGAGGACATCCCCTGGGAACGGATGGTCCTGATGTTCCAGCTCGAAGTAGGCCAGAAACTCATGGGCAGGCCTTCAGAGAAGAGTTACGGGCCATTGTCGGTGGTGGCTCAACTCACGACGAAAATGACCAGACTGCTGAAGCTCGGACCCTCCGCTTTTGCGCCACCCCCCAAAGTCGATTCCATCGTGATCACTTTCAATCCACGGGAGGGCGCGCCACCGCTCGACCTGCGCAGGCCATTCCTGGGCTGGCTCCACCACAGTTTCGGCCACCGCCGCAAAACGCTCTTGAACAATTGGGCCGGAATCCATCTTCCGGAACAGGTGCGTGGCATCCTGGAAGGCGAGGGGCTCAACCCTGCCATCCGCGCGGAGGCCCTGACGCCGGAACAATGCTGGCGGCTGTTCATGGCATTTCAAAAACTCGAAGGGATCATTCATTGACAGGCCTTCAGGCATTCAAAAATGCGCCGCTTTTCCAGGATTGGGACCAGCCACCTGCACTTGGAGAGCTGCGCCTGGTGCCCATCGGGGGGCTCGGCGAATTTGGCATGAACGCTTTGGCGGTGCACAGTTCAGAAGGCCTGGTGCTCATCGATTGCGGCCAGCTTTTTCCGTCGGATGACCAGCCGGGCATCGATCGCATCGTGCCGGACTTCGCTTACCTGGAGCCTTTCGAGGACCAGATCCTGGCGGTGCTGCTCACCCACGGCCACGAGGATCACATTGGCGCGCTGCCCTATTTCCTGCGCCGTTGGCCGGTGCCGGTCTACGGCACAGCCTTCACGTTGGGCCTGGTGGCCGGGAAATGCCGTGAACACGACATTCCCACCGACGGCATGCTTCGCGAAGTCCACGACTTTGATCGCCGCACTGCGGGCCCCTTCGAAGTGGAGTGGATCCCGGTCACCCATAGCATTCCCGACGCCTGCGCCATCGCTCTTCATACGGCTGCCGGCACCATTGTCCACAGCGGTGATTTCAAGTTGGATGCGAACCCCACCGATGGCCGGCTCACGGGCATGGCCCGCTTGCAGGCGCTCGGCAAGGAGGGGGTCCGCATGCTGCTGTCGGATTCCACCAACGTGATGCAGCTGGACCCGACGCCTTCGGAATCGGTCTGCGCCAAGGGCCTGCGCGATGCGCTGGAGCAAACGAAGGGCCGCCTGGTCGTGGCGACATTTTCATCCAACATCCATCGATTGCAGACCGTGGTGGACCTGGCCTATGAGGCTGGCCGGAGCGTCTGCCTTGTGGGCCGCTCGCTGGAGCGGAACACTGAACTGGCGAGATCCCT
>JANYJQ010000070.1 GCA_025358435.1 Holophagaceae bacterium
CCTCCTCCAGGTCCCGCCACCGCAGCATCCAGAGACACATCCGCGACCTCGAAAAACTCGGCCTGATGGTCCAGCTCACACCCATTCCCGCGTTTTCCTAAAAACTCCTATTTCAGCTTTTCGGAATGGCTTTCATGACAGACCCAAATCGGTGGGAAGGTGTTGAAGGCGCGACATCAATTCAGCGGAGATGGGCTGCGACATCGCAACGGTGCGTTGGTTGATCTGGCCGCGCTTGGGGCGGCGTTTCTGCCTCCCTAGGAAAATCCAATAGCCCAGTCCCCCCAGCGCGGCCACGATAGCGGCCAATGCCAGCGTGAACGTCAGGTAGGACGGCTGCCGTGAAACTTCGGCAAGGGGTCCCTGGCCAGAGGTTGGAGTGGGCGAGCTGGAAGATGCTGTTTCACGGATGGGCACCGATCCGGAAACCAAAGGTGCCGCGCTCGAAGCTGCCGGGATAATTGGTTTGGTGGCCGGAACCTGCTGTTTTTCACGATCCTGATAAGTAAGCTGCTGGCTGGGTTGCTGAGTCTTCTCGACTGGGATGTGCTCGGTATTCTTTGGAGCCACCTCTGGCGCTTTTTTGGGAGGTTCCTGCGGTGCGGGGAGCACGGTGGCTGGGGGGGCTTGAATCGGCATTGTCGCTGGTTCGGGCTTTCGCACGGGTTCTGGCTTTCGGGCGGCCCGTAATTCCTTGAGCCGCAATTCGGCCTTCTCGCGGAGGGAAGAGGGCTCCACCTTCGACTTTGCCGAGGCCTCAAGCGCCCGGGCCGCCTCGTCAAGTTTTCCAAGGGCCAGCAGGGACTCTGCCAGGTAGACCTGCGGATAGTAGCTGGTGAAATTGTTTCCATAGGTCAACACCCGGGCGCTGGATTGGGGGCGCAATTCCAGGGCCCGGCGAAGCGCCGCGACCGCGATCGCGTGATCCCCGCGTTTTTGAGCTGCCAAGCCCTCTTCATAGGCTTGTCCGAAAGTGGTCTGGTTCTGCGCGGCAAGCGGCGCCACAACAAGAATGGCTGCAGCGCAACCTGCGCGCAGGAGCGCCACCCTAGTTCCCCTGCACGAAGAACCAGCGGAGCAGTCGGTTCGCCCCTTCGTTTCCGAAACGGAAGTTGAAGGACAGGAAAACCCGGTGATCGTGAATGTTCTCTTGCCCCCTGGAGGTGGCCACACCACGCCCGGAAGCGATCTCATCGGCCTCGAGGAATTGGCTAGCCCTTCGGCTCCCTTGGCTGAACCTGTAAGCCAGATCCACACTCAAAGCGCGGACTTTCCAGCCAATTCCCAAGGTGTAGCCACGGAATACACGGCCCTCTCCGCTGATGGAATCCGCGGTTGGTTGGGGTTCCTTGAAGGCTCCGACTCGCAGGGGTATCACGGAATTTCCCGCGAAGAGCAGATACTCCATCCCAAAGCGGAGCGTCTCTGCATCAGGTGTCTGGGATTCTGCGCGAAGGTCAAAAAAGTTCAGGTTGTCGAGCCCTCCGCCCTGGGGTATGAACGCCGCCTGGCTCCAGCGGGTACGTGTCCAATCCAACGCGAACAGCCATTGTTGATGGGGGCGGAACGCCAGGCCGGCGCCATAAGTCTCCGGCCAGTGGAGCTGATAAGAGGCCGTGAACAAAGCGGGAAGCTGATTGCCTTCGACATTGGATTGGGCAGTCATCCGGCTATTGAAACGGGCAGCGAAAGAACCCCGGTAGACCGCTCCCACGTTGAGCATTTCTGAGCGCCAGAGCACTCCGATATTCCAGTTGCTGCCCTGCAACCTATCGTCTTCCTGGATCTGGGCGAATTCGGTCTCGGAGTTCGGCAGGGGCAGCAGGCTCTCGTCACTCTTGGATTGGAAATTCCATAAGCCTCGCCAGGAATTGAACGAGACCCCCACAAGGAAGCGTGGCGAGAAATCGTAAGCCGCGGCGGCAGACCAGACATCCACTTGTCCTTTTTGCCGGATATGCTGGGCCAGAAATTTGGCCGGGATGATTCCTGCCGGGTCCGTTTCCTGAATAGCCTGTTTCGTGTCCTGGCCCAAATCAAAAACGCGCTGCCATGAGAGCTGGAACACCAGATTCTTACCCAGGAACTTGGTGGGAACCGAGACGCTCGCAAAGGTAGGCAGGCTCCGCTGATCGCGGGCGAGGGAGTCCGACAGATTGAGTGGTGGAATTTGATCAGTGGAGATGAAGTTTCGGTTATCAAGTTCCCGGCGGTAGGTCATCCCCACCAGGGATATTTCTGGTTGGAGCAGTTGACCCAATCCTGCGGGATTGAACGAAACCGCCGTGGCATCATCCGCTACCGCGGTGAAGGCTCCACCGATGCCTTCGGCCCGCGCTCCAGCACCCTGTACGGTGAAAGCCGTGCGGCTCTGCTGACTGATGAGCAGGCCCAAAGGAACCTGAGCGGGCAGGGCCAAGCCGAAACAAGCAGGGAAGGCCCAAGGGATCAGCGACTTAATCGAAGCGCGTGGCATTCCTACGGTGATAGGCCTGGTCTGAATTGTTGGGGTAGTGGCGATTCATCAAATCGGCGAGTGAACGCCCAGTACGGTTTCTTTCCGCGCGTGCGGGCTCCCGTTCGGCCCTCGGCCTTGCCCAGGGGGGAATGGTTCAGTCATTTAATGGAAAGGTTTTTTACTAGTTATTTAAGGCGCACAGCTTCTCCCGCGGATCCCCTGAAGAACCTATATTTCCTGTGCGCGGAAGCATCCTCCGCGAGAAAGGGGGAATGCCATGAAGTCACTCACCGAAATGAAGTCGGCCCTCCTGGAATGGCGCAGGCAAGAGGATCTGCCCATGGCCTACAAGCTAACTGGTGAAGATGGGGTTGTAGCCAGCCTTGTCTTCCCCGACAGTACGGACACCTTGGCTCTGCTGGAGACTGCCGAAGGGAGCTGGACCATTAAACACTTGGGCCTGTTGAACCCCATCATCACGCTTCGGGAGGCCGGTAAAAAGACGAACCTCGCAGTATTCCATCCCCATGCCCTTCGCCATGACAAGCTAGAGTTCGGGGATGGCGCCGTGTTCGATTGGATCACCCTCCACGACCATAAGCCCGGAGGTGCCTTCTTGGACTTCCAGGGCAAGCCCATGGTCAGGATCCACGGGCTTCCCGTCATGGAGCCAGCGGCCGTCGCAGACCTGGAATCGGGTCTGGTCGAGCTCGGCCAGCCTCCCGTGGCCCGCTGGCGCCATGCGATCCTCACTGCGTTGGGGTGGTACATCCTGCTGCTGGATCATTTCAAGGAGAATCCCGTGCACGCTGCGGAGATGTCGATGAGGATGTGACCGCGCCAGCGCCTTCCCGCCACCTTGCAACCCAACCCTTGTCACCTGCCCAAGGCCTAGGCCCGCCGCCATCCTACAGTGCCGTCCTTGCGGTCTTCCAGCACGATGCCCATGGCCTTGAGCTGGTCGCGGAGGCGGTCGCTTTCGGCCCAGTTCCTGGCATCGCGGGCGGCTTGGCGGGCAGCGATGAGGGATTGAATCCGTTCTGGCGAAAGGATTTCAGCCATAGAAACGGAAACCCCACCGAGGACAGCCGTGGCTGGCAATCCAGTCACTGAAGCGAGGACATCCATCGGCGATTCATGTGGCCAGGCCGCGAAAATGGAATCCGTCTCGTCCAGGAATCCCAGCACTGCATCCCGTTCCTCGCGGGTCAGCGCGATGCGGTCGTCCTGCGCATTGAGATCGCTGATGAGTGTGAAGAGCGCGGCCAGGGCCTCTGGGGTGTTGAGATCATCGGCCATGGCCTCCCAGAACGCGATTCGGGCCTTTTCAAGCCGTTGAACCGGGTCGAGCGCTTCCTTCCAAGTGCCGCCACCAGCTTGGGCGCCGTCCTCTTCCATGCGTTTTCGGAAAGCGCGGATGCGCTTCAGGGAATTATCGGCGGCCTTCAAGCCCTCGAAGGAAAAGTTCAGCAGCTTGCGATAGTGATTGCTCTGGATCGCATAGCGGAAGGTGATGGGGTTGATCCCCTTTTCCACGAGATCGCGGAGCGTGTAGAAGTTGCCGAGGCTTTTGGACATTTTTTCGCCTTCGACCATCAGGAATTCGCCGTGGACCCACATGGAGACCCAAGGGTGGCCCAGCGCGCCCTCGCTTTGGGCGATCTCATTTTCGTGATGGGGGAAGATCAGGTCCACACCGCCGGTATGGATGTCGACATGGCCGCCGAGGAGCTCGATTCCCATGGCGGAACATTCGATATGCCAGCCGGGGCGGCCGGGCCCCCAGGCGCTGTCCCAGGTGGGTTCGCCCGTTTTGGCGGCCTTCCATAAAACGAAATCCTGAGCATGGTCCTTGTCATATTCGTCCGCGTCCATGGACGCGCCGGACTGCATGCCTTCGCGGTCGAGGTGGGCCAGGCATCCGTAGTTCGGGAACCCAGCGATGCGGAAGTACACCGAGCCCTCCCGGGCATAGGCCAGACCTTTGTCCACCAGGTTCTGGATCAGGATTTTCATTTGGCCTATGTGCCCCGTGGCCTTGGGCATCACATCGGGCCGAAGGATCCGCATGGCATCCAGATCTTCCAAAAATAAGACCGTGTAGCGGTCCGTGAGCCGATTCATCGCGGCATGGCGCGCTTCGTTGGTGGCGTCCGCGGGAAGGTCCACCTGGGAGTCGCGGATGATCTTGTCCTCCACATCCGTGATGTTCATGCAGTGCCGCACCTCGTAACCCGCGGCCAGTAGGGTGCGTTTCATCAGATCCTGGAACAGGAAAGTGCGCAGATTGCCGATGTGGGCAAAGTTGTAGACCGTCGGACCGCAGCTGTAGACCTTCACTTCTCCCGGGATAATTGGGGAAATTTGCTCGATTTTTCGAGTAAGGGTGTTGTAAAGCGAAATTGGGCGTATGATCCGCATCACTCCAGTTGACCACATGAGCAACCTTTTTGGCCCCTCCCGGAAGGAATTTGAGGACATCCAGTCCCACCTGTCACAGGCGGAACAGGAGCGGAACACTCTGCGCAAGGAAATGGCAGAGATCCGGGAACTGCTCCATCACCTGGATCAGGAGAAGAGCCTGCTGCTGATGGCGTTGGAGCGGCTCAGGCCAGGCATGGACCACCGGGTCTTGGCGGATACCCTGCTGGAGCTGGTCTTCAAACCCCTCAACCTGGCGTCGTTCTACGTCGCCATTGCCGACTATCAGGCCGACATGCTGCATTGGGTCCTTTACCACGAGGGCGGCCGGGCCCGGAACACCCCCTCCCGCTCCATGACCGATGCGGGCGGCCTGACGGCCAAAGCGATCCTGGCCCATAAGCCCCTCTACATCCGCACCCTGGAAGAAGCCAAGGCTGAAGGCGCGCAGTTTTCGGAAGCCGAGCGCATCAGCGGACTGGTGCCCCAGAGCTGGTATGGCATCCCCCTGGGTTGGGGTGAGCGGCCTTTTGGACTGGTGTGCTTTCAAAGTTTCCAGCCAGATGCCTTTTCAATGGACACCCGGCGCTTGATGGAGGCCCTGGCGAACCTGCAAGCCATGGCCATGCTGATGCCCATGGATGTGTGGAAGGGGGAAGCATGAGGTGCGAGGTTTGAGATATGAGGGGTGCGCCTATGGTGCACTAAGTGATGCGGCCTCTGGCCGCCTCCCTGTTGAACCTCACGCCTCACCCCTCGTACCGCGCACCTGATCAACCCTTGAGCAGATCCAGGAATTCATCGGGCAAGACCCGGGCCCTGCCGTTGGCACCGGTGACCAGGTGGACCGTGCTGGCTTCGGCCAGCAGCACGCCATCGCGTTCAATGCGATAGGCGAAGCCCACGCGGCGGCGGCCGGCCTCGGTCACCCGGGTATGCACATCCACCAGATCGTCGAAATAGGCTGGGGCGCGGTACTTCAGATGGACCTCGCCCACGGTGAGATGGACCCCGGCCTGCTCCCATTCACGGTAGCTTTGGCCCGACCCCCGCAACAGTTCAGTCCGTCCGAGTTCAAGCCAGGCAACGTAAGACGCGTGATGGACGATGCCCATGGCATCGGTTTCAACGTAGCGGACGCGAATCTGGGTGAGGGTTTCCATGGCTTCAGGCTAGCGGGATCCTGATAAAAAAGCCCCGCCATTTGAGGCGGGGCGCAATGCTTCAACAGTTTTGATGAGTCTATTCGACAGCGATCTTCACGTGGTCGCCCTTGTCGGTGGTGACTTCCAGGAGCAGATCACCGGCATGGGCGGATTCCAGCAGCTTCACCAGTTGTTCAAGCTTGAGTTTCTGGACCTTGTGGACTTTCTTGGAACCGCCTTCTGAATCCACGGTGCCATTGATGTCGATTTCCTGATCCGAGATGGTCTCAAGGAGGCCTTTGGCCAAATTCAGGGGCAGTCGGATATGGACCTGGGTGGGGCCGTCTCCCCCATGATGTTTATTCATGGACTTGCTCACCACATCAACCTTGATGAAGCGGGTTTGCGTCTGCGTCTGAGCGGCCATGGGCAGAACGGTGACGAATGCGAGCGCGAGTGGGGCCAGGAAATGGCGCATGGAAGTCTCCTTTGGGATTTTTGTGGATGGAAGACCGGGTCGAAGAGTGTTACGTCGTAGTTTTCAGGACGATTAGGGGCCGTAACGAAATAACCAGTGCTTTTCTGGTTAGTTCGTTACGGCCCCTCCAGCTATCGGGCGCAGTGCGCCCTCCTGCTCACTTTCGTTCGCAGAGCCGGAGCTTCTATGTCGGCCGAAAGAGCCAAAGCGATGGGTGATGAACCAAGCAAAGTCGAAGGCGTTACCGACTCTGATACCGACCGGAGGCCGACGCGATGGATGATGTTCTGCACAAGATCGATGGCATGGCGGTCCCTGTCATGAAAAAGATTGCCAATTCGCCCAATCGCACGGCACGGTGGCCGCGGCCAGGCGAGATATCATCAAAATCTGAAGGGAACGCCGCCCCACTTGGCGGCATCCCATACCTGAACGGAGATTTCATGCGCCTTGCCGCCGCCCTATTCGCGTCTGCCCTTCCTATGATTGCCGCCGGCCCGGCCAGCCATCCAGTGGGCTGGGAGCACGGTCTCGCCGCGGCCCAAAAGCGTGCCAAGGCCGAAAAGAAGCTCATCTTCATGGATCTCTGGGCCGAATGGTGTGGCCCCTGCCAGCTGCTCCAGAAAAGGGTATTTCCCACTCCCACGGCCCAGGAAGCTCTAGCTAAAGTAATTCCACTTTCCATCATGGTGGAGAGCCTGGACGGCACGCCGAACAAAGAGGGCAAGCAGCTCGCGGAACGCTTCAGGTTGGGGGGCTATCCGACCCTGGTGATGCTCGATGTCGATGGGAAAGAGCTGCGCCGCGTGGAAGGAGCCTTGGACGCGAACGCCCTGGCAAAGTTCATCGCAGGGAAATGACAGGCATTTTCGATCGACGATTGAAAAGCATCATCCAAATCGACAATCGAAAATATTTTTCAGATGTCCTTCACGCCGGCCGGTGGCGTGGGTTTTTTAGGCATCCGTTGCTGGAAGCCTTCCAGCTCATCTTGCCGCGCACCTTGGCTCGGGCGGGGCGGGGGTGGGGATTTGGGATTGGGGGGCGGAGGTGCCTCGGGATTGGGTAGCAGGCTTTGCAGGTCGTGAACGGCTTCCGTGCGGCCCGGTGATTCCAGGAGCAGGCGCTCTAGCAGGAGTTTGGCTTGTTCAGGTTCGTTCAGCGCCACTTGGGCTTGGGCTGCCATCAGAAGGGCTGGCATGCGCCAGGCTGGAATCGGCCGCGGCGAGCCCTGGCCCGTGAGCGGCGCGAGCACTTTCAAGGCGCCATCCGGGTGTTTGGAACGCAGATCGATCTCAGCCGCCAGCAGGCGATGATTGGGTCTGATGCCACGGGGCCGCCATTTTCGCGCTGTGATGAGATCACCTTCATCGAGTGCCCGCTGCGCCAGCCAAGCTTTCACGCCCTGGGGCAATGAAAAGCCAGGAATCTCCGCCTTGGCTTGCTGTGCGGCGCCCACCATAAGCAAGGCCACCAGAATGGGCCGCCATTCGATCATCGGTTTGCCAGCGGCCAGGAGCCAGAGCAGCAGGCCGGCCATGGCGATCCACGCACCCCATTCTGGATGGGACGGAATGAGCGAGCGCGATACCGGCAGCGGGGCCTTGCCTTCGGCCAATTTCTGAAACAGTTCAAGCGGCGATTCATCCGTGCGCAGCATCCGGCCCCCGCTGGCTTCAGCCAGGCGGCGCAGGAAGTCCGGATTCCCCGTGGTGGCAAGCAGTTCGGATTTCTCCCGCGGATCGTCGGGCGGGGCGCCGGCCACGGGAATGGGGCTGCTCTGGCCGAATGCGATCGCATAAAGCGGAACGCTGGATTCCTTCAGCGCAGATGTTGCGCGCTGCGAGGCGTCTGCTTCGGCGAGCCAGCTTTCTTCGCCATCGCTCAACAGGAAAAGTATGGCGGGCTCCTTTTCTGGAAGGCTCTTCAGGATCTGCGGAATGCCGCGCCCAAAGCTGGTGCCCGGTGATCCGATTTCACCTGGCCTCACGGCGCGGAGCGCGTCGCGCAATAGGGTGCGGTCCTCCCCGGGGGGCAGCAAGGGCACCGCATCGCCCGTCAGCAGATCCAGGCTGAAACGCAGCCCTGGTGAGGGTTTCGAAAGAAGCCGGTCAATGGTTTGAAGCGCGCCGTTCCAGCGCGAGGTGCCGTCTTCATCCATGGCCAGCATGGAGCGCGAAGCATCCAGAACGATGTGGACCGTCAGCCGAGGAGATTCCGGCACACCCCATCGCGGTTCTGCGATGCCAATGCCGAGGCCGCCCAGGATCAAGGCCAACCCCAGCCCCAAAGCCCACGGCCTTTGCCCGACCACCCGCACGCCCAGCCCCGCCCGGGCCTGTGCCCAAAGCCCCGCCAAAAGCACCAGCAGCGCAAGTCCCGCTGTGGGCCACAGATAGATGGGGTAGGTGAAGGGCAGGCTCATGGCTCCACCCAGGCAGGGTGCTTGCGGCCACGCTTGCGGAATATATCCAGGGCCAACGGCAGGGTGAGCACGGCCGCAACCATTAGCAGCCATTGGGCAAGCGGCTCGCCTTCGGAGGGCGGGTCCACGGGAAGTACGGTCTTTTCAAGGGTGCCGATGGCCTGGAGGCTGCGTGCCAGGCCCGCCGGATCATCGGCGGCAAAGGCTTCGCCGCCGGTGAGGGCGGAAATTTTTTTCAAGGTGTCGGGATACGTGTCCACTTTGAGCCACGCACGGCCACCGCCTTCCAGCGGATAAAGGCTTTCGCCGCTGGCTTTTCCTATGGCGACGGTATGGACGCGGATGCCCTGGGACTTTGCCTCGGCCGCGGCTTCCAAGGCGCTCACACGGCCACGGTTCTGCGCGCCGTCCGTCAAGAGCAGGATCACGCGGCTCCTGGCCGGGCTGTCGGCCAACCTTCGCACGCCGGTCATCAGGCCCGACCCGATGGCTGTGCCGTCATCCCTCGCATCGATGTTGAGTTGGGCCAAGACCCTGAGCAGCCGGCTGTGATCCGCTGTGAGCGGGCTCAAAGTCACGGGATGCGCACTGAACAGCACAATCGCGAACCGGTCATCGGGGCGCTTCGCGATGAAGGATTCCAGCAGGCGCCGGGCGGCATCCCAGCGGCTTTCTTTGCCATCATCCAGAGCCTTCATGGAACTGGAACCATCCAGCAGGACCGCGAAATCCACCACCGGCGCCGCGCCGCGAACCGCCAGCCGCCACTCGGGCCCCGCGGCCGCCAGCACCAGCACAGTCAGGATCATGGGCGGCAGCAGGTTCGCGCTCCAGCGCGCGAAGCTCGAGGCGGGCTTGGTATTCGGAATGCCCCAGCGGTACATCGCGCGGATGGACAGCCAAAGGCCGGGCACGAGAAGCAGCAACAGGTAGGGATGGCGAAGTTCCATCATGACTGGCCGCCTAATGAACGTTTAAGGTCCAACAGGGGCGGAAAAGCAGGTGTGGCCCGCCCGAAGCGCGCGGCGTCCAGGCTTTCCACCCAGGTTGCCCAGGGGTCCAGCGATTGAGCGCGAAAATCCTTGGGACCCCAGGACCGCGCCTCTTCTCCCACAACGGTCGACAGCCATTCCCGGCCGGCCGCGTGGGCTGCATCGAGGGCTTCGCGCTGTTTGGAAGAGGGTGGCCAAGCCTTCGCAAATGCGGCCTTGGCCTTCTTCTGCAACCGTTTCCCAGAATTCCGGCGCCAGCGGCGGACCAGGTAGTACCCGAGCAATACAAAGGGCAGCAGCAGCAGCGAGGCCCAACCGTAGGGGAAAGGAATCTCCGGAAGGTCATCTTCGCGGCCCCCGCCGACGCCCATCCAAGGCGCGCCAAAGGGAATGCTCCGATCCACCTTCAGGCGCAGCTCCGGCGTACGGCGCCCATCGCCCAGATCCAGCGGTGGCAGCACCGCGATGCCCGGTGTCAAGGCCTGGACCGTGAGCTTCCAGCCACGTCCGTCGGGCATGGCTTCCACGCTCCGTAAGAATAATGGTCCTATTTTTTCATCGCCGGGGCGCGGCAGCGGCGGCTGTTTGGGATCTTCCTCACGCAGTTCCAAGACGGCGAGTTTTCCGAAGGGCAATTCGGTCGGCGCACGCCAGACCGGCGCTGCGCAAATCGGGACTGCGGCGACAACTGCGAGAAGGAATGGGCCCGGCGCCTTCATGCGCCACCCGCCTTCATCCAGCTGCCCATTTTCGCGATTGGATCCTTCAGGATGTCCCAGGTCTGGCGTTCCACCGAGGGCGGGAAGTTCGGGTCAGGCCAGTTGGGCATCCGGCGCAAATGCGGCATTTCGGGACGGAACCACACCACGCGATGCCGCGCGGCGATGGGTTTCATGAGCGGCGCCAGGCCTTGAAGCCCTGCGCCATTGCTGAGCAGCCACCAGCGATGGTCATGCCCGAAATCGCCCCAGTGTCCAAGGGCCTGCTTCCAGCTTTCCGGCGTCAGCACGGCGGGCCCGCGCTCCACGAGGCGATCCAATAATTGCAGCGCGTGGACGCGGCCGCGCTTGGGCGCGAGCCGCAACGCGGGCATCCGCGCATCGCCCGGCACGATGATGCCGAGCCGGTCACCCGTGGCGTTGATGGTGGCCATGGCCGCGCCCACGATCTCCAGCGCCCATCTCAGCGGGCTTACCGGATCGCCAAGGAACATGGAAGGAGATGGATCGATCACGAGCCACAACACTAGGTCCCGGGAGGATTCGAAGCGCTTAATGATGGGTTCGCCGGTGCGCGCCGTCAGCGGCCAGTTGATGAACCGGGGATCGTCGCCCGGCACGTAGGCGCGGTTCTCCACGAAGGTGAGGCCGTGCCCCTTCAACTTGGAGGGATGCAGCCCTTCCATACCTCCCGAAAGCCGCGTCCTCAAGCGCAATGGCAAGCGCCGCAGACGCGCGAGGAACTTGGCAGGAAGGGGCATGACTCAATTTAGCCGAAATTCAGCATCAAAAATTCAATTGAGCGCGGCACGGGTGGCGGACCGGCCGCGTTGAGTCCTACTGCGGGAGGTTCAGCCCTTCAAGCCCGGAGATGTAGCCTTCCAGCGGGGCCTTGATGAGCGTGCCCAGATTAACGGCGCCGGTGGCTTTGGGGCCCAGGTGAAGCGTCCAGGTGCGGACGCCGGAAACTCTTTCCTGGAAGCCCGGCGTGGTTTCCGGAAGGGTGGCGATCTTCAGGTTTTCCACGGTGCTGCGCAAGGTGCGGTCGTGGAGTTCGATGTCCAGTGGTTCTGAAGTGTCGTTGCTGGCTTCGAGCTTCTCGCGGAGTGTCCATTGGCGTTCTTTGGTGAAAGCGCCGACCTGTTCCTTCTTCACGTCCAACCGCGCGAAACTCACCCGCAGACCGCGGTAGGGACCGAAACCAAGTTCGAATTTCTGGCCCGCGGAAGGCACCCAGAGCTGAGTCTGACCCAGCCGCTGCGTGCCCGCGTACTGCACGATCGCGGCGCCCGGAAAGAGCGGGAACGCGGTGGGCGTGGCGAAGCGCGCAACCTGGTAGGCGCTGGGATCCAGACGTGGCGTGGCGGTGAGCACCAGCTCAGGCTCGATGTCCTTGGCCAAGACCTTGAAACGGTGGGGTTCGCCATCCGAGGGAACGTCCTTGGTGCCATCCAGGTTGAAGGTGGTGGCGAGTCCGCCAGCTTCCTCGATCACGGAAGTCGCGCCTTCTCCCATTTCTACGGGAGCACTCACGCCGGGAGCCAAGTAAGTGGCTTGATACTCATTGCTACTCACGGGCAGGTTTGATAGCTGATCCGCTGAAATTTTGTAGGCTGTCTCATTGATGGAACCACCCCGAATAGCGCTGGACGCCACCACCTCTACTTTCATTGGCATCCACCACGCCACGTCCTGGCCCCGGCTGTACCGGGGCACCGCCAGGCTCCGGCTGGCCCGTGTGTTGCTGATTTCCAGCTTTACGCCATCCCAATCCTCACTGCTGGTCTGGGTGATGGCGGCGAACAGGACCAGCTCCAGTTTCTTGCGGTCGCTCGACAAGCGGGCTTCGTAGGTCGGCACCCAGCGGGCGGCCCGGGTCCGGTAGCTCAGCTCCAGCACCACGTCGCCGGCTTTGGGTGTGGTCATCTCTACGGTCACGCGGCTGGGCGCGCGGCGCTGGCCGCCGCTCTGCTGCTGCATCGCCGCCTCCAGGCGCCGCTCTTCCAGCGCGAGCTTTTCCAGCTCCCGCTTGCGGCGGCGGTCCCGGGTCAGAATCTCGTTGGTGCTGGAC
>JANYJQ010000104.1 GCA_025358435.1 Holophagaceae bacterium
TTCCTCCTGTCCAAATGGTCGGGGTTGGGGTTAAAACCTGAAGCCGATGGCGAGTTCAATCGACGTCTTGCGCTTGTCGGAAGACTCGGCATGTGCGGCGACGCCGGTGTAAACGTAAGGGACCCAGTTCACCTGGGAGAAACCGACGTTGATGACGTTGGCTTGAAGGGTGAAACCCTCGCCAAAATTCTTGGTCACACCGGCGAAAACACCGGGTGCGATCTTGGTACTTTCGGGCGTGACCGCAAGTCCCTCATAACCGGTGGTGGTGCCGCCCGGCGCGAGTTTGCCGGAGACTTCCTGACGGGATTTGAGGCGGTCCAAGGACAGACCCGCCTGCCAGTTCCAACCTGAGTCGAGAATGGCGGCGCGATAGCCCACCCGGATCGAAGCGCCCTGGAGGTCGTTCTTGCGGCGATCCGCCGAGTTGCTGCTGGTCAGGGCTGCCGGGACGCCGGTGATGGTGTTGTAGCCAGTTGCCGGAAGCGTATGTAGAAAGTCCTCACCGGCGAAATAGAGAAAACCCAACTCGCCGAAGAAGGCTGTTTTGGCGGTAAGGCCATAGTGGGCCTCCACTCCAAATCCAAGCATCTGGCGCTTGATCTGATCGTTGGTGGATCCCACCGCGGAACCCGCGCGCACGTTCATTCCAGATCCCCACCCAGTTTCCTGGGCTGGAAGGACCCCTGCACTCAACAAAGAGCCGAGGGCAATGAGGCAAATTTTGTGGGGCGATATCAGCATGCATCCTCCTAGATTTGAAGCGGCGAAGCCGCGTGGAAATTATTGATCTAGCCAAATAGCTGAGGTTTTTGAAAAAACCTTATGCAAAGCAAATCAGACCGTGGTGGAGCTGTGGAAGGATCAGACGAGATTACGATGAGGATCGTTACACACATGTAACGGGATGAACAAGAATTATTTCCAGCGCTTGAAACTTTTTGCAATATTGATGCACGAGCGAAAAATAACAAAAAACCTGTGCACGGGGCATCGCATGCGGATCTGGTGAATACAAAAGAGCCACCGAGGAGGAAATACCCGCCCAGGGATCATTTATCAAAGGAACCAACATTACTTATACGGGTGATCCTTGCACGAAGAATTCCCAGGGGCAAGTTTTTTTGGTTCCCTGAAACCTTTTCATCTATTACATATGAAAACTGAGCGTTGTACCGTCTCTTAGTGCCCTCATCCTTCTTGTTCCCCTTCGGTTCCTTCCATCACCCCATCTTCCAACTCAAGCCTTTTCATCTTTTCCAGAAAGGTAGTACGTTTCAATCCCAGCAGCTCCGCGGCTCGTTTCTTGTTGCCGCGGGTGATGGCGAGGCTTTGAAGCATCAGGTTCACTCGACTTCTGAGACCACATGGTTCAAATCCAAGCCATCCGGAGGGATGTCGAGGTACCCGGCGCCTTCAGATCCCAAGGTTCCTGATGGAAGCATTTCCGCCTGCGCATCTGGGGCCGCGCGTTGGAAAGGTTCCTCCACCAGGACTTCGCCCTCGGGCAGCCGGTCCATCAGGAATGTGAAATCCTGACGGGTCAGGACGGGGCGTGACCCTGCCAGGATCACCGCCCGCTCGATCGCATTCTCCAACTGGCGGACATTCCCTGGCCAGGGCATGGCCATGAGGAGTGGATCCACCGAAGGATGCAGGGCCTTGGGGTAGAGACCATGCTCCCGGGCTTTCCGATTCAGGAAATGCTGGGCCAGGAAGGGGACTTCCTCGCGGCGCTCGCGAAGCGGGGGCATGTGGATCGGCACCACATCCAAACGGTAGAAAAGGTCCTCCCGGAAGCTTCCGTCCTGGACTTTCCCCCAGAGATCCGAGTTGGTGGCGACCACCAGACGCACATCCACTTTCACCGGAGGACCACCACCCAGAGGCTGCACCTCCCGCTCTTGAATGACACGCAAAAGCCGGACCTGGGCCAAAAGGGGCATGGTGCCCACCTCATCCAGGAACAGCGTGCCGCCGTTGGCTTCCCGGAATTTGCCCGGAGTGTCTTTGCGGGCATCGGTGAATGCGCCCTTGTTGTAGCCGAAGAGTTCCGACTCCACCAGATTTTCAGGGATGGCGCCGCAATGCACGGCCACGAAAGGCTGTTCCCCGTCTTCACTCAATCGGTGGATGGCCCGGGCGATGACTTCCTTGCCGCTGCCGCTTTCGCCGCTGAGCAAAACGGTCGCGCGCGTGGCTGCGGCCGCCCTGGCGCGTGCCACCACCGCGGCCATGGCGGGACTGAAACCCACCAGTCCAAGTGCCAGGGCCTGCGTGGCCGTGAAGGGGATGGGGCCTGTGGTCAAGGGCCTCAGGCCGCCTTGAGGGACCTCCGCATTCAGCAAGCCCCATCGCACCGATCCCAACCGACCCCAGGCGGCAAGGTCTTCTGGGCTCAAAGGCGGCGCCGCCTGGCTTCGGAGCAGCAGGATGGGCAGGGCGCCGACCTCACAAAGCAGCCGCAACAGAGCTGCCGGGGGCTCCAGGCCAGACGCGCTGATGACCCATAGATCCGTGTTGCGGGGCGGCAATGCCGGGGAGGCGCCCCGATCCACGCTGATCTCCCAGGCCGCAGCCCAAATGTTTTCCAACCCTTCGCTGGACTCGCCCAGGGTGGACCAGTGAAGTCGATTCAATGCGGTCATCTGAATTCCGGTTTCCGGTTTCCATAGAGCCTAGCGTGGCTGAAGCAGAATCAAACTCACATTTCCGATTTTCGATTTTCGATTGACGTTTTTCGATTGAAAATCAATGACCTGGGTTCCCCAATCGACAATCGACAATCGCCAATCAACGATCGACAATTGAATTCTCGGGGGCTCCATGTCGCTGCTCGGATCAACCATGGTGGCCCTTGGGAGTCCTTGCCCCGACTTCGCGCTTCCTGGCGTGGATGGAAGGATTTGGCAGCTGGCTGATTTCCGCGCTCCTGCCCTGCTTGTGGTGGTCATGTGCAACCACTGCCCCTATGTCCAAGCTGTGGACGGCCGCATCAACGCGCTGGCCAAGGCCTTTCAGGGCCGCTGCGATGTGGCGGGCATCAATGCCAATGATGCGGAGGCTTATCCAGAGGACAGCTTCGAGGCCATGCGGTCGCGGGCTCGGGCCCTGGGATTCGTCTTCCCTTACCTCCACGATGAATCCCAAGCGATCGCCAAAGCGTTCGGCGCGGTCTGCACGCCCGATTTCTTCCTCTATGACGGAGATCGGAAGCTGCGGTATCGAGGGCGGCTTGACGACAATTGGCAGGACGCGACCCAAGTCAGCCGCCAGGAACTTCGATTGGCCATCGAAGCATTGCTCTCAGATCGACCTGTTCCGCAACCCCAGCGCCCTTCCATGGGCTGTTCCATCAAATGGAAGTGAAAATCATGCGCCAGCGCTTTACGCTCTTTCTCGCCTGCATTCTCACCTGCATTGCCATGCCCCTGGCCGCGCAATGGGACGCGCGGGTGGAAGTCCCTTTTCCGAAAGGCCAGAACCTGCCCCAGACCTTGATCTCCGGCACCGCTCAACTGGTGTCTGGGGACCTGGACGCAGGCCGGGGCGGCATCGTGACTATTAGCCGGCGGCTCTGGGCCTTTGGTCCGGTGATAAGGCTTGAGGGCAACCTGGAGATAGCCCAATGGCAGGCAGATGGCATGGTAGTCCAGGGCTCTGCCCAGCAACCCTCCACGTTGAAACAATCGGGCCCGGGGGTGGGTCTGGGTGTCCAATTCTGGGTGCCATTCACGGGTATCGCGGGGGAATTAGGCTTCATCGAGCGTTTTCAGAATTACAAGTTTTCCACCGCGGCTTTTTCCAGAGACCAGAACCTTGCCCGCACCTGGTTAAGGGTGGGGGCCCGGTGGCGCCTGCCCTTCCCGGTCGTCCACCCCTACTTGGCCGCCAGCTATCAGCAGCCGATCACCAAGGACACTCCCGTGAAGCTCGGCTCGGTGGCTGATCTCGCCACCTACCTGAGCGCTCAGGGAACCGGCCAAGAATTCGACCGGATGTGGACCTTCGGCGTGGGGATCACTTTTTAGAGGCTAAATCCTTCATTACCAAATTCCGGGTATCTGGCCGCCTGAATCATTCGATGACACTTGAAATACAGTTTCATAAAACTTAACAATTCTTAACAATTGATGATTGCGCTATACCAGGTAGGATTTACCTATCTTCCCCGTTCTTTCGAGATGTTTTTCTTCCCCAGATGGTTATAGCATCTGGTTTTTTTATCTCGGGATGCTCATCCCCTTCTTGAGGTGCTCATGCGAACTTCCCTAGCCCTACGTCTCATCGCCTCTGCCGGAATCGCATCCGCGCTCTGCGCTCAGGAGGCGGCCCGCCAGGCCAGCCCGCTCAGTTCTCAAGCCCAGCAGTACCTCCAGGCGCGGGTCTTTGAGCTTGGGCTCGATACCACCCACGATTTCACCACCCGCAGCGTCCACCACGATGAGCTGGGGCAGGATCATATCCGTGTGGATCAGTACTACCAAGGCGTCAAGGTGTTCGGCGGTGAAGCCATCGTCCACATGCAAGAAGGCGCGGTCAGCAAGGTGACCGACGCATTGGTGCGCGGCATCAAGCTCAACCCAACGCCGGCCATCGATGCCTCGGAAGCCCTGGCCGCCGCGCATCAGGTCCTGGCTCCCGCCGGCGCCTACGCATCCACACCAACCGCGGAACTGGTTTTCGCACAGGTGGAGCGTGAAGTATTCGCCAACACCCATGGTTTTGGGAAGGGAATCGAGGGGAGCCGCACCATCTCCCGAATGGCATTGGTCTACCACATCCACACCGAGCTGGAGAACGGAACCCAGGAAACCAAGCACACGGATTTCTTCGTGGATGCGCACAGCGGCGAGATCCTGGAAAGCTGGAGCACGCTGCACACCGCAGGCGCCAGCGGCACGGGCAATTCGCAGTACAGCGGCACCGTGAGCATCCAGACCAACAGCACCGCCTCCGGCTATGAGCTTCGCGACACCACTCGCGGAACAGGTGGCACCTTCGGGAACAACGTGGTCACGAATCTGAACCACGCCACAACGGGCAACGGCGCGATCTACGCCGATGCTGACAACATCTGGGGCGACGGCGCCAACTACGTGGAGGGTTCCTCCACCACCGCCGCCAACGGGCAGACTGCGGCCGTGGACGCCGCCTTCGGCATCCAGCGCACCTGGGACTACTACGGCAATGTGCTGGGCCGCAACGGCATCGACGGGGCCGGGAAGGCCTCCTACCTGCGCGTGCACTACAGCAACAGCTACGACAACGCCTTCTGGTCCGACACCTGCTTCTGCATGACCTTCGGGGACGGCTCCTCCTTCCAGACCCTCACCTCCATTGACGTGGCCGGCCACGAAATGAGCCACGGCGTCACCGCCACCACCGCCAAGCTGGTCTACAAAGGCGAGAGCGGCGGCCTGAACGAGGCCAACTCGGATATCCACGGCACCATGGTGGAGTTCTACGCCCACGGTGGCGGCACGACCACCGTCCCGAACTACACGGCCATCACCGGCACCATCAGCACTGTGGGTGGCACGGTGCCCGCGGCCAACTATCTCATCGGCGAGCAGCTCGAAACGTCCGCCTTCAACCACCCCCTCCGCTGGATGTACAAGCCAAGCCTGGATGGTGCCAGCAAGGACGCCTGGTCCACCTCCCTCAAGCGTCTGGACGTGCACTACAGTTCCGGCCCTGCCAACCATTTCTTCTTCCTGCTGGCCCACGGCAGCCAGATCGACGCCTTCTCCGGCAACATCCAGTCCCCCATGGCCAATGCCGTCACGAGCATCACGGGCATCGGCAACGACAAGGCTGCACGCATCTGGTTCCGCGCCCTCACGGTCTACATGACGTCCACGACCACCTACGCTGGCGCCCGCACCGCGTGCCTCAGCGCGGCCAAGGATCTCTATGGGGCGACCTCGGCAGAATACGCTACGGTCGCCAAGGCTTGGACCGCGGTGAACGTGAATTAGCTCAGCCTCGCTAAAGCATCAAAAAGGCCCCGGATGTCCGGGGCCTTTTTGATGCATTAAGCCGGTTCAGTAGCCGGACACCTGGAAATCGTCGAAATTGACGCGGCGCGTTGTGCCATCGGTCTTGCGGATCTCAAAACGGATCGCCCCAGGGATGTTCAAGGTGAAGGTCGCGGTCTGCAGCGTGGTGGATGAGGTCGTCACTGTGCTGCCTGCCTGGGTCCATGTGCTTCCGCTATTGCTGGAATACCAGAGGCCCCAGGTGGAACTCGCATCGCTCCCGTACTCGGCGTGCTTCACGGACACCGTCTTGGCTCCGGTGGCCCAGTTGAAGAGCATGGTCAACTTGCCGCTGTTGCGCATGCGGACGCTCTGAGCCCCCGTCTTGGGATCGCTGGCCGTGTTGCCCAGCAGGGCATCATTAAGTGTCCAGGCGCCAGAGACGAGGGTCACATTCCCCGTGGTGTATGAGGCCTTGGTTCCGGTATTGAATCCTTCGCTGAAGCTGCTGCCGCTGCTGGCTGGATTCACGGTGATCTTGCGCGTGGCCGAAGCGGAGACTCCAGTGTTGTCGGTCACTGTGAATGTGGCTGTGAACGAGACCACCGCCGAGCTGCTGTTGGTGTAGGTGTGACTCGCGGAAGTGCCCGTCGCCGTGGCGCCATCACCAAAGTTCCAGGAGTAGCTGAGGGTTGCCGTGGTGCTGGAATCGGTGCCGCTGCCCGCGAAGGCCACTGCGGTGCCGGAATTGATTGTGACGTTGCCACTGGGAGTGGTCAGGTTCGCGGTGACGGTGTTGCCGGTGGGAACGGTCGCTGTGATGAGCCGGGAAGCGGAGCTGGAAAGAGCTTGGGCGTTCGTGGCAGTGAAGGTGGCCGTGTAGGTGCCCGCGGTCATGTAAGCGTGGCCGTTGGGGCCAAGGCCAGTGCCAGTGGTGCCATCTCCGTAATTCCAGCCATAGGTCATGGCGCTGCCCGCTGGATCCGTGGCCGTTGCCTGGAAGGTCACCGTATTGCCAATCGGCGTGGACACGTTGGAGGCAGGGGAAGTGATGCTCACCGCCGGTGGCTGGGCTGTGCTGCTGCTCCCTGCCAGGTACTGGATGGCATTCAGGAAGAAGGCCCGGTTGCTGTTGAGCGTGTAGCTGTTGTGCAGGGCTTTTCCAGATGTTGTAGTGGTGCCGTCGTCGGCGGGGGAGCTATCTCCCATGGCCACCACACGACCGCTTCCCAGGGAACTGGTCGCGATGAAGTAGTCGCTGGAAGGATCGCCCGGGACCTGGGTGGACAGAATGCCCTGGACGGAGGGATTGTTGGCTGCGTTCAGGCTGAGGTAGGAGAAGGAGTGGAAATCCTGCATGGAAAGCGTGCCGTTGGGCCCGCGGATGATGGCGGTGGTGGCGGGATTGACAGTCGTGGAATAGGCCGTGCTGGTGGTATTGGCACTGGCATCTCCAGGGCCGTGGCCGATGACCCAGGTGAAACCAAAGGCGTTGTTGGCCACCCCGTTATTGGTCATCAAGTCATTGAACACCGTGTAGGCGTCCGTGGAGCCCGGCACCGAACTGGCGACCCGGGAGGCGCCTTGGTGGTTGCCCATGAGGAAGAGCCCGCCCCCCGATTGCACGAATTTCACGATGGCGGTTTTCTCCGCGGCGGTGAAATACGTGTAGCACTCGGGGATGAAAAAGACGTTGTACTTGGATAGATCCTGCGCGTTGGTGCCATCGCCGAAGGTGATCCGCCCCCCGGAGGCCGGCAGCGTTTGAACGGTGTAGCCCCTGGTGTACAGGTCATAGCCCAGGGCGCTGATGCCTCCGTTCCAATCGGTCTCTTTGCTGGGATTGGCCGGGGATGGATCGGGCTCATGGCCAGTGCAGATGACCCATTCAGCCGAAGTGCCTCCTTCTTCGTGGTGGGTGTGATCGAAAAGCACCTTCTTCGACGTCTGGGACGCCAGAGGCACAGAAAGCCCAAGCAGAAACACGGACACAAATCCGGTACGGGTGATGAAGTTCACAGCAGATCTCCTATGGATGGTTGCAACAGGGATGGTGAGTCATTACATCGCTGCATTCGGTGAATTGCTTGTGAATTCGGGTGTCTTAACAACAATTAACAATTCTGAAGAAGGCTTAACCCGAACTCACTGAGGCACACTATTCCCATGCTCATCCCTTTCTTCCTGATCTCGCTCGCCGCCCCGGCGCAACTCCCGGAAAAAGCAACTCCGGCCCCGAAGGTCGAGAGCGCGCCTCCAGCGAAGCCCGCGCCGAAATACCGATTCATGGTGACGCCGGACAACATTCAACACCTTGGCAGTGTGGGCCCCAGGGAGGTGCGCACTCTGACCTGGGAACTGAAGAACACCAGCGACAAACCCATTTCGTTTCGCGTCCTGGATACTGCTCCGGGGGTGCGGGTTTCCCTGGACCCATTCGCCAAGCCCTGGCAACCGGGCGAGGCTCGAAAATTCGATGTGACCTCGGATGCTTCCGACTTCCTTGCCTACCAACGCCGTGCCGTGCGCCTTGAGCCCGACGATCCATCGCAGCCCCGCTACATCCTGCGCTGGGACATGACCATCCGCCCCGAAATGGCCGTAGACGCGGTCAACAAGACCTTTGGCGAGGTGTCACCCCACGAAAGCCCGCTGGCTGTCTACACCTTCACCCGCGAAGGCGGAGGCCCTGCTGAAATCCGCCTGGAGAGCAAGCTTCCGGACTACCTGGAATCCGAAGTCATCCCCATGGGGCCGAAGGCTTCGCTTCAGCTCACCTTGCGTCCTTCGAAATTGAAACCAGGGATGCAGGCGGGTCTTGAGCTGCTGAAGGTTTCCACCAATGCGCCCAAGCAGCCAAGTTTCGACCTGACGCTTACGTGGAAACTCAAGCTGTCCATCCTCGCGGTCCCCAGCCGCGTGGTGTGGGACGAGCCGAAGATCCGCAGCTTCGATCTGGAAGTGAAATCGAGGGATGCCAAACCGTTCCGCATTCTCGAAGCCCGCATCGAGGGGCCCACCGACAAACAGGGGAACGCCCTTTTCACCCATGGCGCCTTGCCCGTGGAGGCCGCGCCGTCCCACGTGATCAAGCTCCAGTGCGTCGCCGAACTGGAATCCAAAGCCATGCTCTTTCTCACATGCAGCGGCCTGGACGCGCCCATGCAGATTCCCCTCACCTGGCTCCCGCCCAAGGCCGCTCCCGAGGCTCCAAAGCCAGGGAAGGGCGATGCGGACAAGGCTAAAGACCCGGAAATCCATTGAATAAAACGCTTGCAGGAATATCAGGGCTCAGCGGTTTTCCTTCTTCACTTCTTTCGGCGGTTCCACTTTCAGGATGATCTTGCCGACCTTGCCCTCGCGCAGGACCTCGAACACCACCGCGCCCTTCGGCGGTTCCACTTCAAGCAGGTCGAAGAGCTGCACGCCGTTCTGGATGGGCGTGCCCTGGTAGGTCAAAAGGACATCTCCTGGGGCAACCACATGGCCCTCGCGGTCCAACCGGAGAGGCCGCAGGCCCGCAAGCGCCGCGGGGCTGCCGGGTTCCACATCGCTCACCATGACGCCCTGGGTGACGCCCATCGCGCGTGCATAGGCCGGGATGAGGGCCGTGAAGCCCAGATACACAGGTTCCAGTTGGCCCCGGGCGATGAGCAACGGCACCACGCGGTTCAGGGTGTCCACGGGAATTGCAAACCCAATTCCGGCGCGATTCCCGGGGCCGATGACCGATGTATTCATGCCGATCAGGCGACCCGCGCTGTCGAGCAGCGGCCCGCCGGAATTACCGGGGTTGATGGCGGCGTCGGTTTGGATGACGCCGCGGATGGCGTTGCCGAGGCTGGATGATATTTCGCGGTTCAGGGCCGAGACGACGCCACTGGTCAGGGTATGATCCAGACCGTAGGGATTGCCGATGGCGTAGGTGGTCTGGCCCACGAGCAACTCTGTGGATTTGCCCAGAGTCAGTGGTTTCAGGCGATCGAGCGGCGCGAAAACCTGCAGCACGGCGATATCGTAGCTGAGGCTCCGTCCGATGACCTGGGCCTTGTAGGTCTTGCCATCGGCAAGGGTCACATTCAACGCGTCCGCCTCGTCCGTGGGGCCCTGGCCCTTGACCGCGTCCGTGTTGACCACATGCTGGTTGGTCACCACATGGCCCTGGTCGTCCCACACGAATCCGGTACCGGTCCCCGCCGGCGTGTCCTCCATTTTCGGATTGGCCGCCAGGACGATGCTCGTGATGTAGACCACCGATGGCTTGGCGTTCCTGAAGACCTTGGTGGCGTTCTGTTCCGACGACAGCAGGGGCGCCCGGTGGGCGACGGGCCTTGGCCGGGCGCCTTTGCGGGCCCTTTGGATGGCCTCTGCTTCCCGGGTGGTGATCTTGCCTTCGGGGACCTGGGCCGATAAAAACAAAGGCGTGAAAGCGGCAGCCATCATGGAACCCAGCAGAAGCCTGGATTGTCTGGTCGGATTCAATCGCATGAAGGATGCACCCCCTGGAAGCATAATGCCTTGATCAGGGTGAAAGGTCCCTACCAACACGCCGCTACACTAGCTAGTTGAGGTGTTCCAAATGTCCTCCGTCACTGCTGAAATCAAGAGAACCAAAGGGACTGTGGACCCAGATGGGGTCTATCGGCCCCTCCACAAGATCCGATTCGTGACGGCCGCCAGCCTCTTCGATGGCCACGACGCCAGCATCAACATCATGCGGCGGATCCTGCAGGCCAGCGGGGCGGAAGTCATCCATCTGGGGCACAACCGGAGCGTGCAGGATGTGGTGGATACCGCGTTGCAGGAAGACGCCCAGGGAATCGCCATCAGCAGCTACCAGGGTGGCCACGTCGAATATTTCAAGTACATGGTGGAGCTGTTGAAGGAGGCGGGCGCAGGACATGTGCAGGTCTTCGGCGGCGGCGGCGGCGTCATCGTGCCTTCTGAAATCGCCGAGCTGGAAGCCAGCGGTGTCGCCCGCATCTACAGCCCCGAAGATGGCCGCATCATGGGCCTTCAGGGGATGATCAACGACATGCTGCAGCGGACGGATTTCGATCCGCGGGAACAAAATGCCGCCATTCCCCTGGCGCGCAGGATCACCGAAATCGAGCTGGCGGAAACGCCCTCGGTCCCGAACCCCCAGGACCCAGGACCCAGGACTCCCGTCCTTGGCATCACGGGCACAGGCGGCGCCGGGAAATCATCCCTTACGGACGAACTGGTGCGCAGGTTCCTGGTGGACTTCCCGGAAAAGAAGGTCGCCATCCTGAGTGTGGACCCCACCAAACGCAAGACCGGCGGCGCATTGCTGGGCGACCGCATCCGCATGAATGCCATCTTCCATCCGGATTTCCGGGGGCGGGTCTTCATGCGCAGCCTGGCCACCCGCAACGCCCACAAGGCCACCTCCCACGCTCTGGCGGCGGCCATCCAGGAGGCGAAGGCCGCGGGCTTCGATTTCGTCATTGTCGAGACCGCGGGCATCGGCCAGAGCGATTCGGAAATCACGGACTTGGTGGATGTCTCCATGTACGTGATGACGCCGGAATACGGCGCGGCCACGCAGCTTGAAAAAATCGACATGATCGATTTCGCCGATGTGGTGGTTCTCAACAAGGCCGACAAGCGCGGCGCCGAGGATGCCCTGCGGGATGTGCGCAAGCAGTTCCAGCGGGCACGGAAGCTGTTCGACGCCGATCCCGAAACCTTGCCTGTCTACGGCACCATCGCCAGCCAGTTCAACGACCCTGGAACCGACTGGGCCTACGTCAACATCGTGAAGTCGATCGCCACAAAGACTGGCGTCGATTGGACGACCAGCCTGCAGGCCTCGGCGGAGACCGCGGCCAAGCGCGCCATCATCCCTGGCGAACGCGTGCGCTATCTGGCCGAGATCGCCGACACCGTTCAGGGCTACAAGCGTTGGGCGGACAAGCAGGCGGATTGCGCGGAGACCGCCTATGCGCTGCATTCCACGCTGCTCACGCTGGGCGACCATGTGCCGGCCATGGCTGAATTCTACGATTCCGTCCAGCTCGTGGAAGAGGTTGAAGGGCTGAACGGCGACGCTATCCTGCTGCTGCGCCAGCGCTACCAGGAGCATTTGAGCGAACTCAACAGCGGGTGCCGCAAGCTCCTCGCCGACTGGGAGCGCACCCGCCACACCTTCACCGATGATGAGAACACCTACGTGGTGCGCGGGCGGGAAATCTGCATCAACAACTACACGGAATCCCTGAGCGGAACCAAGGTCCCCAAGATCGCGCTGCCGGATTCACGAAGCTGGGGCGACCTGCTCCAGTGGCAGTTGCTGGAGAACATTCCCGGGCGCTTCCCTTTCACTGCGGGTGTCTTCGAGTACAAGCGCACAGGGGAGGATCCCACCCGCATGTTCGCGGGCGAAGGCACACCCGAGCGCACCAACAAGCGCTTCCATTACGTCAGCAAAGGCCAGCCCGCGGCCCGCCTCAGCACCGCCTTCGACAGCGTCACGCTCTACGGCGAGGATCCGCATGTGCGGCCCGACATCTACGGGAAAGTCGGCAACAGCGGCGTTTCCATCTGCACTTTGGACGATGCCAAAAAACTGTACAGCGGTTTCGATCTGCTGGCGCCGACCACCAGCGTGAGCATGACCATCAATGGCCCGGCGCCCATTCTGCTGGCTTTCTTCATGAACGCCGCCATCGACCAGCGGGCAGAACAGTGGTTGCTGGAGCGCGGCCAGATGGAGTCGGCCCAGAATAAAATCGATACGCTTTACAGAGACAAGGGCCTCTGCCGCCCTACTTACGCAGGCGCCCTCCCCGAAGGCAACACAGGGCTGGGACTCGCCTTGCTGGGAGTCACCGCCGACGAGGTCCTGCCCGCGGAAGTGTACGCCGCGCTGCGCTCCGAAGCGCTGCAGTCCGTGCGCGGCACCGTGCAGGCGGACATCCTCAAAGAAGACCAGGCTCAAAACACCTGCATCTTCAGCGCCGAGTTCGCGCTCCAGGTCATGGGCGACATCCAGCAGAGCTTCATTTCAGAAAAGGTCCGCAATTTCTACAGCGTCTCCATCAGCGGCTACCACATCGCCGAAGCCGGAGCCAATCCCATCTCGCAGCTCGCGTTCACCCTGGCCAACGGGTTCACCTTCGTCGAGTACTACCTCTCCCGGGGTATGCTCATCGATGATTTCGCCCCGAACCTCTCCTTCTTCTTCAGCAACGGCCTGGACGCGGAATACAGCGTGATCGGCCGTGTCGCGCGGCGCATCTGGGCCACCGCCATGCGCGAGAAATACCACGCCAACGAGCGCAGCCAGAAACTGAAGTACCACATCCAGACTTCGGGCCGTTCGCTCCACGCCCAGGAGATCGATTTCAACGATATCCGCACCACGCTGCAGGCGCTCTACGCCATCTCGGACAACTGCAATTCCCTGCACACCAATGCCTATGACGAAGCCATCACCACGCCGACCGAAGCATCCGTGCGCCGCGCCATGGCCATCCAGCTCATCCTCAACCGCGAACTCGGCCTGACGAACAATGAGAACCCCCTGCAGGGAGCCTTCATCATCGAGGAGCTCACGGAGCTGGTGGAGGAAGCTGTGCTCGCGGAATTCCGCCGGATCAGCGACCGTGGCGGCGTCCTGGGCGCCATGGAAACCATGTACCAGCGCGGCAAGATCCAGGAAGAATCCATGCACTATGAGCAGCTGAAGCACAGCGGCGAGCTGCCCATCATCGGCGTGAACGCCTTCTTGAACCCCCATGCTCCCGAGATGGGCTCCATCGAG
>JANYJQ010000155.1 GCA_025358435.1 Holophagaceae bacterium
ATCCCCGACAACATCTCGGATGAGATGGCTTCCATTTTCGATCCCTACGGCAACGCCACGCACACCGCGTTGAGCTTCGATCTGGTGGGCGAGGATGTGCTCATCACGGGCGCGGGTCCCATCGGCATCATGGCCGTGGCCATCGCGCGGCACGTGGGCGCCAGGCACATCGTCATCACCGATGTGAACGATTACCGGCTGTCGCTGGCGAAGCAGATGGGCGCTACGGCAGCGGTGAACGTGATGAACCAGGATCTAAAGCAGGTCATGCAGGACCTGGGCATGACCGAAGGGTTCGATGTGGGCATGGAGATGAGCGGCAATGCCACGGCCTTCCGCCAGATGCTGGACGTCATGAACCACGGCGGCAAGATCGCCATGCTCGGCATCATGCCCGGCGAACAAGCCATCGATTGGGGCAAGGTGGTGTTCAAGGGACTGCTGGTGAAGGGCGTGTATGGAAGAGAGATGTTCGAGACGTGGTACAAAATGGTCGCCATGCTGCAAAGCGGGCTCGACCTCTCGCCCATCATCACGCACCGCTTCGGCATAGATGATTTCCAGAAAGGCTTCGATGCCATGCGCAGCGGACAGAGCGGCAAGGTGGTCCTGGACTGGGGCGTGAGCTGATGATTGCAAAATCGGATATCGAGGCTGCGCGGTCGCGCATCGCGCCGTTCATCCGCTTCACGCCAATTTTCAATGTTGTTATACCAACGCCCTCGGGCCCCTTGTCCGTGACATTGAAGTTGGAGAACCTGCAGGTGACAGGCTCCTTCAAGCCTCGCGGCGCATTCAATTCGCTGCTTCAAATCGCAGGCGAGCACGTCATCGCGCTATCCGGGGGCAATCATGGCTTGGCGGTGGCCCATGCAGCAAAGGTGTTGGGCAAGAAGGCCGTGATCTTCGTGCCCAAGAGCGCCGCCGCCACCAAGGTCGAAGCCATGAAACTCACTGGAGCCGAGATCCGCCAGGTGGGTGATGTGCCCGCCGATGTCTTCCAAGCGGCGGAAGCTTTGGTGCGCGAGACTGGTTGGCCTTTGGTGCACCCCTATGACCAGGAGCCCACGTTGGCGGGGCAGGGCACCCTTGGGCTGGAATTGCTGGAACAGGCGCCCCAGGTCGGCCGCTGGCTCCTGGCGGTCGGGGGTGGTGGATTTCCTGCGGCTGTGGCTCTTGCCATGGCGGGCGAGTCAGAGGTCATCCCCATCGAACCCGAAGGTTGCCCAGGCTTGTTCGAGGCCCAAAAGGCGGGTCATCCAGTGACCGTGAAGGCCGAGGGTGTTGCGCGGAATTCGTTGGGCGCGCCCAGTATCGGGGTGTTGCCATGGGAGATTTTGAAGGATCGGGTCTGTCCCACGGTGCTCGTGAGTGATGTTGCCATTCTGGAGGCCCAAGCCTGGCTTTGGCGTGAGACCAGGATCCTTGCGGAACCCGGTGGCGTAACGGCCCTGGCGGCTCTGCTCAGCGGCGCCTGGATCCCAGACGAAGAATGTCCCATTGGTGGGGTGATCTGCGGGGGCAATGCGGACTCCCTGCCGGTTTAAGAATGTGTGAAGAGAAAAGATGACCCAGCCAACGGTGAAAACGGACGCCATGTACGACTCCGGGACTTCCACTGAGGATTCCCGCATCGCCTTCTGTCTGGAAATCGGCAGGGCCCTGCACAGCTTTGGAACGCCGGCCCACCGGTTTGAAGAAGCCATGCAGCGGCTTGTGGCATCGCTGGGGCTCGAAGGGGATTTCCTGGCCCACCCCACCGCCTTCTTCGCGGAGCTGCGGAGCGAAGCCCGGCGGGAGGTCTTCATCGTGCGCGCCGAGCCAGGCGAAACGAACCTGGAGAAGCTAGTGAGCATCCAGGCCCTGGTGAAGCAAGTCATCAGCGGGAGCCTTCCCATCGAAGAGGCCGTGGCCCGGGTTCAGGAGGTGGTGGCGCAGGCGCCGCGTTTCGGCCGGACCTTGGTTGTGGCAAGTTTCGGGCTGTCCAGCGCCATGGCCGCGCGCTTCTTTGGCGGCGGGTGGCGGGAGATGGTGCTGTCGGGCCTGCTCGGCGTGTTCATCTCCCTGCTGGGATTCTGGACATCAAAGCAGCATCACCTGTCCCAAGTGCTGGTCTTGCTGGCCGCGACCCTCGCGGGCTTCGGCGGTGTGGTGGCGGCCCACCTGATCCCGCACACTGCGGCTTTCACCATCACCCTGGCTGGCATCGTCGTTCTGCTGCCGGGACTGAAACTCACCGTTGCATTGCGGGAAGTGGCCACCGGCAATCTTGTGGCTGGGTCGGCTCGCCTTGTGGACGCGGTCATGATCCTGATGATGCTGGCCTTTGGCGTGGCCCTGGGACGCCAGGTCGCCATGCAGTTCGCCTCGGCCTTCCGTGAAGCCTCGTCTATCCCTCTGGCGGCGTGGACCGAGTGGGTGGCCCTGTTGGTGGTGCCCGTGGCCTACCTGGTGCTGTTCCAGGCCCGGAAGCGCGACTTCGGGTGGATCCTGCTGGCGGGTATCGTGGCATTCGTATCATCGCGCCTTGGCTCAGCCTGGCTCGGACCGGAGCTGGGCGCTGGCCTGGGGGCCACGGCCTTGGGCATCGCCGCCAACCTGTTCGGCCGCCGCACGCGCCTGCCCAACCAGATCATGGAACTTCCCGGCCTGCTCGTGCTGGTGCCCGGGGCCATCGGTTTTCGCGGCCTGGCCTTCCTCAGCATGGGCGAAACCGAAGTGGGCCTGCAGACCGCCTTCCGCATGGTCTTCCTGGCCGTGGCTCTGGTGATGGGCTTGAGCCTGGCCAACGCAATGGTGAGGCCAAGGAAAGGGCTGTGACACCCAGGTTTTGGATTATGAGCTCAGACCAGGAACCCAGCGTTCAATCCAGGTCGGGGAGTTCGAGGCGGAATCCTACGCCCAGGCGGTTCCAGCCATTGATGGAGAGAATGGCGAATGTGAGCGCCACGATTTGAGATTCACTAAAATGGGCTTTCAGCGCCTCGAAAGGCTGATCCATATCAGGCCGGAGGGGCAACTGTGTAAGCGCCTCTGCCCAGGCGAGCGCGGCCTGTTCCTTCGGATCGAAGAGTTCCGTCTCCCGCCAGGCGGCCACCACCGCAAGGCGGCGTGGCGTTTCATGCTGCTTCAATAGATCCGTGCTATGCATGTCCATGCAGTAGGCACAGCCATTCAGCTGGGAGACGCGGAGATCGAGGAGGTCCAACAGTTTGGGGTCGAGGCCCGCCGCGCGGGTCTGCTTCCATAGGTTGAGCTGGGCCTCGAAAAGGGCAGGGGCGAGTTCCCGGTAGGACTTGGACAGGCGCATGGGTTTCCCCCCTTTGGTCCAGGATGGGCCGGGATGGTCTATGGAGGCCAATTGGAGTTTTGAATGTCCTATTCAGCACAAATTGGACAGGAACGCGACATGGGGTGGCCTCCCCGCGCCGGAGGGGTTGCCGATGGCATCCGCACTCAATGCACGATGACGAGGAGTGCGTTCCCGCTGGAATCCTTGGTTCCATCAGTCAGGGATGTGGCGACACCGTTCTTCCAGACCTTGGCTACATTCTTCGTTCCGTTGCTTTCATACCCCGCGATGTAGACATCCGTGATTGCCGCGGGCGGGGGGACGACAGGAATGGATCCACCACCACCCCCTGAACAAGCCAGAAGGGCCAGAAACGCGCAGGGTGCGAACACCTTCCCAAGGGATAGGGAAATGCCTGATCTTAAAGAAATGTGGATATGCCTCATGGGGATCTCCTATTTGACGCCGTAGAACGGATTGAATCTCTGTCCTTGGTGAAACAGCGCGCAAGGAGTCGAAGGCTATATCACTATCGATGGAAGATCAGGGTTATTGTTTCGCGGGACCGGTCTTGGCCGGAACCACATCCCACTTCCCGCGGACGTCCATGGAGAGCACGCAGTCGGCCCCAGGCTCGCATCGGGTCATGTGCTTCTTCATGCCCTTGAACGAGAAGAAAGAGCCAGCAGGAAGTTTCGTCTCTTTGCCATCGACGGTGAGCGCTAACGTTCCCGACACGACCGTACCGAAGTGGTCAGAGGAATGATGGTGCAGAGGCGCGGCGAAGCCATCCTTGAACCTGAGCATGGAATGATGCGGCCCCTTGGTCGGGTCACCCTGAAGGACCGCCATGCTTACGCCTGGAAAGCCGGGTACGTCGCTCCACTTGACGTCCCCCGTGGGAACCAGGACAGCGGTACCCGTCTTTTTACCCTCTGTTGCAGCGGCCAGCGGTGCGATTGCAGCGTATGCCAGCGCCAGTGCGAAGACTGCCGAAATGCTTTTCCTCATATGACCCCCCTCCTGGGTGAAGTACGTTGAGACTAAGATGCTATATCAAAATTATTTTGCAATGCCGTAGATGTCGTTTTTTATTAAAAAAGTTTTAAGTAATTTATTATCAATTATTACGATTTCGATACAAAACATTCTCACGATATTCATACTTCAGCCCCGGTCAGATACGTGGCATCCCCAGTTTCGGCGCGGTGAAGTGGAGTCGGCAGGCCAAGAAGAGCTTGGAATCACCCAGGGGAGGTGCATGCCCTTGCGCCCGAAGGGGCGTCTTAGGGAAAGATCGGCTCCCGCCCGCCGTCCGCGCCTGCTCGCCAAGCGCGCCCGCCTTCCCAGAGCCAAGCCTCGCCTGGCCGGCCTTCCAGAATTCCTGCATCGATACCGAACACCTTCCCGTGATGGAGGGCCGTGACATGGTTTTGCGTGGTGTGCCCCACGACCATGGCGCCGACGCGGAAATGGTCCAGCGCCCCCGCGATCTCCTCTTCGGTGGAGGAAGGCGCTCCACCGGGTGGAAACAGGCCCCGGTACCAGATGGGCCCATTGGATCCGAGCAGAACCGCTGCATCCCCTTCGGCGCTGCGCCCCGGTATCCCCCAGGTTGCGCGGAAGCGCGTATTGATCTCCTTGATATCCCAACCCTGCGCCACCAGTTCAGGAGAAATTCCGCCGTGGACGAATAGGATGTTTCCCAGTTTGAGAATGACCGGACGACTTCGCAACCAACGCCCGAGTTCGGAATCCTGACCAATTAGTTCGGGTTGGGATGGCAAGCCATCGATCCTCCGGGCGTATTTCGGATGAAGGTAACGGAGATCACCCGCCGCCACCATGGCTTCGTGGTTGCCAGGCAGCACATGGACCCAGCCTCCCTTTTCCCTTGCAGCCCCTTCGAGGGCTCTTAAAAACCACAGGACTTCCGTGACCTGGGCGCCCCTATCCATGACGTCCCCGACCACCACCAGATGGCCTTGGCCGAATATCCACCTGAGCTTGCCGTCAATCACCTTCTGGGCTTTGAGCAGATTCAGCAAGGTATCGAAGTGGCCATGGACATCGCTTACCGCAAGAATTTTTTTCGGTGCAGGAAATACCGCCTGGGCTGGAAGCGGCTTTCCAGGCTGCAGCAAGAGTGGTTTGGCGGCTATACCCGGCAAGGCCAGAGAAAATCGGCCCGTGGCTTCCTCCAGCTCCAGCCTCCCGCCTCGAACCCTGAAGATACGAGCATGCGACCCGCTCCAAAGCACATGCGGGCCGTCTTCGACATCGACGGCTCCCGCCTGCACTCTGGCCGGGGCCATGGGCAGCGGCACCGCCACCAGCCCTGATCCAAGAATACAGATCAGGGCCCGCAACAAAGAGCGGAGGGGCAAGGCAGCAATCATCCAGGGCCTCAGGAAAACTTCATTATGCCTCGGCCCATCAGGAATCCCGGACGTTCCCACCTGTGTACCAACAATGCCTCTATTCTTGGAAGAATGAGACCTTTGAATATCACAACGATCATCACGACACATCGGCGCCCGGAACTAATGATCAGGGCTCTAAAGAGTTTGGCGGCGGAGAGGAGGCGGTTTGGCGAAATCCTGGTGGTGGAAGATGGGGAAGATCCATTTACCGGCGACCTTCTAAAAGAGACAGGGGTTCCCTGCCGTTTGGTGCAACGCACGCTGCATAGCGTTGCCAAGGCCCGGAACCTGGGTCTGCAGGAAGCCCAGGGCGATTGGGTGATCTTCCTGGATGACGACGACATCGTCTATGCGAACCGTCTGGAGAAACTTGAAGCCGCGGCGGTCCTCTCAGGAGCGGCCTTCGTTTTCGGCAGCACCCTCAAAGTCACGGCGAACGACAGTTTCCCGGTACCTACGAAACATCCCGAAGGCGAGGGGGCTTCAGGATTTTCGGATATTCTCCGCTGCATGCCGCACACCAATAGCACCTTGATCTCCAGGAAGGCCCTGTTGGATTGCGGAGGCTTCGTGGAAGCCTCCAGCTATTTCAGCGACTGGTGTGCGTTTCTGCACATGGTGGATCGCGCTCCCGGGGCCTGGCGGATCCCTCACCTGCTGTCGGAATTCGAGGCCGGCGAAGGTGGCATGACCCACGACGTGGCGCGAGGCAACGGGATGAAGGCCAAAGTTTTGGAAGCGTTCGATGCCCTTCGGCTGGCGAGCGAAGAGAACCGGCGGATACTCCAGAAGGTTCGGCTGGCCGTGGAGCAGGCCGAGCCCTTCTCGAACTACGACGCCTACGTCGAATTGGCGGATTGGGCGCTTTCAGAAGAGCCCTGAAACATGGCCACCACGATCACGGATTGATTAAAGGCACCCTGAGAGTCCAACCCGACCGGCCAACTTCGAAATCCCGTTCAAAGGAACGCTGGACGGGTAAACAATGCCTAGGTATCAAACCAAATCTCGAAAGGCATTGACACGTGCGATCTCACGTGGAAAAGATCGTGGCAGACTCCTTTCCTATACCTAAAATTTATGGGTATCACATACACGGACTTTCTAAGCCCTTTTTGCTTGGGTTCCATGGCCGATCCTGTCCCGTTACCTCACACATTGCCCAAAGACCCCTCCGACATCCCGCTGGAGGTTGATCCTTCCGCCCTCGGGGAAGGCATGCCTGGCGCTGATCAACTCATCCGGGTAGGCCGCCGACTCCTCAGCCAGCTGTTAGCTGATGAACTGGCCAGTGCCGGCTCTGTCAAAGGCAGGATCACGCGTTCCCCCGACCAACCTGCGGACTACGAGCTTCTCGCGATCATTCTTTCCGCCACTACCTATTCGGCAGCCACCCGCAGGATCCGCTTCACGTTCGAAAACGCAATCTGCAGGCTGATTTCTCTTGAATGAACCATCCCAACCCCCAAGGAGGCGCACCATGCGCAAGACCTTTTCAAATCTGCTGACCCCACTGTTGTCGATGTTGGTTGCGGCACCGCTCTGCGCCCAGGGAGCGGGCCCGCTCCGTGCCATGCAGCTGCGCCCGAGCAAGATCGTCCTTCAAACTGTTGAGAAGCAGCAGTTGGAAACCCTTACCCATGGCCTGTTGATGCAGCACTTCGCTGGTCCCATCGGCCTGAGCACCGCGGTGCATCCGCAAATCACGATTACCGGCAGGGTAGGAAAGAAGTTGAGTGCCGAGGCCTTGGTTGTTTTCCTCGCGAAAAACGACTACACGGCTACCATCGCCAAGCTTGACTACGACATCGAAGGCGGGAAGGCCACCCTCCGCAATAAAGTCGACAACTTCACCCCCGCCGCTGGAGTTGTTCGCACTGTAGCTGTGGTCAGCCCCGCTGTCGTGCAACTCAAGGCCAGCCTGTTGCAGAACCTGAAGCTGAGCCTGCCCCAGGGCCATGGTCCCAAGGCCATGGCGAACACCGCCAATACGGAATTCCCGAGCGCGGTGCAGGCCACCAACGACGTTGGCAATATCTTCACCCAGGCGTTCGGCAGCGTGGACAAGAAGATCGGGTCCGCCAGCACCAAGGCCGCCATCATGGGCGTCCTCCAGACGAGCACGAATCTGCTGGCGTGGAACAACATCGGGCACGGCAACCCCGGCGTCATCGTCCAGTGGAACTCCGATCCGATGTGGTACACGGATTTCAGCTCGGCCACGAATTTCAGCGGCCTTTACCACTCCGTGGTCCTGTTGAATTCCTGCAACGTGTGCGCCAGCCCCTATTCCCTCAAGAACGCCATCATGGCCCACCATCCCCGCTCCTACATCGGAGGCGTCATCAGCCTGCCCGTGGCGCGCTCCGAGTTTGTGGACGTGGACTTCTGGCGCGCCTCATTGATTACCGGCCAGCCCATGGGAGTTGCGCTCAACGCCGCATCTGCAGCCCACGGGCTGACCGGCGCCTTCTGCCTGGAAGGTTTCAATGGCCGTTTCGTGGACGTTGCAACTTCCAAGCTCACCGAGGATTGCATTCCCATGAACTACAACAACGTGACGGCCACCTTTGTCGGCGGATCTTGGAAGGTCACGGACGGCAGCTCCTCGCTGCTGGACTTCGGAGGCAATCAGGCCAATGCCCAGAAGGCCAGGGACATCATGAAGCACTACAAGATGGACAAGCAGTGCTTTGTGGGCAGGCCCCACGCTCCCATGACCTATTACACGGCGGCTGGATCCGCCCCCACCGGTGCCTACCCGGGAGAGGACTCGATCTCCTTGAATCCCGCGAATGTCAAAGCCTCCTTTGTTGGCGGGGCCTGGAAGGTCGTGGATGGTTCCTCATGGTTGCTTGATTTCGGCACCAAGGAGGCCGAGGCAAAGAACGCCGCGGACATCATCAAGTTCTACGGATTCACCCGCATGTGTTTCGTGGGCCGTCCCAATCCGGGCATGACCTACTTCCGCAAATGATCCATGGACGACTGGTGATCCAGCGCCCCCTGCAATTCATTTTGACCACCCTATCAATGCTTTGCCAATGCCATCGCTGCCGCCGGTGATAACAACTACTTTATTTGTAAAAAAATTGCTCATAAAAAGATAATCGCAAAAATAAGTGAGTTGGGCGGCTGTTTGCCAATAAAAT
>JANYJQ010000168.1 GCA_025358435.1 Holophagaceae bacterium
CGCCACGCATCAAACCCCCAATTGTTCCCAGGCAACGTGGTAGTGGTCGAGAATGCCCTGGCGTTCTTGCCGCTCCTGCTCGCCGATGCTGGTGTAGGCCTTGGCGAAGACCACGCGCCGGACGCCCCGGCGCACCAGCGCCCGGGCGCAAGTGAGACAGGGCTCGTGGGTGACATAGGCGGTCGCAACAGGTCCATCGCAGAACCCGAGCGCATTTTCTTCTGCGTGGCTGGTGTGCAGGCAACGCGTGTTTTCATTACAGGTTTCAGGCGTGCAGTGCGGCATGCCAGGCAGGGCGCCGTTGAATCCGGCCGCTGCGACCCCTCCGTCAGGGCGCAAGAGCACAGTCCCGACTTTCAAGCGGCAGCAGGTGCCCAGGCGGCTCAGTTCCTGCGCCATGCGCAGGAAGACCTCATCCTTGAGGGCCGACCGGGTAGTTGGAGCAGAGTTCATATCGGTCATTTGAAGGCATCCGGAAAGCTTCATCCTATCGAATAGCGGTGCTGCTTTGACCCTGGATTTTGCATGAGCCTGCGCTTCTATGCATGAACTGACTTCAGACTCCGGGCTCTTGGCTCATAACTCTCGACTCTTGACTCTTGGCTCTCGACTCAAAGCACCCAGCTCAGAGCAATGCATCACAGATGCCGAGTTCGTCAGTTGGCCAGCAACACCTTGCCGCGGCGTCCAGGTTCATCGGCCTTCTCGATGGCGACCTGGAAATCCCCCAGAGGGAAAACGGCTTCCACCGGAGGAGAGACCTGGCCTTTGGACATGGCCTCCAGGAGCGCGGCGATGATCGCATCCCTTTCATTTTTCGGTGTGCGGATCTTCCAATCCGTGAGCCAGAAGCCCCGGATGGTGAGCGTGCGGAAGATCAACTGGCCGCCAGCTACTTTGAGGGGATCCATGGAGAGCGCTCCATAAACCAGCAACGTTCCATCGCGCTTCAAAAGCATCGCCAGCGATCCGCCCAGGCCTCCACCCACTGCATCCACACCAGCTGTGGCCCCCCTGGCCCCAACAATCTTTTGAGCCTTATCCATCCAGTTCGGCTCTTCGGTGCAAAGCACCGCGTCCGCGCCCTCAGCCAGCAGTTCAGCCACCTGCTTTGGCCGGCGCACCAGATTCAACGTTTTGTAGCCGCGGAGTTTGGCGATCTGGATGAGGCACCGCCCCACGACGGATCCGGCAGCGGTCTGGACCAGCCAATCGCCGGGCCCGAGTTTCAATTCTTCCACGGCCATGATCCACGCAGTCAGGGGGTTCACGATGACCTGGGCCGCGGCCTCATCGGTCAGACCATCTGGGATGGCGATCAGATTGTCGGCTGTGGTGACCACATAATCCGCCCAGGTGCCCTGGACGCCCAGGGGCACCACACGCTGACCGATTGAGAAGCCGGTAACCCCTTGCCCCACCGCATCCACAAGGCCTAGACCTTCAAGCCCGGCGATGGCGGGCAGCGGAGGTTTCCGGCCATACACGCCCTTCACCTGAAGCACGTCGGAGGGATTGACGGGGCGCAATTTCATCGCCAAGCGCACTTCGCCGGTTCCCGGCGCAGGAACGGGAAGCTGCCTCAGCCGCAAAACATCTTTAGGATCGCCTGCCATTTCGAATTGCAGGGCGCGCATCAATTTGTCTGCACTCATCTATTTTTTCTCCTTGGAGGGGATCCCGACCTGGGCTCCGACATCTGCCACGGAAATGCCCAGGGCATCGCCCGAAAGCCTTAGCGTGGCGCGGATATCGCGGCCAGATTTGATGTAGTTGGCCTGGAGCTGCGGCACTGACCCGCGCGAAGCGCCTTCGATCTCCCACCCAGCCTTTTCCAATGCGGAACGGTAGGCCGCCAGGAATTCCGCCGCTGCGGGTGATTCAGGCAATTGATATTCCTTATCGATGAAGTTGACCATCGCGATGGTTTCTTTCCCATCCGGCAGCTTCAAGCCGACCGGCGCCTGGCTCACGGCGCTGGCGACGAGCTTTGCGCCGGGCCAGGGCAGCAGGTAGGGAAAATCTTCCTTGCCGGTGGGCAGTTCCGGGGTCGGGTCGGGGACGGGCAGCACCAGCAACCGCGGCGTACCCTTCTCCACCAGCGCCACCTTGAATTCTCCGCCCCCAGAAGGCGAGATGCGCAACCAGCTTTCCAGCTCTCCCGCCACTCGCTTGGCGATGCCGCGCTCTTCCCACTGCCAGGTCCACCCAGATTCTGCCAACAGCGGTTTGTACCGGGCCAGCAGGGAGGAGGCACCGATTGGGCGGGCCTCGGTGGAATGCAGGAAGAAGCGCCAGGTGCGTCCCTGGATGGGCACTTTCACCAGCCCCAGGGTCGCGGGGTTGCGCAGCTCGAAGTATTCCTGGTCGTAAGGCCATGCCTCCTGATTGCCAGCCTTCACCTCCAGTCCCGGCAATATCGGGAAATAGGAAGGCAACGCCCTGGTCAGCGGAGGCGCCTGGGCGAAACCCGAAACCCCAGCCAGATCAACCAATGCGACAAAGACGACCTGGGTCGGGGTGGGAATCATGCCTCCATGGTATCGGGGTACCGAACCGCATTAATGTGTTTCAATTCCGCAGCGGTTTGCCCTTGGTGAGGATGCTATCCATGCGTGCCTGGGTTTTTTCGTAGCCGCAGAGCCGGGCAAAAGCCTGGCGCTCCAGTTCCAGGATGCGTTCTTCGGTGACCTCCTGCACGGGGCTCACATCGCCTCCGCAAAGGATGTAGGCCAGTTCGCCCATGATGATGGCATCGTGTTCCGACGCTAGACCCTGGTGCTGGAAATCCTTGACCGCGCTCTTGAGGGCCGCCACGCCGCCAAGTCCTGGCAGCCTGAAGGTGCGTTCCTCGGCCGGCTTGAAGTCTGCGGCCATCTTCACCACTTCCTGTTTCGCATCGCTGAGCAGGAAGGCCTTGTTCATCACGCGACGATCGGTGCGCCGCAGGTAGCCATTGCGCTGGGCCTCGTCGAAGCTCGTGTTCACGTTGGCGGTGCCGATGAATCCGAAAGCGGCCTTGATCTTGGGCATGGGGCCCAATTCACCCTTGGCCTTCATGGCTTCTTCCATGCGCAGGAGCATCTGCAGGCAGCCGCCGCCCGCGGGGATGACACCAACTCCGACTTCCACCAAACCCAGGTAGAGCTCCGCGTGGCCCACTACGCGCTGGCAGGCCATGGTCAATTCGCAGCCACCGCCGAGCGCCAGATTGAAGGGCGCCGCCACAGTCGGGAATGGCGCGTAGGTGAGCAGCCGCGCCGCGTACTGCAAGCGACGGGAGGCTTCTTCGATCACATCGAATTGCTTGTCCTTGGCGGCGTTCAGCACGAAAACGAGATTGGCTCCCGCGCTGAAATGCTGGCCCTGGTTGCCCAGCACCAGGCCCTTGAACCTGCCCGGAATGTGTTTCTGGAGCGCATCTTCCAGGAGCATCACTATGCCGTCGTCAAGCGCATTCATCTTGGTGCGGAATTGCAGGCATGCCACATCGTCGCCGATGTCGATGAGTTGCGCGGAGGAATTTTCGGCGATGACCTTGCCGCGGCCGATCTCGCGTTTCAGCTGGATGACTTTCTTGTCTTCCAGGATCGGAACGAACTGCATTGTTTTCGGGTCCAGCTGGGACGATGGCACGCCATGTTCCCACTGGTAGAAACTGGAGATGCCCGTGGCAAGCATCTTCCGCACGAGCTCGGGAACGGCCAGCTCCTCGAAGTCCATGCGGGCCACCACGCGGTCCACGCCCAGCGCATCCCACAATTCAAAGGGTCCGAGATCAAACGCAAAGCCGTTCTTGATGGCGTTGTCCACGTTGAGCGGCAGGTCGGTCACCTCGCCCAGGCGATTCACGGCATAGGTGAGATTCGGCGCAATGCAGCGCCAGGCCAG
>JANYJQ010000176.1 GCA_025358435.1 Holophagaceae bacterium
CTTGGTGTTGCTGCGGGTCCTCGAGCAGCTTGAGCGGCTTGGCGCCCTGCCACCGAAGCTGCACTTCGGTCAGCCAGGGCTGGAAAGGATGCTGCGGGATGGTTTTCAGGCTCTGCTCGAAAAAGGCCTCCTTGCCCTTGCCGCTGCCCACGGGATCCGGCAGCTCGGCACGCTGCAGCACCAGGCTCAGGCCCATGATCTCGCCGATGTGCTTGAGATCACCTCCGGTGGGGCTGATCCAGACCTGGGTTTCTGTTCGCATGGTGCCGTCTGTTTCCAGGCCCTTGAAAAGCACGGCGTCGGCGTATCCAGGCAGGGGGGAAAGGCCCACGGGATTCAGATCCAGCTCGGTCCACTGCTGGGTGGCGAAGGAATAGCTGCTGATCTTCACAGCCTTTCTGAGCCTGGCGGCTTCGCGCATCTTGTTTTCCACATCGCCGGGCCAGAGCAGAGCGCCGGCCCGCATGGGAACGGCCTTGACTTCAAAGCCATTGGACTTCACCCGCAGCTCTTTCGGGGCCAGGGGCGACCAGTCGGCCTGGCCTTCCAGGGGATCTTTGGAAATCTGGGTCCGCCAGGTGAAATGAAGGCTGCCATCGGCGTTGCGGACGCTGGTCTCCTTGATCTCCTGCTGGATCTCAATGCCTAATCGGGTGAAGTTGATCCATTCGCGGTGTTCGATCCTGGTGGCCGTCCCTTCGATGCTGGTGCGTTGTTCGGCGCCCCCCAGTTCCTGCCCGGCCACCCATTGCCGGAAGCGCTGGGTCACCGGGGCCTGGGGGAATGCAGGCAAGGCGAAGAGGAGAATGAACGTCAGGCGGATGAAAAGGCGCATCCCACCAGTCTGGCAGGAGGGGAAACATTTTGATTTTGGACAAAAAGAAGGGCTCCCAGCGGAGCCCTTCTAAATTCTTAGCAGTGAGCGAGCCTTCAGCCGTTCATCCCCAGGCCCTTGCGCAGGTGCATCATGCGTTCCTGGCGCTTGGCTTTGAATTCCTCCCTGAGCTGGTCGGCCTTGGCCTGTTGATCGGGGGTGAGCACGGCACGCATCTCGGCGCGCAGGGCATGTCCGGCGAGGGCTGTATCAAGCGTCCGCTGGCTGAGCACCTGGTGGGCGGCCTGGATGTCCGCGGCCTTGGCGTTGGGATCCTCCATCACGGCCTGGAAGGCCTTGCGGGCATCCTGTTGCGCCAGGTGCTTGGCCTTCATTTCGTCCTTGTGTTTCTGGCCGATGGCTTTCATGGCTGCTTTCTGCTCATCGTTCAGATTGAGTTGTTTGGCCATGAATCCGGCCCGCATTCCAAACTTGCCTGCCAGAAGATGGGGAAGTCCTGGGGGGGGGCCGGGCGGCGGCGCCTGTGCCATCAGGCCCGCGGCCAGCCCGAAGGGGATGAGAAGTTTGAAGTTCATGTTCATTTGAGAGCCTCCGATGAGTTGTGCCTCGCTTCATGAGAGCTTGGTGGAGCCCGATTGGTTGAAGGGGGATTTGAAAATGAGTGGTGGGCTGGGAGTCGAAAAGTCGAAAAGTCGAAAAGTCGAAAAGTTGAAGAGTCGAAAAGTCGAAAAGTCGAAAAGTTGAGGAGTTGAAGAGTCGAAAAGTCGAAGAGTTGAGGAGTTGAGGAGTAGCCCACAGCCCAGAGCCTTCCGGTAGCCTGGAAGCGGGAGCCCTTTTGATCGAAACCCTTCAGGCCATCGTGCTGCGGCCCACGCTCTTCCAGGACGGCGGGTTGGTGGTGTCGTTCCTGACCGAGCACGGGGAACGCAAGGTCGGCATCGCCAAGGGCGCGAAGAAACCCACGGCCAAATGGGTGTCGGCCTTTGAACCCCTGAGTCTGGTGAGGGTGGGCTTTTTCGGAAAGGAACAGGCTGAACTCAGGCGCGTCACACGGTGTGAATTGCAGCATTCTCCACTGACCTTGGGACACCTGGAATCCAATCTGGTGATGGCTTGCCTGGCGGATATCTTTGATCGCGTGGCAAAAGAAGGTGTGGAAGACGAACGGCTTTTCCGTTTGCTGAGCGCCTGCGGCCGGGCCTTGAAAGATCATCCGGACCGCGCCATGAGCATCCTTGCCTACGCGGAGCATTGGCTTCTGCACTGCATGGGATTACTGCCCCATTCGCGGGTTTGCGGCGCCTGCGGCGAAGAAGCCGCGCCCATCGTGATGCTCTCCGAAGACCATGGCTGGCGATGCGCCGACTGCACACCCATGGATCCCGCCAAAGCCCTGCCCGCAGGGATTCGCGAACATCTACGCATCCTCAGGACCTGCTCAGCCGAAGACGCGCCCGACAGCCGGCCCGAAGCCGCCCGTGCCTGCACGGAACTGTTGCGGAATCGCTTGATGAAGGAACTGGGTGGCGAACTGCGCAGCTATGAAGTGATGCGCCGGATGGTGATGTAGGGGAAGTCGAGGGTCCAGGGCCGAGAGTCGGGGGTTATGAGTCAAGAGTCTAGAGTTCAGAGTCTTGAGCACTGACATTCCATTGGGTTAGTCCATCCGGACCGGCCTCAATTCTTAACTCTCCACTCTCAACCCATTCCCACTGTCACGGTGCCTTGTGACCGAGGTGCCTTGAATGCCCTGGGAATGCGCTTCCGCCGTGACGCTGGCGTGGTGAAAGGAAGATTCGTCGCGCTTCCGTAACTTCTCGCAGGAAGCATTGACTCGAGTTCTGGTGGAACGATTCTCTACCCAACGATCTTTGGGACATCGAAACGGAGTGCAAGCCTCAGACAAGGCTTTGCGACGATCCGAATGCTGCTTCCCAGGTTGGCTTGACATGGGCGGAAAGCGCTGGAGGGCACCGGCCGGGTCCTCCTGGTTTCAAAGTTCGTTTTCTTCAAATTCCATAGGAGCCTCAAATGTCCACCCAGACCCTAACCCAGGGCAGCCTTCGGCCTACCCGAGTTCCCGCAATTAGGAGCCGTTACAAAATATCCAGTGCTTTCCTGGATAATTTGTTACGGCCCCATATGTCGGTCCACCGGCGGGCAGACCAAATTTCTCTGTTGCAACGACGCACCGTGGTTCATCCCGGCCTTCAGGTCCACTCCATCGCGGCCCCCAAGACTGATCGCCGCCTCAGTTTTCTTATGAGCGCCAACCTCTATTGCGCCTTCGCCGCTGGAGCCGTGCTGGTGGCCCAGGCCTCGCCCGCGATCACGAATACCTTGAAACAGTCTGAGCGCCCGGGCGTTGTGATTGAACTTCGGCCACCGGCAGAAAACCCAAGGCCCGTTGCGGTGATTGCCCGGATGCCTCCCACCAATTTTCAACCTCATCTTTCCGTCGCGCCGGTCATCACCGAACCGCAGCCCCCCGTGGACACGGACACAACACCGACGACCATCGGAACCCACGATTTGAGCCCTCACGCCGCCGGAGACCCCACGCCAAGAACTGGCCCAGGTGGCGATCCGGAAACGTGGACACCGACCGGAATCGGCCCCACTGGACCTGCCACGGGGCAGCCCGTGGAAGTCAGTTTCAAGTCAGTGAGCATCCTCCAGCAGATCCAGCCGGCCTATCCCAATTTGGCCCGCCTGGCCCATAAGGAAGGCGATGTGGTACTGATCATGACCATCAATGAGCAGGGTGTTCCAACTGAAGTGAAGATGGATTCAGGCGATGCGGTATTCAAGAACGATGCCATCCGTGCTGCCCAGCAATGGCGCTTCACGTCCGCCCTCTGCGACGGGAAACCGCATAGCGCTAGGTTCCGGTTGACGCTTCAATTCAGGTTGCGTGCCTAGAAGGGGATACCCTTGCATCCACGTTCACCTTGCCGCAGGTTTCCGGGAACATTTCCGCAGTGGCTCTTGTCAAACTCCTCGTACCCAAAAAGCCTGGAGGCATACATGAAACCCTTTCTGATCTATCCCCTGCTGGGTCTGGCGGGCTTGAACGCCCTTGGCAATGGTCCAGGGACTCAGACCCAGGCCGTCTCCCAGACCGTTGATCCCAGCGATTCCCTGATCCGCGATGCCTTCGCCCGGCAGGGAATCCGCATCACCGGAGCTGAAGGCGCGAGGATCCGCGCCAACGTTTTCCTGGCCGTGCAGGAGGCCCGGGCGCACGGGCTCGGGAATAGCAAAGTGGATTTCGCCGCGGTGGAGATCGCCCAGGATCTGGGCCTCAACACGAGCCCCGGATCCTCCACCGTGAGAAATGTGGTGGAGGCCCTCGGTTCCCTGCTCCACCGGATCCAAGTCCCGCCAGCAATTCCGCCCGTCCCGCCCGTGGCCTGGGAGAACTACTTCACGGACACCGTGAATGCCTGGAACCAGCCAGGGTTCCTTTCACTGCTCCAGGGCCGCGGGTTCAGTCCCGTGAAGATCTCCTGGGAAGATATCGGGCGGTATCAGAACAGCGTGTGGGGGGACCGCATCAGCGATGTGGGCATCTGGGTGCGCCGCGATGAGAGCGAGCCTGGCTCGGCGCAATTGGCGCTCTCGGTGCGTCGCGACAACAACTTCCGGGACAAGGTATTGATGGTGCCCAGCGAGAAAATCAAGATCCATGTGAAGGAGGGCGCCCGAACCCTCGAGCGCACCTTGCCCGAACGCCTGCGGGAGTTGGGTCTTACCTCCCAAGCCCGGGACCGGAACGTCATCGTCTCGAACCAGTTCGCCATCGTGCCGGTGCCCAGCTGGTCCATGAAAGGGGCCTGGGGTGATCGCGCCCATCCGAAGGGCGGAACGCCTCCGCGGGCGGCCTTCAACTTCAGCATCTTTCCCTACGGCTCCACCAATTTCGTCATCACCGATGTCATCGAGGGGAGCAGTGAAGCCATCGTGGGTCCCGGAACGCACCAGATGCTCTATGCCAATATCCACGGCCAGAAGGCGCCCTTCACCGCCAGCCGCGCCGAAGACCGCCAGGACCTGCTCCGCCTCGAAAAGGGACTGAAGGCAAAGGGCATGGACGTCGATGTGCAGCGCTACTACCTCATCCAGATCCCCCTGCGGCGCGATGCCAAGGTGCAACTGTCGAACCTGGGGACACCGCCCATGGCGAGGGCCTTCGGCTACGCCGCGTCCGCAGCAGCCGGAGGCGTGGTGGGCGGAGTGATGAATGATGCGGTTGCCCTATCCTCGCCCGCACCGGCCCTCCAGAAATCCGCCAAGCCCGAAGCTGAACTCAAACAGAAGGACGGGCCCGGCCTCTCGAAGGTCGCCATCGGCCACGGCGAGGCGGAAGGCCCCTACTTCACTGGGGCGAACTGGCGCGGCGCCAGGGCCGAAGAGCCCATCCGAGTGACCGTCGTCTACTTCGTCACTCCCATCGGGAAGATTACCGAAAAAGACATGCAGCAGTTTGCGAAAGCCTTCTCCTCATGGGACTCCAAGGCCATCTGGGGCGGCAGCTTCGTGACGAAGGAAACCAACTGAACGGTGCGGCCGCGACAGAAATCCTCGCTACACTGATACCGGCTTTGATTCCCTTTGGAATCCTTCCGCCGGAGCATCCATGCGCTACCTGCTCACGAATCTGCCCCTGAACCTTGGCGAGGAGAAGCTGGATCTGGCGGGGCCTCTGAGCCATGCCGTGGGCGGGAAGCCACTGGACTATTCGACTGTCGTCCTGGAACGCCGCAGCCTGGACGCCCGGCACAAAGGAGCCATCCGTTTTCTGGTGGCCTTGAGTTTCGAAACCCAGCTTGATCTTTCTGGTGTGGAGCTGTTGCCTGGCCTGAAACTGGAAGCCGCGCCGTCCCTTTCCCCCTACCTGGTCGCGCCCGCTCCGCTCAGGCCTCGCGTGGTCATCGTAGGCAGCGGCCCCGCGGGCACCTTCTGCGCCTTGCGCCTACTGGACTACGGCATCGAGCCGATCATCCTGGAACGCGGCCCCGCCATGAGCGAACGGGTGCAAAGCATCAACGCGCTGTGGCAGCACGGCAAGCTGGACCCCGAGGCGAATTCCCAGTTCGGCGAAGGGGGCGCAGGCACCTTCAGCGATGGCAAGCTCACCACCCGCATCGGCCATCCTGCCACACGGTACGTCCTGGAGACCTTCGTCAAATATGGCGCCAATCCGCGAATCCTCTACCTCTCGAAACCCCATGTGGGCACTGACGTCATCCGGAAGTGTTCGGTGCTCATCCGCAAAGACGCCGAAGCCCGGGGTGTTCGATACCGCTGGAGATCCAAACTCGCCGACATCCATTTCGAAAACGGGAAAGTCAAGGCCGCGGTGCTCCAGAATGGCGAAGAAATTCCTTGCGATGCCATCGTGCTGGCGCCGGGCCATAGCGCCAGGGACACTTTCGAGATGCTCCATCGCCATGCCGTCGCCATGCGGCAGAAGCCCTTCGCCATGGGCGTCCGAGTGGAGCACCCCCAGGACTTCATCGACAAGAACCAGTACGGTCCCTCGAAAGGCCACCCCAGCCTGCCGCCGGCGGATTACAAGCTGGTCTGCAATCTGGGGCCGAACCGGGCGGCCTACTCGTTCTGCATGTGCCCCGGCGGCGAAGTGATCCAATGCGCCTCGGAGGAAGGCGGCGTGGTGGTCAACGGGATGAGCAATGAGAAGCGCGATTCCGGCTTCGCCAACAGCGGCCTGGTGGCCAAGGTCGCGACCTCCGATTTCGGCAGCGACCACCTGTTGGGCGGCATGTATTTCCAGCGGACCTGGGAGCAGAAGGCTTTCAAAGCGGCAGGAGAGACCTATGGCGCCCCGGCCACGAGCGTGGTCGATTTCATGCAGACGAAAGCCAGTGGAAAGTTGCCTCGAACAAGCTTCCGCCCGTTCGCCGTTCCTTCGGACATCCGGCTCTGCCTTCCGGAGTTCGTGCAGGAGCAATTGCGGGGGGCGCTGCCTGTTTTCGACAAGAAAATCCATGGCTTCGCTTCGAAAGAAGCTCTTCTTCTCGCCATCGAAAGCCGCACAAGCAGTCCCATCCAGCTTCTTCGGGGAGAGAACGGACAATCGCTGTCACACCGGGGCCTCTATCCCTGTGGCGAAGGCGCGGGATTCGCCGGCGGCATCACCAGCGCAGCGGTGGACGGCATCCGCGTGGCTGAATGGATCGCGCAAAAGGCCGGTGCGCCGGTGTTCCAGGCCTTCGAGAAGGCGGTGCGGACCTCGGAGCTGGCGAACGAATATTGAGGGGCTGCCAGGCCTGAGGTATGGGGTATGAGGCATGGGGCAAGATGAGCGAAGCACGGGTCCATTTGTTACTTCACTCCTCAACCCCTGCACCTCGTACCGATAAGCTGATGGGCCATGGGTCCTAAAGCTGTTTCTCCATCTCCTGATGCGTAACGCCGACTTCAATGAATTCATCGCCCACGGATTTGTAGCCGAGTTTCAGATAGAAACCCACCGCGCTGTCCCGGGCATGGATCTTCATGCGCGTGAAGCCGCGGCGCACGGCTTCCGCTTCGGATTCAGCCACCAGCAGCCGCCCGATGCCGAGGCCATGTTTGCGCTCATCCACGACGACCTGGCGCATCTGGATGGACCCGTCCCCCACGGGGGTGAGCAGGAGCGTGCCCAGTAGCACATCCTCCTTCCAGGCAGTCAGATGGAAGCTGTCGGATTCCGAGGCCAGCTGGGCCTCGGTGAATTCCAGGCCCAGGGGCTTGCGCATGATGTCGCGGCGCAGGGCCACCGCCAGCGCGTAGGCAGGTGAGAGATGTTCGATCCATCGAAGTTTAAGATCCATGAAGCCATTCTGCCCGCGTTCGGGAACGGGAGTAAGCTTGGCTGAAATCCAGGAGGCCGATCATGTTCGAATCAGCAGAGCTGGGCCATAAAGTCGATAAGGAAACTTTCGCAGCCGAGGCGCCCAAACTGCGGGAACTGCTGCTGGATGCCCAATTCGAGCTGGCGCAGTCGCCCCGTTTCCAAGTGGTTCTGCTTGTGGGCGGCGTAGATGGGGCGGGCAAGAGCGAGACCGTGAACCTGTTGAACTCCTGGATGGATTCGCGCTTCATCCAATCCCACGGACTGGAGAAACCCAGCGATGAAGAGCGCGCGCGGCCCCACATGTGGCGGTGGTGGCGGCAACTGCCGCCCAAAGGGCGGATCGGCATCTTCAACGGTTCCTGGTACAGCTATCCGATCCTTCAGCGCGCCCATCGCGAGACCAAGGAGGCCCAACTGGACCAGAGCCTGGGCCGCATCCAGCGTTTTGAACGGATGCTGATGGACGAAGGCGCTCTGGTGATCAAGTTCTGGATGCACCTCTCCAAAGACGCCCAAAGAAAGCGCCTGAAGAAATTGGAGGCCGATCCCCTCACGAGGTGGCGCGTCACAGACCAGGACTGGAGCCACTTCGAGATGTACGACCGCTTCCGGAAGATCTGCGAGCGGTCCCTCCAGGCCACCAGCACCGCAGACGCGCCCTGGACCATCGTGGAGGCCACTGATTTCAGGTATCAGGCCCTTACGGTGGGCAATTATTTGAATGATGCCCTTCGCAAGCGCCTGGACGGGCCCGTGAATCCTTCGCTCGTCCAGGCGCCTCCCCTTCCGCCCCGGCTGGATTCCGTGAATGTTTTTCATACGCTTGACCTTTCCCGTCGCATCGAGAAACCCGAATACGAGTTGGAGTTGGAACGATTGCAGGGCCGCCTCAACCTGCTGACGCGGCACAAGTCGTTCAAGAACCGATCAGTGGTGCTGGCCTTCGAGGGCAGCGATGCGGCGGGGAAGGGCGGCACTATCCGCAGGGTCACCAGCGCCTTGGACGCGCGCATCTACCGCGTGATTTCCATCGCCGCGCCCACGGATGAAGAAAAGGCCCAGCCTTACCTCTGGCGTTTCTGGCGGCACATGCCGGGTTTCGGCCGTTTCTCCATTTTCGACCGCACCTGGTACGGCCGCGTGCTGGTGGAAAGAGTTGAAAAGTTCTGTTCAGAGGCCGATTGGATGCGGGCCTACGGCGAGATCAATGATTTCGAAGAGCAGATGCACCGCAACGGAACCATCGTCTGCAAGTTCTGGCTGGCCATCAGCCCCGAGGAACAACTGCGGCGTTTCGAGGCTCGTCGCGACACATCCTACAAGCGCTTCAAGATCACCGATGAAGATTGGCGGAACCGGGACAAGTGGGACGCCTATCAATTGGCGGTCTGCGACATGCTGGATCGCACCAGCCCCAGCCACGCTCCATGGACGCTCGTAGAAACCGAGGACAAGTATTTCGGCCGAATCAAGGTGTTGAAAACCATCGTGGAAAGGATGGAAGCGGAGCTGTAGCCGCGAATGGAACAGAGATCTGACGGATGAAGGGATGGGCAGCAGCGATGATCCGCCGCCGATTCCAAGGGGATGGCTCATCGGGATCCCGGTTCGGCCAGGCGCCAGCCCCGATCCTGATGTCAAATTCACAAAACTAGAAGTAGAATGGATTTTTATCTGCGGAACCATGCCGTGCGTATTTTGTATTTTAAGTCATTTAATATATTAATATGCGTTCTTTCATTGCTCTCTTGTGGCGGCGGTGGTGGCGGTGACAAACCCCAACCTAAATTGGGTGTGACGTTGATGCTTGACCCATCCCCGACTGCAAGCATCACTATCGATGACAGCCTCATCTTTGTGGCCAACGTCAAGGTTGAAACCCTCGGTACGAACCTCTATAGCGACCCTCGGTTTGGAATCCAGTGGAGTTCCACAGGTGGCATATTGTCCCCTGTAGCGGGCCAGGACATTGCCTGGAAGAACTTCATCGCTCCGGGAACGCCCGGGAATTACCAAGTCACGCTCACCAGCAACTACGACCCAAGTAAAAGCCTGTCCACTGCGATGACGGTCATTCCACGCCCAGTCATCACAGCGTTTTCTTCGGGTTCCTTGAATATTCCCTATGCGGGCAGCACGGCGCTTACTGCGACATTTCAGGGTGGTGAGGGAACCATTGAGCCTGGCATTGGCACGATTGTCAGCGGCGCCCCAGTGACCGTTTCTCCAGGCCAAAAGACGACCTACAACCTTTCGGTCACCAATGCGCTCGGGAAAAAAGCCACGCAGAGCCTCACAATAAAAGTCATCGGCGGGGGCGATCCTTCCATCTCCGAGTTCACGGCGACCCCGGATCAAGTCAAGCCCGGCCAGAACGCCATGCTCAACGCGATATACGGAGACAATGGAATAGCATCCATCGCTCCTTCCCTCGGGGCCATCGGCAGTTCGGGGGCTGTCACGATTTCAACAGGCCCGCTTTTCGCGACGACCTCCTATACCTTATCCGTGGCCACCCATACCAGAACGGCCACAGCCCAGGCTTCCGTTGAAGTCGTGCCTGGACTTTTTACCGCAACCGGTTCGATGAGCCAGGACAGAGAGTATTTCAATCCTGTTCTATTGGCAGATGGCAGGGTGTTGGCTGCCGGGGGGCAGGGGAGGAACCCACCCGGACCGGAAGGGAACCCAGCGGTCGACACCGCTGAAATCTATTCCCCTGACACGGGAACGTTCACTCCCACAGGACACCTGGCGGTCGCCCGCTATGGGGCCACTGTGACGCTGCTGCCAAACGGCAAGGTCCTCCTCCTGGGCGGATCCAATTTCCTGGCTCCGCACACATCAGGGCAAGCTCTGGACTCGGGTGAGATCTATGATCCTTCCACCGGCCAATTCACCTTGCTGGCCAACCGTATGGCCCGTCCTCGCAACATGGCCGATGCGGTTCGCCTTAAGGATGGAAGGGTGCTGATTGTCGGGGGGGCGACCGGCGGTGTTGGCACCGGAGCACCCCAGGCAGAAGTGTTTGATCCGGCCACGAATACCTTTCAGCCCACTGCCAAGGACCCCCAGGGAGATCCAACCTACATTTTCCAGCAATTGCTGATCTTGGATGATGGGAGGGTGCTTGTTTTCGGTCGTGGCCTCGGTGCGGACCTCTTCAATCCCTCCACCTTGTCGTTCACACCCACGGGTAACCCGGTGAAAGCTCGCAATGCCGCCATCTCCCGATTGTTGGCAAATGGAAAGGTGCTCACGTTTGGGGGCAACGATCCTGCGTCCTACCAAAGCGCTGAAACCTATGATCCTTCAACCGGCGCCTTCACCCTGCTAGGCAATACCTTGTCATATCAACGTTATCGCTCAGGCGCGGTATTTCTCCCGGATGGGAAACTCCTGATTGTCGGTGGGCCTTTGGGATTCGGAACGGTCTCTTCTGAAATTTTCGATCCCGCAACATCGACGTTCACGCTATCGGGCCGGCCACACAACTCAAGGTGGGGCGCCGATCTGATCAAGCTCTCAAATGGGAAGATTCTTGGATTCACTGGAGTCAATAACACTGAACTCTATGAGTGATTTTTCCTTAACCGCTACATCGTCCAGAACTCAAGGCTACCAATCTCCAGTACCCGAAGTTGAACCTCGAAATCGGTGCGAGGGGGCGCCTTCTGCTTGGGGGCTCCAGCTCTTGAATCCAGGCGGCCCTGCGCTGTCCGCGGTCTAGGCGGTGCCACCGCCGGACCGGTCGTTTTTCTTTCCGCTCAGCTTGCACAGAGCAGAACTCCTGGCGTTCATCCGCGCCATTCGCAGCCGCAGGTTTTCCATTACCATCCAATATGCCCACTGCTGAATCCCGGCCCAAGTCACTGCCGCCCATGGCCGCGGTGTCGCTCTTAGGCTTCGCGTCAGGGCTGCCCCTGCTGCTGACCAATTCCACGCTGCAGGCCTGGATGAAGGATTCCCACGTGGACCTGGGCCTCATAGGGCTTTCCGCGCTGATCGGGCTGCCCTACAACCTGAAGTTCATCTGGTCGCCAATTCTCGATCGCTTCACCCCGCCCTTCATGGGCCGCCGCCGGGGCTGGATCCTGATCTTTCAATTGGCGCTGGTGCTCGGCCTTTGCGCCATGGCCTTCGGAGATCCGCGCACCAATCTGGGCGCCATCGCTGGCCTGGCCCTGTTGGTGGCCTTCTTCAGCGCGAGCCAGGACATCGCCATTGATGCCTATCGCACGGAATTGTTGCCGGTGAGAGATCTGGGGCTGGGTTCCAGCCTCAACATCAACTTCTATCGCATTGCCATGCTGGTTGGAGGGGCCTTCGCGTTGTGGCTTGCGGATCGCACCACCTGGCGGGTGGTCTACCTGGTGATGGGGGCCATGATGGTCCCTGGGATGTTCACTGCCTGGTTCGCGCCGGAGCCTGTCACAGCCGCACCACCACGCACCTTGGTGGATGCAGTGGTGAAACCCTTCACTGAATTCTTCTCCCGCCGCGGCGCGCTTGAAATGATCGCCTTCACCATCCTCTACAAGCTTGGCGATATGTTGGCGGCTTCGCTGAACACAGTGTTCCTGATGACCCTGGATTTCAGTAAAACTGAAATCGGCCTCGCGACCAAAGGCCTGGGCCTGGCTTCGCTCTTGGCCGGAGCTTTCCTCGGTGGCCTGGTGATGCGGCGCTGGACCCTGCGGCGATCCCTGCTGGTATTCGGGATGCTGCAGGCTGCCAGCATTTCCGCGCCGTATCTGCTCGCGGTCATCGGGCACAACCGGCCCCTGATGCTGGCCACCATCGGCGCGGAAAATTTCTGTTTCGGCACGGGCATGGTGGCCTACGCGGCCTTTCTCATGCGCATCTGCGACAAGCGGATGACCGCCACGCAATATGCGCTGCTCTCGAGCCTCATGGCCCTCACCCGCACCGTCTTCTCAAGCCCCGCCGGCCAACTGGTGAAGTGGCTTGGCTGGCCCAGTTTCTTCCTGCTGTGCATGGCCATCTGCCTGCCTGGCCTGCTGATGCTGCTGCGCTACGACCGCTGGCAGATGCCGGAGGAAATGCTGAGTTGAGAGCCGAAAAGTCGAAAAGTCGAAAAGTTGAGAAGTCGAGAGCCGAGAGTCGAGAGCTTTGGGCCTGATGGTTCAGACCGCCCGCTCTTTGCCGAAGACGCGGTCCAGCACGAGGCCTGCGGTCTCTTCGATGCTTTTACCTGTCACATCGATGAGAGGCCAGCGGCGGTGCTGTTTGTAGACGCCCTCGGCGTAGGTGAGCTCTTCCAGGATATGGCCCATGTCGCTGTATTTATCAGCGAAGCCACCGGCGCCGAGCCTGGACAACCGATTCAAGCGGATCTCACGCAGCCGTTCCGGCTGGATGGTGAGCGCCACGATGCGGCCTTGGGGAATATCCTCCAGTTCCGGCGGAACCGGCACGCCAGGCACCAGGGGCACGTTCATCACCCGGTGGCCTTCCATGGCGAGGTACATGGAGAGCGGCGTCTTGCTGGTGCGCGAAAGGCCCACCAATACGATGTCGGCCATGGCGATGCCCGAAAGGTCCGCGCCGTCATCGTACTTCAGGGCGAATTCAATGGCTTCGATGCGCTTGAAATAACGGTCGCCCACGGCGTGGAACAGGCCTGGCAGTTCACCCGGGCTCTCCCGCAAATACAGGCCCAAGGTGTTCAGCAGATCCCCGAACAGGTCCACCTGCGTGAGCCGCAGATCCGCGCAGCGCTTGTCGATCAGGATCCGCTGCTCCCGGCTCACGATGGTGTGGACGACCACCGCCCGTTTTTCAGAGGCCAATAGCAAAATCCGTTCAATATCCTCCTGGGTGCGGACGTTCTGAAAACGCCTGATGACGGATACATCGCCCGAATGGAACTGGGTGAGGGCGGCGGCCACCATGCGCATGGCTGTTTCGCCGGAACCCCCGGACAGGATATAGATCGGATGCTGGTCCATGGAACAAGGGTATCGGAACTCTTGCGGCCGCTATGGAGTGCAATGCCAGAAGAACGTAACCTGATGGCTGGATTCCCATGAAACTCCCATCCGATTCGATCATCGCCATGGCCATCCCGGTCGGGATGCTGCTATTCGGCGCGACTATCTTCGGGATCCGGCTGTTCCGCACCCGGCGCAGGCCCAAGCAAGATCCCGAGTTGCTCGTGCTGGGCGCGGTGAGCCAGAGCTTGCAAGAACGGGGCGAGCTAGCAGCAACCCTCGGCCAGTTGCGCACGGTCCACGAAAAGCTGGTGGATGCCCTGCCTTTCGGCCTGTTGTGGGTGGACCAGAAGAATCAGATGGCGGCGCTCAATTCCATGGGGCGGGAATTGCTGGGCGTGAAGCCAGGCGTGGTGGGCCTGGATGCCTCATTCGTGTTGGAGCCTTTCCCCTGGCTGCTGGAAGGCCTCCATCGCGAGCCCGGCCCAGGGTGGCGCTGCGAGGGTACTAACGCCCGCGGGGCTTTGAAACGGTGGCGGCTGCGGCGCATCGAGGCTCCGGATCAGGTCGGGGCTCTGCTTTCCTTCGAAGACATCACCGAGGAGGAAGCAGAAGACCGCCGGCGCCAATTGCGCGAACGCTTCGCGGAGCTGGGCGAAATGACCGCTGGCGTGGCCCACCAATTGAAAAACGGCCTTGCGGTGCTCAAGGGCCATGGCCAGTTGCTCTATCGCGCGGGCCACGTGGACGTGTCGAAGGACCTGCTTGACGAAGTGGACGAGTTGGATCGGGTCATCCAGAAATTCCTGCAATGGGCCAAACCCCTGGAGCCCGACTACTCGGAAACACATCTGGAAGAAGTGGTCGGCGCGGTGATCGCCGAGATTGAAAAGCGGCCCCTCAGCAATGGCCGGACTCTGATACTTGAAGGGCATGGCCGCGCCATGGCTGACTCGATGCTGCTCCATCAGGCGTTGCTGAATCTCGTGGAGAACGCGTGCCAGGCCACTCCCCGCGGTGGCCAAATCCACATCGTGGTGGAAGACAGCCGCATCCAGATCCTCGATCAGGGTCCTGGCATGGGTGAGGACACCTTGATGCAGATGCTGCGGCCCTTCGAAAGCGGCCGCCCTGATGGCACCGGCCTTGGACTGCCGCTCGCCTTGAAGTGGATCAACGCCCAGGGCGCGGATTTGCGATTCGAAAAGCGCAAAGAAGGCGGCACCCGGGTTGAGATCTGGTGGTGATGCAGGTATGAGGTAGTGAGGGGCGAGGTATGAGGTCGATGTGGAGCGCGCCCGAGGCGCGATCCTTTTTTTACCTCGTACCTCACCCCTCGTACCTCATAACCTGGATCCATGCGAATTGCACTGCTTCAACTGAACCAGCGGCTTGGCGATGTGGCTGCCAACAGCGCCTGCATCGAGGCGGCCTATGCCAAGGCGGTCGCGGGGGGTGCTGAACTGGTGGTGACACCGGAGCTTGCGATGGTTGGATACGTCGCGGAAGACCGGATGTGGGAAGCGGGCTTGCGGAACCGCGTGGCGATAGAATCCATGCGACTCGCAAACCTGAGCGGAGCAGTGCCGCTGGTCTTCGGGACTTTCAGCCCCAGCCCTTCCGGCCGCCTTTTCAACGAGGTGTGGTGGTGCCAGGGCGGGGCGATCCGCCACATTATCAAGAAGCGGCTGCTGCCCAGTTACGACGTGTTCGAGGAGCACCGCTGGTTCGAACCTTCACCTGAAATGCCCAAGCTCATTGAATACCTCGGCCAGCGCATCGGCGTGTCCATTTGCGAGGATCTATGGGCGGACCGTGATTTCAGCAGCATGCCCGTCCGCTATGACCTCGATCCCATTGCCGATCTCGCCAAGGCGGGCGCCACGCTGCTTCTCAATGCCTCCGCCAGCCCCACGGCGCTCGGTTCTTGGATGCCATCAGGGAAGGCCGCACCCTGGGCCATCGCCTCGAAGGAACTGCAACGGAAAAGACTGATCCAAGGTCTTGCGAAGAAATACCGTGTGCCGCTCGTCTACACAGATCGGGTGGGCGCCGATAGCTGGCTTCTATTTGATGGCGGCTCCTGCCTGGTGCAGCCCGACGGAAGCTGGCAGGGCGGCCAGCGGTTCACCGAAGGCATCGTGTGGGTGGATACCGGGGCCACCGGGATTTCGTGGCCGGATTGCCCGGCGGAAGGTGTCTGGCTGCGTGAAGGCCTCCGGCTGGGGATGCGCGACAACCTGGCCAAGCAAGGGTTGGAAGCGGTGCTCGTAGGCCTTTCAGGCGGAATAGACAGCTCAGTGGTCGCGGCCATTGCGGTGGAGGCTCTGGGGCCGGACCGGGTCCTTGGCGTTGCGCTCCCAACGGCCTACTCCAGTGGTGAGAGCCTGGATCTGGCCAAAGACCAGGCCGGACGCCTTGGGATCAAATGGCTTTGCCTGGATGCCAACGCGCCTTTCGCCGGAGCCACGGAGGCCATGAAAACTGGTTTTCCGGATCGCATTTTTTCCGTCACCGACGAGAACCTGCAGAGCCGTGCCCGCGCCATGCTGCTCATGGCGCTCACGTCCGAGGCCGCCGTCCACCAGCAGCTCGGCACTTCGCGGGTGGCGGTGCTCAACACCGGAAACAAGAGCGAAGCCGCCACAGGCTATTTCACGCTCTACGGCGATGGCATCGGTGCCTTCTCAATTCTGGGTGATTGTTTGAAGGCCCGGGTGTACGACCTGGCGCATGAATTGGGAGATGTCATCACACCGGGCATTCTCACTCGAATACCCACTGCCGAATTACGCCCGGGGCAGACCGACGAAGCGAGCCTGGCGCCCTACGCGGTGCTCGATGCCATTCTAGGTGTGGCGCTGGAAGCCCAGCGGCCGGAAGAAGGTCTTGCGGAAGATCTCGCGATGTTGCTGGAAGGCTCCAATCTGGAGATCGCCCGAGCCGCTTTGCCGCGAATCTTGAGCCTGTTGCGCCGTACGGAATTCAAACGCCGGCAGCTCCCATTCAATCTGAAGGTGAGCCCGAAAGCCTTCGGCCAGGGCCGACGCATCCCCCTGACCGCCTCCTGACCGGTCCTGGGCTCCCATCGATGAGTCCTGCTTGTGTTGGAACTCAATTTGCCCTTTTCTGGTTCCATGAGATCTGACTATGACGGATGAGACCGCGATCGAATCAGGATCCTCCAATCCGTGGTGGAAAGAGATCACGCGCAACCAGTGGTACGCGCTGCTGGCTGGGAAGATCGGCTGGGCGCTGGATGCCTTCGATGTGCTGCTCTACGTTTTCTGCCTGAAGACGATCATGGACGAATGGCGCCTGAGCCCTGCGACTGCCGGTTTCATGGTGACGGTGACGCTCCTGGCCTCATCCTTCGGCGGCATCCTGTTCGGCGCCGTGGCGGACCGAATCGGGCGCAAGAAGGCGCTGCTGACCACGGTCATCCTGTTTTCGGTCTGCTCTGGGTTGTCGGGGCTGGCCCAGAATCTGACGCAGCTAGCCATCGCCCGCACGCTGCTCGGGCTCGGCATGGGCGGTGAATGGGCTTCGGGGGCGCTGCTTGTCTCCGAGACCTGGCCCGCCAAGCATCGCGGCAAAGCCATGGGCCTGATGCAGGGCGGGTGGGCCATCGGCTACATCGCCGCGGCCATCGCCGCCGCCACGGTGCTTCCAAAGTTCGGCTGGCGGGTGATGTTCTTCCTCGGCATCGTTCCGGCCCTGTTTGCGATCTGGATCCGGACCAAAGTCGAGGAACCGGAGATCTGGGTGAACCAGAAAAAGAAAGAAGAAGCGGCACCCGGTACCAGCGGCGGCTTCTTACAGATTTTCGCTCCAGATCTCCTGCGCTCCACGCTGCTCTGCACCCTCATCTCGACCTTCGTGATGTTCGCCTACTGGGGCCTGTTCACGTGGCTGCCCGGCTTCCTGGCATCCCCGGTGGAGAAGGGCGGGGCGGGGCTCTCCATCGTCAAAGCTCCGATCTGGGTGATCCCC
>JANYJQ010000195.1 GCA_025358435.1 Holophagaceae bacterium
GACCCGTATCAATGAGCTTTCGGTGGCTCTCATCATCAAAGAGCCGAGCTGCATCCATGGCCCGATCCCGGTGCCATCGCCGGCGTCTCTTGCCGGTCATCCCTGTGCTTTAGAACTGCGGATCGATGCCGAGGACGGTGAAGGGTCCACCCAGTCCCTGGTTGTGTCGAAACAACAAATGGCGCTTTTTGCCGGAGTGCTCTGGGACATCAATCCCAACAAGCCATCGAACAAGATGCTGGAGGCTTTCTACAAGGAGATGATGGACCACCGTGCAAGCCATCCAAGCCTCTTCCAGCATGCGGAAGGCCTGGTCGTCTTCCTTGACCTCAAAGGCCAGCCCCATTCCTGGTACTGACGAGGATTTCTCCTCTCCGCTTCAGGTTTCCGTTCAAGCGCATGGCCTCGTCCAGGAAGGCCAGGCCTTCCACCTGGTCCGGTGGCCCTGGCCCCCGCCCGGTCTTGCTCGCCCGCTGAAGGTGGAGGAGACCCAACAGAAGATTTGCCTCTGCGGACTTGGGATTGCGTTTCAGGGCCAATTCTGCGGCCCGGATCCCTTCAGCGATGTCCTCGACTTCCCGCTCCGAACTGCACGCCCGTTCGAGCCGCACCTGGGCCATGCCTTCGAAGGCCGGGTTCATATTTCCGATCCGGGCTGAGTTCTTATAGGCAGCAAGGCTCATGAGGAAATACCCCCTGGCGGGTCTGCCCTGTTTGAGCGCAAGGCGGGCCTTGAGCCATTCGGATCGGCCTTTCAATTGATGCAGCCATTGGTAGCCGTCCAGACCCATTCCCTTGTCGATGGCTCGGTCAGCCTCATTGATCCACGGTGCGGGATCGTGTCCAAGGTCGAGAGCGGTTTCAGTTCGCAGCAGGCACGCCTCGGCGAGGTTGCCATAATCCGGGCTCGTGGGAGAGGCCTGGTTGAGGCGGTATCGGTACATCTCGATGCTCCGGTCCGAGTCTGGGACCGGATCCTCCCCGATGGCAAAATTGTGTTGCGAGCGGATCAGGTAGGCGGTGCCGCTGATGGACGAATATTTTTCTGAGGCCGGGCGGCCCTTCGCTGCGCTTTGAATCCTTTCAAGCGCCTTGGCTACGTATGGACGGGGATCGCCTCCGTGGAGCCGCTCGAATTCCGCCCGCTCGATCTGAAGCCACGCCATCCGCTCATGGGAACCGGGAAGGTCTGGAAACCGCCGCAGAAGCTCACCGGACCATACAAACGCCTGGTTATAGGAAGCCGTGATGTCCATCCCTCGGCTGCTTTCGTGGATCATGAGCGAAGTGGCCGCGATGGAGGCCGCAGAAAGCAATGATGCATCTCCTGGAAGGCGATCCAACGCAGCTTGAGCCGCCTGGACCGCATTCCTGAAATCTCCCACGGCGTCGGCGCCAAGGTTCCGGTGCCAGATGCCCAAGGTGTTGTGAAGCAGGATCCGCACGTGGTTCGCTTCAAAATCGTCGGGCCGTTTACGGAGCACCTGCGCTGACAAATCGAGCCCTTCCAAAAGAGAGGGTTCAGAATTCCCGACCTTGTAGGCTCTGTGGCTGGAAATGCTCAGGAGGGCTTGGGCCAGGTGGGCCAGAGGACCAGGATCGCTGGGCCGGATGGAAAGGCAGGTATTGACCGCCTCGCGGCAGGCTTTGAGTTCCGACACGCCGTCCTGGTCAAGGCCGAAGAGATTAAGGTATTGGCGATGGACCCTGGCCTGCAGCACCCACAGCTCCTGATCGCTGGGTGCGATCTGGCGTGCTGCCGCGAAACATTCAGAAGCTTGGTCCAACAAGGCTTTTGCCGTCGCCTTGTGCTCTGGTTTTGTGGCTTGTGACAACAAAAGCTCGCCTTCAAGCCGCTTCGCCTCGTAAAGCCACGGACTGCGTTGAGAGGCGGCCCGCACCTTCACAAGGGCTGAGTCCATCCGGGAACCATAGGAATCGATCAAAGCCTCCAGGTACTCCTGGGGTTCAAGGCTGGAACCCTTCGCCTGCAGCAGGTATGCAACGGCCGGTTCCCGCCAGCTTGCTTCCACTTCCCTGATCCGGGCCGAGCGCTCCTCGGGGCGCTCCATCCTGCTGGCGTGTTCAACTTCACGTTGATAAATGAGGCCGTAGCATCGTCCCAGGGCGTTGGCCAATTCCGGGGAAAGCTTGCCCCTTTGCTCAGCGACGCGCAGCCGCTCCAGGGATTTGTCCACCTCTCCAAAAGAAAGCAGCGCCCTTCCTAAAGCATAGGCCCCGGGACCCGCTGCCATGCGCCCCTCTCCGCGCACCTCCGCTTCAAGCTGTGCGAGCCTCTGCCTTGAGCTTTCAAGGTACGGCTCGATGTCCTGGCGAGGCATGAGTTTGGCGAACCTGACGAGGGATTCGATCCGTTCCGCCGCCTGGCTGAAGTGCTGGGCGTATCTTTCCCGGACCGCAGCTGTATACCGGCTGTAGCCGGCGATGCCGCCGAGGACCAGGAACCCCGCAGCCGCCACTGCGCTGATGGCCACCAGGGCGCGGTTCCGTTTCGCGAATCGGGAGGCACGGTAGGCCAGGGTGGCCGGACGGGCCTGGATGGGCTCCCCCTCCCTCAGGCGGCGAAGGTCCTCCGCCAGCATCAGGGCGTCGTTGTAGCGTCGGGCGGGGTCTTTCTCCAGGCACTTCATGACGATGGTTTCCAGATCCGCCGGCAGGTCCGGTGCGGTCTCCCGTAAAGGTGGCGGTTCCACATCCAGCACCATGCGCAGGCAATCCACGCCCGCGGCGTTGCCGAATGGCGGGGCGCCTGCGAATACCGTGTACAGGGTGGCCCCCAGTCCATACACATCGGTGCGGCGGTCGATCTGATGGGCCTCCCCCCTGACTTGTTCTGGCGCCATATAGGCTGTGGTGCCGACCACCAGTCCCGAGACCGTCAGGCCCGGGGAATCCTGGCCCCGGGCCAACCCGAAGTCCAGCACGAAGGGCCGGTGGGTGCCGTCCTCATTCTTCTCGATCTGGATGTTCGAGGGCTTGATGTCCCGGTGGATCAGGCCCCTGCGATGTGCGGCGTGGACGGCCTCGGCGACGGTCTGCATGATGCGGAGGTTCTCATCAAGGCTGAGGGATGGAGCCAATTTTCCCAACGAAGGCCCGTTCACATACTGCATGGCGATGTAGTGATGGCCCAACCACTCGCTGACTTCATACACCTTGCAAATGTTTGGATGTTCCACAAGGGCCTGGGCCTGGGCCTCGAAGAGGAAGCGGTTGAGCTGGACGGGCTCCTGGCCCCTGAGGAACTTGAGGGCCACGGTGCGCTTGAGTTTGGGATCGAGGGCCTTGAAGATTCGACCCATGCCGCCCTCACCCACAAAACGAAGGTTCTGGTAGTGCTTCCAGGTGGCGATGGTGAGTTGGCGGAAAATCTTGCTGCCCGTTGCGGGGGCGGAGTCAGGATCCAGAAGCGGCAACCCGACTGTGCGCCTGTGGTTGGGTCTCTGGGAAATGGCCCGGGTCGCGCTGGTCTTTCTGGGGATCGCGGTGGAAGTGGATGTGGCGTTAATTACCTCGAGGCTCTGCTCAAGCCCGTGCAGGCAGGGTTCGTCCACGATTCCCGCCACCCGCAGGAAATTCAGGATTGCCGAAGGATCCGGGTCCTCCTTGGCAGCCGCCTGCAATTGGGCCTGGTTCACATAGCCATGAAGCAGGGCCAGGCCCAAAAGCTGGGCATCCCGCTCTGAGGCTGGTGCTGGGCTGGCCATGACAGGGGTTCCTTGAAAGCCATCATATCCCCGGGCTCTGCGCGAAGTGTTGCTGAAGGCTGAAGCCAGGCGGGGCGAATCTTCCCTCCGTGGTCCCCAGGGGCCCCCTAGGCGCTCAAGCGGCAGAGCCCGATGCCATTGTGATCTGCAGCACATTGCGAAGAGGGGCGGGGGCGGTACACTTATCAAGTGGAGTTGAGACGATGACTCAAAATCAACAAAATGGTATTCACCCCGATGATATATCTGAGGTCCAGTTGTTGAGCCAACTGTTGCCGGGCATGACCGCCACAGTGGTGCAATTGCAGGCCAAGGGCGCTATCCGGCAGCGCCTTCTGGAAATGGGGTTCACCCGGGGGGCGACTTTGAAGGTTGAAAAGCTGGCGCCCATGGGCGATCCCATGGAACTAGTGCTGAAGGGCTATCACCTGAGCCTGCGCCGGGACGAAGGCGCGTGCATTCTGGTTCAGCCCGCTGCCCAGCCGCTAGGCTAGCCGGTCGTGGCCGTGATCATCGCGCTGGCCGGGAATCCCAACTCAGGGAAGACCACGCTTTTCAATGCGCTCACCGGATCGCGCCGCCACGTCGGCAACTGGCCCGGTGTGACCGTGGAACGGCGCAGCGGGGCTCTCGAAATGGACGGCCGGGAACTCGAGGTGGTGGATCTGCCCGGCACCTACTCGCTCTCGGCGAGAAGCGAAGACGAGCGCATTGCCGCATCGTATCTGGCGGAAGCCCAGGTGGATCTCATCATCAACGTTTTGGATGCTTCGAATCTGGAACGCAATCTGTACCTGACCACGCAGCTTTTGGAACTCGGCAAGCCAGTGGTGTTCGTGCTGAACATGATGGACGATGCCAAGCGTCGTGGCATCCAGTTGGACATCCCCGCGTTGGAAACGCTGCTGGGTGGTCCTGTGATTCCCACCATCGGCAACCGGGAAGAAGGCGTGGACCTTCTGAAGGCAGAATTGCTGAGGGTGTTGGATGGAACAGAACCCAAAGTCAGGAATTTCCTGGCGGAAACCGCGGGCCATGGGCCCATGGACTACGGACACGACATCGAGGGCGAGGTGGCAAAGCTTGTCACCCACATCAAGCGCGATGAAAATCTAGCAGAATCCATCAAGCCCAGGTGGCTATCGCTGCAATTGCTTGAAGGCAGTCCCGAAGCTATCAAGTTGGTGGGCGGGAGCCACGCGCGGGAATCCATCATGGCTCAGCTCGAAACCAGCCGTGCCTTTCTTCATGGCCATTTAGGAGAAGATGCGGCGACCTTGTTGGCGGAATTCCGCTATGGATTTCTGCACGGGCTCATCCAGGAAGTCGCCAAGCTCCCTGACACACCGGAAGTGAGCCACACCACCAAACTGGATCGTCTGCTCACCCATCGTTTCCTGGGAATCCCGTTATTCCTGGCCGTGATGGTAGCGATCTACACACTGTCCTTCGTCCTCGGCAAGTACCCGCAGGATTGGATCGACCGCGGCTTCAAGGCCCTGTCGGCGCTCCTTTCCGCCAAACTCCCGGCGGGGGAACTGACGAGCCTGCTCACGGATGGCATAATTCCCGGCGTTTCGGCGGTCATGGTGTTCCTGCCGGTGATCATGATCCTGATGGGCTGCATCAGCTTTTTGGAGGATACGGGCTACATGGCCCGGGCTGCCTTCATAATGGACCGGGCCATGCACCTGATGGGCCTGCACGGAAAAAGCTTCATCCCGCTGCTCATGGGTTCGGGCTGCAACGTGCCGGCGATCCAAGCCGCACGCACCATTGAAAGCAAGCAGGACAGGCTCATCACGATCCTGGTGACACCGCTCATCTCTTGCTCGGCGCGGCTGCAGGTCTACATCGTCATCGCAGGCACTTTCTTCAAGCCCTTCGGTGCCGCCCTGGCGGTCATCGGCATGCATTTCCTGGGCTTCGGCCTGGCGATGCTCATGGGCCGCATCCTGCGCAGCGCATTGTTCTCCGGCCCTTCGGCGCCCTTTGTGATGGAGCTTCCGCCCTACCGAATGCCGGTATTGAAGGCCACCATCATCCACATGTGGGACAAGGCCCAGGTCTTTCTCACGCGGGCCGGGACGACTATTTTCGCTGGCGCGACCCTCATATGGTTTCTGTCGCGGTATCCCGGCATCGCCAATGCAGGCTGGAGCCAGGAGTACCAGCAGCAGCGCATCGCGGTGTTGGCTTTGCAGATCCCCCAAGAGCAGAAAGATACCCAGTTGAAGGACCTCGGTCTGGCCAGGGAGAGCCGCATCGTGAATAACAGCCTCGCCGCGAAACTGGGCAAGATCGTGGAGCCCGTGATGCGGCCCATCCTTGATCCGGACCACAAACGGACCGAGGCATGGAAGGATGTGATCGCGCTGACCGCCGGTTTTGTCGCGAAGGAAATCGTCGTCAGCACCATGGCGGTGATCCATCAGGCCAGCGAGGAATCCAAGCCTGGCGAAAAACTGAGCCCGCTGCAGGTTTCGCTGCGGGACCATACCGGACTCACGCCCCTTACGGCCCTTGCTTTCATGATCTTCACGCTCATCTATACACCCTGCCTGGGCACCGTGGCGATGATCCGCCGCGAGGCCGGAAGCTGGGGCTGGGCGGGCTTTTCCGTGGGCTACGGGTTGGGGTTGGGCTGGCTGCTGGCCTGGGGCACCGTGGTCATCGGCCGCATGATGGGATTCGCATGAACTGGCAATTGCTCATCGTCCTGATCCTCGTGGCCCTCGCCGCGCTCTACTTTGGCCGCGGCTTCTTTCTGGGCCTGATGGGCAAGGGCGGCTGCTCCAGCGGAAGCTGCTCGAATTGCGGCGAAGGCGGATGCTCCCTCAGTAAACTGGAAGCCCTCAAGCGCGAGTGGGAAGCCAAGAAGCAGGCTTGAGGTACGAGGGATGAGGTGCGAGGAAACTCATACCTCATCCCTCGTGCCTCACGGTCTCATTCAGGTTTGATCTCGCCAGTTTCGATCATCCCTTGGATGGTGCGCTGGATTTCCTCATCGGCGATGACGCCATGGCGTTGCAGAATCTTGACGAGCGAGAGGATCAGTTGGCGTGTGCCATAGGAATCCACTTTCTTGATGGAGGATGGTTTGGCGACACGATCGTGGACAATCAAGGAACCGTCTTCCATTGGTTTGATGGAAGGCTGGGTCCGTAGTTCAGGGGCATCGGTGATGTCGAAAGAGGGGATGGCAAACGGATCGAATGGATCCGTCGCCGCGAAAACCCCCAGGGGTTCTTCAGCCTGGATGTGGCGCGCTTCGGGTACGTCATCGAAAAATGGATCCCTGCCAAAGTTATCCGCGACACTTGGTTTGTTGGGTTCCCGGGAGGGTGTGAACTTGATGGCAGGCAGGTCAAAACTGACCGGCAGCGCATCTTCGGTGGAGAACGAACGGCTCACCTCGAAAGTCGTCTCGACCGGGGGCTCAGCTTTTCTGTAGTGTTCCGCGATGGCGGCCCTGAGCAGGCTGTGGGAAGCCACCAGAGGCTCTATGCTCAGGCCCGATGCGAAACGGGCGCTGTCGATGGCATTGAGGTCCGATGGATCGGCCATCGCCAGGATCAGGCTCTTGGGTTCTTTGAACTCGATAGGCAGGATGGTCAGTTGTTCAGCCATCCGTTGCGGAATGCGTTTGAGGACTTCAGGCCGAATATGCTCCAGGGCCTTGCCCTCCAACCTGGGCACGCCAGTCTGCTGGGCCAGGAAATTCATCAGCATGTCCTCGCTGATGAAACCAAGGGAAACCAGGTTGCCGCCCATGCGTCCGCCATGGAAACGCTGGTGCCTCAAGGTCTCCGAAAGCTGTGCAGGCGTAAGTAATCCAGCCTCCACGAGCAGTTCACCAAGTTTTTTGGTAGGGGCCGACACGGTGCAGCTGCCTTTCTTGGGATTAGTGCCACAAGATAACCTCTTCAAGGGGGCAAGCGCTAGCTCTGGTTGCATAGATCTTGGAAAATGCCTGGTGGAAGGGCACTGTCCGTGGGATTTCAGGGACTTCCCGGATCCTATCTCCTAGAATCATAGGTTTGGCTAGGACCGAGGGCAGGATCATGAAATTCCATATCCAAACCTGGGGATGCCAGAACGGGGCCCCCTCCGTGAGCCGAAGGCGAACGGGAGCACAGTCCAGTGGACTGTGCGATCGGGGGGTAGTCACATTCATCGGCATCCCCAGAAGCAGAGAACGATCATGAAATTCCATATCCAAACCTGGGGATGCCAGATGAACGACCACGACGGCGAAAGGCTGTCGGGGTTGCTCTTGAAGGAAGGGTTCACCCAGGTGTCCACCTCGGATGAGGCCGACCTGGTGCTCTTGAATACCTGTTCCATCCGCGAAAAAGCGGTCCATAAGGTCTTCTCGGTGCTGGGCCGTCTGCGGGAGGAAAAACAGAAGCGGGACCTTCTCATCGGTGTCACAGGATGCCTGGCCCAACAGGAGCAGGCGGCTCTCTTCCGGCGGGCCCCCCACATCGATTTCGTGCTGGGCACCATGGCCTTGAACCAATTGCCGCGCCTGGTGGAAGAAGCCAAGGCTGGGAAGAAACGCGTCATGGATACGGGCGAATATCCGGATAACCATCTGTTCCCCCCTGAAACCGCACGGCGCAGGAGTACCGCAAAGGCGCTTGTGACCATCATCGAAGGCTGCAACCACGCCTGCACCTACTGCATCGTTCCCACTACTCGAGGCGTAGAGCGCAATCGGCCCTGGCAGGACATCGTGGCCGAGGTCCGCGGTGTCGTGGAGAGTGGATATCGCGAAGTGGAATTGCTCGGCCAGAATGTCAACTCCTTCAACGGAGGGTGCAGCTTCGCGGAGCTTCTGGAACGGGTTTCGGAAGTGGAAGGCCTTGAGTGGATCCGTTTCACCACCAGCCACCCCATGAACTTCACGAAAGAATTGGCCACCGTTCTTGTGACCAATCCCAAAGTCGCGCCTTTCCTTCATCTTCCTGTCCAGAGCGGTTCCAACGCGGTGCTCCGCCGGATGCTGCGGGAATATACAGTGGAACAGTATCTCGAGAGCTTGGAATACCTTGGCGGGGGCCGCTCAAAACTTGGCCTCAGCACGGATTTCATCGTGGGTTTTCCCGGTGAATCAGATGAAGATTTCGAGGCCACCATCGAATTGCTTGAGACCGTGAAATTCGACTCTTCATTCAGTTTCATCTACAGCCCCCGCCCCGGCACTTCGGCGCTGCGCTTGAAAGACGACATTCCCGCAAGTGTGAAATCCGCCAGATTGCGGCGGCTTCAACAACGGCAATTGGAGCTTTCCAAGGAGAGCAATCTCCGTTATGTCGGCCGCACAGTGCAAGCCCGGGTCGAAAGCCACAGCGCCCACAGTGATGGATTCTGGATGGCCCGAACCGGTGATTGGAAAAATGTTCATATCCAGACTGGAGACGGCCAGGTGTTGCCCTTCGGAGAATTGGTGGATGTGACGATCACGATGGCAAGTCCACAATTCCTCGGCGCTGAAATCGCCTAGGTTGTATATATCAGGCTTTGGGTTCGGTAATATACGGGTATCCTTTGCCTAGGTTTCCATGTTTAGCCCCCTCCAAACCCTGTCGTGGCGCCTCATTGGGGCCTTAATCGGTCTGGTTTGGATAGCTGCCGCGGCTTTTTCTGGTACGCCCGCTAACCCGGTCGAGGGCACTCCGCCAGGGCGCTATGCTTTTCGGACCTACAACGCCGAGCAGGGCCTGACCAGCCTCGCTATCACGCAGGTGAGCCAGGATGTCCAGGGCTTCCTATGGGTGGGTACCGAAGATGGGCTCTATCGATATGATGGCAGCCGGTTCCAAGCCTATTCCCTGAAGCAGGGTCTGCCTTCCAGCCAGATCACCTCGCTTCATCAGGATCCCCAAGGCGCCTTCTGGGTTGGGACCTTCGGCGGCCTGGCCCGATGGAGCGGCCAAGGCTTTATCCCCATCCCCGGTGTGCAGGACGTTCAGGGCCTGGCCACTGGGCCTGACGGCAGGCTCTGGGTCGCCACAACCAAAGGACCTTTCACCCTCTCGAAGATGAACACCCAACCCTTGCTGTCGCCATCGTCAGGTTGGCCCGGCGGCGAGGTTTCCTCACTCTATTCCAAGGTTTCCGGCGGGGCGGTTTGGGCCGCTCGTTGGACCCTGGAGAATGGCCGTCCGCTGGCCCAGATCCTTCGATTGAAGGATGGCGGGTGGCAGCGGATGGGCACCCCATCGAATTTTGGCCAGGAACGCATAGACGCGCTGCTGGCGGACTGGGAAGGCCGGATCTGGGCCCGGAGTTCAAACCACTTGTGGATGCTCCCCAGCGGGGCCGACCAGTTCATCGAACCGAAAAGCGACCTTCCTTCGATAAGATCGCGGGGATATCTTGCGCCTAGCCGAGATGGAGGAATCTGGATCACAACCGATCTGGGGCTCTACCACATCCATGAGGACCAGTGGAGCCATCTGGGCAGTGCTGAAGGCCTTCCAACCTCCTGGACCCGCACCGTGATCGAGGATCGCGAAGGCAACCTGTGGTTTTCAAGCCTGGGTCTGTATCGCCTCATGGGCCTAGGAGCTTGGCAGAGCTACACCACCAAGGATGGGCTGCCCAGTGAGCTTGTGTGGGCAATCCGGCGGGATCAACAAGGCCAGCTTTGGATCGGCACGGACCAGGGCGCCGCCAAGGCGACCTCCAAGGGCTGGAGCCTCGTTCCCGGAACTTCCAAGAACGCCATCCGAAGCATCGTGGAAGGCCCGGACGGAATCATCTACATGGCCGGGACGCCGACTGAAGTTCTCACCTTCAATCCTGCCACCCAGAAAATCGAACGTTTCGGCGCATCGGCGGGGGTCACCGGCAAGCGGATTTTCAGGCTGGCCCTGGATGCCGGAGGGGATCTCTGGGTGGCCACCGAAGGCGCAGGCCTGCTCAGGGGGAGGCGGGACCGCGGTCTCTGGTCCTTCAAATCAGAAGCGTTGCCCGGCGGTGATCCTCAGGAGTATGTGAGCGATCTGTACCTGGACTCCGTAGGGCGATTATTCGTGGCGGCCGCCAAAGGATTGGCGGTGCGGGCGGAAGGCAGGTGGGGCCGCATCACCACAAGTGAAGGGCTCCGCAAGAACCATGTCTCCCATGTGAGCGGAACTCGGAACGGCGATCTTCTTCTTGCCTATTTCGATCCTCTGGGCTTTACCCGAGCCAGATTCGCCGGAGATGTTTTTCGGGTGCTGGGGCACGAAGACACATCCGTTTCGCTGGCTTCCGACAAGGTCCACTCCCTGGGTGAGGACAGCTTTGGGCGGGTTTGGGTCGGCACGGCCCGGGGTGTCGACATCCTGAGTGAAAATGGACCGGAACATTTCGGCCTGCAAGACGGCCTGATCGGGGAAGACTGTGGCGCCCAGGCCTTTCAGGCGGATGCCGAGGGTGGCGTTTGGATCGGCACCAGCGCGGGGCTTGGGCACTGGCTTCCCAAGGGGGGAAAGGGTTCCGGCCCAGCGCCGCCCACAGTGATCCTGGGGTTCAAGCTCGGTGGAAAAACCTACACGGGAATCCCAAATTCAAAACTGGAAGTGGACAAGGCCGACAATTTATTTGAAGCGCGTTTTGCGGGCCTCAGTTTTGCGAGGGAAAGCGCCGTGCAGCAGGAAGTGCGCCTGGTCGGACTGGAGAGTGAATGGCGCCTGACGGAATCCAAGGTTGTCCGGTATCCCTCGCTTCCGAAAGGGCGCTACCGATTCGAAGTCCACTCCCGGATTGGTCCGGGGCCCTGGGGAGAGCCGCAGAAGATCGGATTCGAAGTGCTGCCGGCGTGGTGGGAAACATGGTGGTTCCGTATCTTCGCAGCCGTTGCAACTTTGGGTCTCGGAGCGTGGATGCTGCGACGCTTCATGACGGGTGAGGAGTCACGCCGCAGGTTTCTGGAAGTCCTGGTTCTCAAACGGACCCAGGACCTGGAACGTGCAAATAGAGCCTTGCAGGATCAGACCATCACCGATCCTTTGACTGGGCTCTGCAACCGCCGTTTCCTTCAGATCCAGATGCCCGAAGAGGCCGCCCAGGCCCAGCGGCATCATCGCTTGTTGACCATCAGCCGGGCAGAAAGACTGGACCTGAACATAGACCTGCTTTTTCTGATGGTGGACATCGACCATTTCAAAGAGATCAACGATCTCTTTGGGCACGCCGCAGGCGACCGGGTTCTCGTGCAAGTGGCCGATACCCTTCGCGCATGCATCCGCGATGCAGACTCGGCTGTCAGGTGGGGCGGGGAGGAATTCCTGGTGCTGGCCCGCGATACGAGCCGAAGGGAAGGCACAATCCTGGTGGAGCGGATCCGTTGTGCCATCGCTCTTCATCCTTTCGATATCGGAGATGGCCGCACACTGCACCGCACCTGTTCCATTGGTTACACTTGCTTCCCCTTCATACCCGAAGAGCCGGCCAGCCTGGATTGGGAGCGGGTCGTGGAGATCGCCGACCAGTGTCTTTTTGCCGCCAAGCATGGCGGCCGCGATGCTTGGGTGGGCGTTTATCCCAGCGACGACGCGCCCGCCGAACATCTAGTCGAAACGCTCAGACACGGCAGCCTCAGGCCCCTAGCCGAGGATGGCAGTCTGGTGGTGAAGTCCTCCATGCGAGGCACCGAAAAGCTTGATTGGAAAGACGCGCCGAACTACGAAATAAGTGTTCGGGATGAGGGATGAAAAATGAGGGACTATCGGTATTCCCGGTTTCCAACTAGAAACATAAAATACTGGGATTTCCTTGGACTTGACGATACTGGGGTCAGTCAACTCTTCAGGACCTCATGGCCTCGTTTTTCCACTATCTGCGTTTAGCGATCTTCATTTCCGCATCTGGAACGATGGTGCTTCCTGCACCTGCACCTGCGGATGCAGCGCCTGCAGGGCGCCTGTCGTTTCGAGCCTATGCTGCGGATCAGGGTCTTTCCAACCTGGCCGTCTGGCAACTGGTGCAGGACAGCCAGGGCTTCATCTGGGCCGGCACTGAGGCAGGGCTTTTCAGGTACGATGGATCCCGTTTCGAGCCATTCGGGGTAAAGGATGGATTGCCTTCGAGCGATACCCTGGCGATGTACTCAGACCCGTCTGGTTCCCTTTGGGTGGGCACCCGCCGGGGCCTGGCCCGGTGGAATGGCCACGCCTTCGAGTCGATCACCCAGGGACTGCCGATGGTTCCCATCGAAGGACTGGCCACCGGCCCCGGGGGATTCTGGGTCGCGACGAATGAAGGCCCTTATTTCCAAGATCCCGAGGGGCGATTCACCAAAGCCCCGGCGTGGCCCAAGGGAGAGGCGACCGCGCTCTTCGGCGGGCTGAAGACAAAGACGATGTGGGTGGCAAGATGGGATGGAAAATCCCAGGTGCTGGCCCACCGGGACAGCAGCTGGATGGTTTTTGAAGCCCCTCCAGGCCTTGAAAAGGAGAGGATCGACGCTCTGGCCGAGGATGGAGCTGGCCGCCTCTGGGCCCGCACACCGCGAAGTTTGTGGGTGCTTGATCCTATTGCCTCCCGGTTTCGAGTGGCCAGCTTGCCCTTTTCAGTCATCAGCGACCGGGGTTTTCTGATCACTGGCCGTCACGGGGATATCTGGGCTCCTACCCAGCAAGGCCTGGCTCATCTGGAGGGCGGCATCTGGTCTGTATTGGGAACCAAGGAGGGATTGCCGACTTCCTGGTGCAGGACGGCGATGGAGGACCGGGAAGGAACTCTGTGGATGGGTTCCGTGGGCGTCTTCAGGCTTCTGGGTCGTGGCATCTGGCGTGTGTACACGCAGGCCGACGGTTTGCCCAGCGGAGTCATCTGGAACATCTTCAGGGATCTGGACCGGCAGCTTTGGGTGGGGACGGACAATGGCCTTGCGCGAGCCACCTCCACGGGCTGGGAGGTCCTTCAAGGCACCCTTGGGCATGTCATCCGTTCTGTGGTGCAAGGCCCGGACGGCGACTTGTACATGGCCGGAGTCCCTGGAAACGAGGTGCTGAGGTATGACCCAAAACGAAAGACGCTTCAAAAAATCGAACTCAGCCAGGATGCAGCCGCCAAACGCATCTTCAGGATCTACTTGGATCGGAGCGGAGTTCTGTGGGCCGGCACGGATGGAGAGGGTCTTTTCAAGGCTCCACCAACAAAGGGAAAGCTGAAATTTGAGCGGGTCGAGCTTCCTCAGGGCACTCCCACCGAATACATCAGCGATGTCCACCAGGATGCCGAAGGGCGGATCTGGGTGCCTGGAGAACGGGGCCTTGCCATGCTGGAAAACGGCCGGTGGCGCCGCTTCACAACCAAGGATGGACTCAAGCATGATCATATGACTTACACCAGGTCCACAAAAAGTGGAGACCTGTTGATCACCTACGATGAGCCACTCGGTCTTACGCTTGCCCGTTATGAGGGCGGTACGCTGAAGATCCTGAAACAGCTCGACACCAGCAGCGGACTGGTGGAAGACATGGTGTACCTCATGGGCGAGGACGCCAAGGGCGGCATCTGGATCGGAACTGGAAAGGGTGTGGACCTGGTCAGGCCGGAGGGCATCGAGCATTTTGGCGTTGCTGAAGGGCTTGTGGGAGAGGACTGCGACAACATGGCGTTTCTGCCGGAGGCCAATGGTGATGTGTGGATCGGGACCAGCACTGGCCTCGCGCACTTCCACGCGGATGCATACAAGGGCTTCGCCGTGCCCCCCTCCACGGTGATCACTTCCCTTAAACTGGGTCCCGGGACCTATCATCCGGGGTCGAAAGAAGTCCAGGTTCCCTATGCTTCGAACACCCTGGAAGCCCGGTTTGCTTGTCTGAGCTTCCTGCGGGAACAGGCGGTCCACCAGAAAATCCGGTTGGTGGGGCTGGAATCTGAATGGCACCTGACGGATAGCCGCGAGGAAAGGTATCCCGCATTGCCCCATGGCAAATACCGCCTGGAAGTCAGCTCCCGGATCGGGCAGGGTGCCTGGGGTCCGGTCGCCGCTTTTGATTTCGAAGTGCTGCCGGCATGGTGGGAGTCTTTGTGGTTCAGAACCCTGATAGGGCTCATGATCGCAGGATTCATCGCGCTGGTCGTGCGCTGGCGGATGTTCGCCCTTAAGCAGAAGAACCGGCTGCTCGAAGCGCAGGTCACAGCCCGCACGAAGGAACTGAAAGCGGCCAATGAGGCCATGGAATGGGCCAATGATGCGCTGGAAGCCGCGAATGAGGCCCTGCGAACCCAGAGTTTGACGGACCCCCTGACGGGTCTGCGGAACCGCCGTTTTCTTGATGAATGCTTGCCTGAAGACGTAGCCGTGGTGAACCGGGTTTGCCACGAGGTGAAGGGACCTCGCAGGGACCGCACGGCCCTGAACGTCGACCTGCTCTTCATCATGGTGGACCTGGACCACTTCAAGAATGTGAACGATGAACACGGGCATCACGCCGGTGATCTCGTGCTGCAGCAGATGGGGGAGATCATGAAGGACGCCTCCCGCGACACGGATACCGTAGTGCGTTGGGGAGGGGAGGAATTCCTGGTCGTGGCCCGCAACGTCTGCCGCCAGGACTCCACCATCCTGGTGGAACGCATCCGCGCCATGGTGGCCACACATGAATTCGGCATAGGGGACGGCAATTCCCTGCATCTTACCTGTTCGTCAGGCTTCGCGTTGTATCCCTTCGTTCCGGAATTTCCGCAGGCGATTTCCTGGGAAAGGGTCGTTGATGTGGCAGATCATTGCTTGTATGCCGCAAAACGTGGCGGACGCAATGCCTGGGTGGGACTCTTCCCGGGGGAAACAACGGTTGCCGGCTTGGTGTTGGACAACCAAACCTTGAACATTCCCGATCTCCTTTCGAGTGGAATGCTTCAAGTTCAAACTTCACTTCCCCCGGATACGCCGCTGGAGTGGGACCTGAGCAACTGATCCCCTCCTTCTTCCGATGCCCTGTTTGTGATGGCGCTATTCCAGATTCGCGGCTTGTTCGCGAATCTGATCGAGAACGCCCTTGGATTCCATCACCGCGCGGGTCATGGGCAGACGCTTGCACTTGCTCCCGCAGGTGTTGAGTTCACGGAGCACCTCCTGGCACCAGATGTCCACAGCCTTCCCTTCGAGTTTTCCTTTTGACAGACGTTCCCCGAAATCATCCAGATGGGCTGAAAGCCGCACCAGTTCTTCGCGGACATCCTGGCGTTCGGCGAGCGCTCCGGCTTCTGCGATGACACGTTCAGCCGGCAGCTGGCCTGCGAGTTGGGCGTCCTTCAAGACCTGATCAAGGCGTTGGCGGTACAGCTCCGGCAATTCAGCGGCTTGGGTTTCAGCTTCTGCCTGCAGCACTCCTCGAAGCCGCCGCAGCTCCGACAAATTGGATTCGAAAGCCGGTTGCAGCCGTGCGGCCTCCTTCACTCGCCTTTCATTCCACTTTTCAAGGAGCTCCTTCAAGGCGCCGAGGATGGGAGTTTCAAGGCGTTCGGTCAGATCCGAAGCAGACGGCAACCAGGCGCCAGGCAATCGGAAGAAGGCTTCCGCCGTGAGGGGCGGTAGATTCAACCATTCAGCGTCCTCCTGCCATGTCTTGGCGATGGAGCGGAGCAAAGTCCGATTCAATTGTGATTCCAGGCCGGGCTCGTCCTGCACCTCGATGGCGAGATCCAATTTCCCGCGGCCTGCGGCCTCGCGCACAGCGGCCCTGAATCCCGCTTCCAAAGGGAAGAGCGCGGGAGGCATGCGCAGATTCAAGTCCAGCACCTTGCTGTTCACGCTGCGCAAACTGAGCCGCAGTTGTCCCTGTTGCAGAGGACGCACCAACTCTGCGTAAGCGGTCATGGATTTCATGGATCTCCTCGGAACGGTGTATCCAATTGTAAGCGCACGAATTCCATGTCCCAGGCAAGGGTAAGGGTCCATAATCGCTTATGGGTGCGCCCCGGTTCCCGGTGTCCGCATCCAGGGGAGTCCAAGATGGCCGAATTCCTGTTCGCAGATGATTCAACCGCCGTACTTCAGGGATGGCAGGCCCCGGGCGCATTGGATCTGAACGCGGCATTTCTTAGGGCTGGGGGTTGGGCGTTGCCGCGAACCGAGGCATTTCCGGATGCCACGCGGCTGAAGGAGCGTTTGCAGGAACTGGCGGCTTCGGTCCGAAGCAATGGCAAGCTTGGACTCGATCTCCGGGGCCTCCGTGGCGGCACTGAAGGCGTTCTTGCGGCCGCCAGGGAAGCCGGCGTGGCCTTCCTGCTGCATACCGCCGACCTGTCCCCAGCGATGCAATCATTGCTGGGGGTGAATGTCCCCCGCATGGTTGCCGTTGAGAACGAGGATGAAGCCAACCTGGCCCGCGCCCAGGGCGCCTCGGCTTTCCTGGCACCCGCTGACAAGGTTCAATCCCTGAATCACCATGGATTGCCGATTCTCGCCATCGCTGAAAATAGCGCCCAGGCCAGACAGGGCATGGAGGCGGGCGCATTTGGCTTTCAACCTCGATCTCCAGCGCTCCTTGATGAGACTTCCATACCGGAATTCACGTCGCGTCTGATGTATGGCCTGGGTGAGGCCAATGAGATGCTGTTGCGGAAAGGCCCTGGCACCATGCCACGTCTGCGCATCCGCAATCTGGATTTGTCCTATCCCATTCAACAGGGCGGCATGGGCGTTGGAGTGTCCTGGGAGGGCCTCGCCGGGGCCGTGGCCCGGGAGGGCTGCGTGGGCCTGGTATCGGCCATCGGCACCGGCTACCACCCTTCCGCCCGCACAGCGCGGCGATTTGGCAGGCCAGACGGCACCATGTCCCTCAATCCGCCCGCCGCCTTGGATACTATCCTGCGAGCTGCCTTGGAACGGGCCGAAGGCCACGGAGCAGTGGGTGTCAACATCCTTTGCGCCATCGAGGGCTACGAGGCCACCGTGCGGGCCGCGGTGGCCTCGGGCGCCCAGATGATCGTTTCCGGCGCCGGCCTCCCCTTGGCCCTTCCGGACTATGTCGGGGATGCGGATGTGGCGCTTGTGCCCATCGTTTCCTCCGCCAGGGCCCTGAGCGTCATCTGCAAGCAGTGGCAGCGCAAGTACAACCGCCTTCCTGATGCCGTGGTGTTGGAAGGGCCTGAAAGCGGCGGACACCAAGGGTTCAGTCCAGAGCAGTGCGTGGACCCGGCATTCACCGTTGAGAATCTGCTGCCCTCGGTGCTTGCGGAGCGGGACAAATGGGGCGATTTCCCGGTGCTTGTGGCTGGTGGTGTGTGGGACCGCGCAGACATCTTGCGTTTCATGGCGCTGGGCGCTTCAGGAGTGCAGATGGGCACGCGCTTCATCGGGACTTTCGAATGCGACGCCCATTCCAACTTCAAAGAAACGATTCTCAAGGCAGAAGCCGATGACATCGTGTTGATGAAGTCGCCCGTCGGGATGCCCGCCCGCGGCGTGCGCACGGCACTGCAATCCCGCATGAAGCAGGCACCGCGCCCCAGATTCGCTGCGTGAGCCAATGCCTGACACCCTGCGGCCATGGCAAGGGCGCCGCGGAGGTAGGCTATTGCATCGCCGATCGCCTCGCGGATGCCTGGAACGGCGACCGCGAAAGCGGCCTCTTCTTTTCCGGCAGCAATGGCGCACGCCTCAAGGACATGATGAGCGTTCATGATCTCATCGAAGAACTCACCCAGGACCCGGGGCTGCAGGGGCGGTAGACGGAAGCCTCGGGCCAACCGCAAAAAAAACCAGCCACAAAGGGCACAGAGAACACAAAAAACTTTTTGCGTTTTTTGGTCCACAGGAGGTTCGAATGCCGATGATTCCACCTACTATGCCGCCCGCGGTCGTGATTTCCATTCCTCCAGCGATGGCGCCGGACGGCACAAATAAAGCGGCCTTTCTCAAAGATTTGGAACAGTGGCGCAACGATCGCCAGGCTCGCTTGAGAAGTGAAAATGGATGGCTGACGTTGGTTGGTTTGAGCTGGCTGGCCGAAGGTGAAAATGCTTTTGGTTCAGACTCCTCAAATCCCGTTCCCCTCCCCGAAAAGAAGGCTCCTGAGAAGGCGGGCGTGCTCGTTTTGGACCATGGAACGGTCAGGGTGAAGGTGGCGCCGGGCAGCGGCTGGAACCTGAATGACAAACTTATTGAACCGGTCGTGGAGCAGGTGCTCAGGATCGATGCGGATGGCAAACCGGACGTTCTTTCGCTGGGGGAGCTTTCGTTTTTTGTGATCAAACGAGGGGACCGCTTTGGCATCCGGGTGAAGGATTCCCAAAGCCCCGTCCGGCTCGGATTCAAGGGCATCCAATCCTTCCCCGCTGATCCAGGATACCTAGTGGTTGCGGAGTTCGTGCCCTATGCGACACCCAAGGACATCCAGATTCCTACAGTGCTGGGCACCACTGAGACCATGCAGGCTCCGGGCTTTGTGAAATTCAAATTACACGGCAAGGATTTGACCCTGGAACCCGTCATCGAAGACCCGGGCGATCCCCAACTGTTTTTCATCTTCCGAGACAAGACCAGCGGGAAGGGAACCTATCCGGCAGGGCGTTTTCTATACGCGGCCATGCCGAAGGATGGCAAGGTGGTCCTGGATTTCAACCGGGCCTACAATCCACCGTGCGCCTTCACTCCCTTCGCCACCTGCCCGCTGCCACCCCCGCAGAACCGTCTCCCCATCGCGGTCAAGGCCGGAGAGAAGAACTACGGGCATCACTGATCATTTGCAGAAGTGTTTTTCCCTCACAGGGAATCTTCGATTTCGGCCACTTGTCGCAACCACGCCTTCACACGCAGCCGCTCGACGCTGATTTCTGCAAAGACTTGCATGGGGGCTTTACCTTCGAGACCCACTTTGGGCACGACGGCGGAGGAAAAACCAAGTCGGGCGCCTTCCTGCAATCTTAGGGGTAGCTGGGCGATGGGACGCACTTCGCCGGTGAGTCCGACTTCGCCCATTAACAAACTTTTTTCGGTGAGCAGGCGCCCCGTGGCACTGCTTGTCAGCGCCGCGATGACCGCGAGATCCGCGGCGGGATCTTCGATTTCCAGCCCACCGGCCACGTTCACGTAGACATCGCGGTCATGCAACTGGATTCCGCCACGTTGCTCGGCCACGGCGCAGAGCATGGCCAAGCGCTGGCCATCGATGCCCAGGGCCGTGCGCCGGGGGATGCCCAGGCCCGCGGATGCAACGAGAGCCTGGATCTCGACCACCATCGGCCGCGTCCCTTGAAGGACCACCGTAGCGGCGCATCCCGGCCGCGGCTCGGCATCAAGAAAAAACGGATTGCCTTCAGCGGGCACCAGGCCCCGCTCGGTCATGGCGAATACGCCCAGCTCAAAGGCGGCGCCGAAGCGGTTCTTCAGACTCCGCAGCAGGCGATGATGATGGTGGCGGTCACCCTCGAAAGCCAGCACCGTGTCCACTAGATGCTCCAGGACTTTGGGTCCGGCGAGGCTTCCATCCTTGGTGACATGTCCGACCAGAACGAGCGGCGTGCCTGTGGCCTTCGCCCAACGGGTGAGCAGCTGTGCGCAGCCGCGCACCTGGCTCACGGAACCGGCGCTGCTTTCGAAATCCGGGTCGAACAAGGTCTGTATGGAATCAATGAGCAGCAGGGCCGGCTTCATGCGCTCGGCCTCTTCCAGGATGATGCGCACATCGGTTTCCGCGAGCAGATGGATGCCTGGATTTTCAGTCCCCAACCGCTGCGCTCGAAGTTTGATCTGACGCTCGCTTTCTTCGCCGCTGGCATAGAGCACGAGGCCCGGTTCCGTGGCGGCCCATTGCAGCACCAGTGTTGATTTGCCGATGCCAGGTTCGCCTCCCAGCAGTACCACCATGCCTGGCACCACACCGCCGCCCAGCACGCGATCCAGTTCCACAAGTCCCGTGGCGGTGCGTTCCGTTTCGGTGATTTCCACATCGAGAATCGCCACTGGGCCGTTGTAGTGGCCTTGCGCAAAAGAGCTGCGGGCGCGCTGCAGATCCCGTTTCAGGGAGCCCCGCACCTCTTCGATACTGTCCCAGGCGCCACAGTTCGTGCATTTTCCCATCGCCTTGGGGAACCGGGTTCCACAAGCCGTGCATTCGAAAACCGGTGTGCTTTTAGCCATGATGTAAGACTAGGACATTCGTGTTTATTTCGCTAATTTATTTTTTGCCTTCCCATTCGTGATTTGCGGGTTTCGGTGTGCGCGGACCTCCTTTTTGATTTTGCTGGGAAGGCGAGCAGCTTGCCTGGCACCGAACCGGGGCCATCAGCTATGGTTTATGCAGAGGTCTCGGTTGAACCCAGGATGCCGACAGAAGAACCGGCGCGCGGAGCATGAGGCCAGGTCCGCTTGCGGAGAAGGCGCAGCCTGAGGCGGTCCACTTCCAACGAACGATATCCGCGCCCTCTGGGGCGCCCGCCCCATTTTCTTTTCTCAGGTGAACCATGATCCACACCATCATCGAACCCTTCCGCATCAAGGCCGTGGAGCCAATCCGCATGAGCACGCGCGTTGAACGCGAAGGCTGGCTCAAAGAGGCCAAACTGAATGTCTTTCTGCTTCCGGCAGAGAACGTGCTGCTGGACTTCCTGACCGATAGCGGCACCGGCGCCATGAGCGCCAAGCAATGGGGCGCCATCATGGAGGGCGACGAGAGCTATGCAGGCTCCAAATCCTTTTTCCGGCTGGAAGCGGTGCTGAAGGACCTCACGGGCTACCAGCAAATCATCCCCACGCACCAGGGCCGCGCGGCGGAGCGGATTTTCTTCAGCGTGGCGACGAAGAAGGGCGACCTCGTGCCCAACAACACCCATTTCGACACCACCCGCGCCAACCTTGAATACCAGGGCGCCGAGGCCGTCGACCTGGTGATTCCCGAGGGACTGCAACCCCGCACCATCCATCCCTTCAAGGGCAACATCGACCTGGCCCGGGTGGAGGAACTGCTCAAGCGCGAGGCCCATCGCATCCCCTTCGGCATGATGACACTCACCAACAACAGTGGGGGCGGCCAGCCCGTGAGCCTGGCGAATCTTCGCGCCTATCGCGAGCTGCTGAACCGTTACAACAAACCCTTGATCCTTGACGTGTGCCGCTACGCGGAAAACTCCATGTTCATCAAGCTGCGCGAGGAGGGCCAACAGGACCGCAGCGTGAAATCCATCGCCCAGGAGATTTTCAGCCTGGCGGATGGTTGCATGATGAGCGCCAAGAAAGACGGCATGGTGAACATCGGCGGTTTCCTGGCGCTGAACCACGGCCCTTGGGTGGAGGCTGCGAAAACCCTGCTCATTCTCACCGAAGGATTTCCCACCTACGGCGGCCTTGCGGGCCGCGATCTCGAGGCCCTGGCGGTGGGGATGGAGGAAGGCCTGCATGAGGACTACCTGCGCTACCGCCTGCGCACCGCCGAGTACATGGGCGAGAAATTGAAAGCGGGCGGTGTCGCCATCGTGGAGCCCACCGGCGGGCATGCGGTGTATCTGGATGCCAAGGATTTCCTGCCCCACCTCGGCCACGAAAAGTATCCCGCCTGGAGCCTTTGCAACGCGCTCTATCTCGAAGCCGGCATCCGCGGTGTGGAGATCGGTTCGGTCATGTTCGGCAAGCGCAATGACGATGGCACCGAGTCATACCACGCCATGGAGCTGGTGCGCCTGGCCTTCCCGCGCCGCATGTACACCCAGAGCCACTTCGACTACGCCGCCGAGGCCATCTGCGAATTGAAGTCGCGGGGGCATGAAGTGAAGGGCGTGAAGATGGTCAAGCAGGCCAAGTACCTGCGGCATTTCACGGCAGAGTTCGAAAGCGTGTAGACAGGGCTATCGCGCGAAAATAAACCACGCGGAGGGTAGCGGAGAAAAAGCGGAGGGTAGGTGAGGAAAAATTGTTTTCCTCCGCTACCCTCCGCATCTCCGCGCGGTACCTTTTTTAGCTATTCCGATTACTTGATGAACCGCACCACGGCGATCTTTCCGTTTTTCACTTCGTAGATGGCGACGGCGTGGATGGGGTCGCCACCAGTGTCCGTGATGGATTCCTCGTCCAGGACGAAATTCCCCACCACCATGCGCTTTACCAGCTGGCAATGGGCCTTGGGCATCTTGTTGAAGCTTCCCTTGTAGCGGGCTTTGAAGGCTTCCTTGCCGTGGGTCTGCTCCTTGCTGTCGAGGTCGACAATCTGGACATCATCGCTATAGGGGGCGCAGAAGGCCGCCAGGTCCCGGGCGTTGTAGGCGTTGAGCTGGCGCTGGGCCAAGGCCTCGGGGCCGTCGGGGATGAGGGTGGCGGGATCGAAAATGCGGCCGCCGCGAACCACCCTGGTGATGTGCGAGAAATTCTTCACCCCCAGGGCCGGGTCTGCGTCCAGCAGGACCAGGTCCGCCAGGGCCCCCGGTGTCACTCGGCCAAGATCGGTGCGGCCCAGCAATTGGGCGCCGCCGGCCGTGGCCGCCTTGAGGACTTCCAGGGGCGTCATGCCCGTGGCTTCCATGGCGGCCATCTCCCTGAAGATCGAGGGCCCGTGCAGGGTGCCGACATTCCCGGCGTCGGTGCCCATGGCGATGGGTATTCCAGCCTTCATCACCTTGATGAGATTCCGCGCCATCGCGGGTTTTGATTTGATGGGCTTCGGAGCCTCTGCCATCTTGCGGAGGCGATCCGCCATGGGACTGCCGGAAAGGTGCCGGACATCGAAGAGCGTGCCCATTGTGAAGGCATCCCCCCAGGCGAATTCCTCGGCGCAAAAGGCGAACTGCTGGGTGGCCGTGCGGGTGTAGTCCTCGGACACGATCAGGGTCGGGCAGTAGACGATCTTCCGCTCCCGGGCCAGTTTCAGGAAGGCCTCGTCCACATCCTTGTCATCGACGCTGTGGACGAGGAGGTCCGCTCCCTCTTCCAGTGCCGCGGTGGCGGAGGCCAGCTCCGTGGCGTGGACGGCTACGCGGAAGCCCAGGCGGTGGGACTCCTGGATGGCGGCTTTCACCACCGGGCGGTTTTTCTCTACGGTCTCCTCCGGTGTCACCACATACCAGATCTTGATGAAGTCCGGCTTCCATTCGGCTTCGCGCCGAATCAGGGCAATGGCCTCGTCGGCTGTCGCGCACTTGACAATGGGGGGGTCGCCCAGGTCCAGGGCATCGCGGGAGACTGAGGAGATGAGTGGTCCGGCCGAGGCCACGCGGGGCGCACGATCGGATTTCGCGGCGAGTTCGCGCACCTCGAAATTCGCCATGGGTCCGCCCACATCCGCCACGGAGGTCACGCCGCAGCGGAGGTAACGCGCGAAAGTGTCCTGCAGCCCCGCGCGAATGGCCTTCTGGTCCTTGGCGTAGGGATGGTGGACGCGCAGGTCGAACCCGTCCGGCCGCGTGTAGAGGCCGCCGCTCTGGAAGAAATGCACGTGGGCGTCGATGTAGCCCGGCACCAGGAACTGGCCCGCGGCCTCAACCCGCTCGGCGCCTTTCGGAATCTTCATGGTTGCCCGCGGCCCGATCTCTTCGATGCGATCACCCTTTAGGAGAACCACAGCGTCCGGGATCCGGGCTCCGCCTGGATCCACCACCGTGGCGCCGATGATGGCCTTCATGGCCGGGCCAGAAGTCGGGGTTGGCGCCTGGGCCAGCAAGGGCAGGGCGAGCAAAGAAGTCACGAAGCGCATGGAAACTCCTGCATGAGGACACTAAAGGATTTGAATCCCAGGGGAAGGGACTTCAAGAATATCCCTATTGACCCAGCGCGGTGGGCAGGCCGTCAATGCTGCGCAGGTTCTTTTCCTGGCGGTAGGCCTCCAGGCCTTCCTCCCCTTTGGTTTCCGCCCACTGGATGATCTTGTCGCGTTCCGCACGGAAGTCCATGAAAGGCACGCCATCGCCGCAGGAAGTCTGCACATGGTCAAGGTCGACCAGGATGATCTGGCGGGCGCCGGGCAGATCTGCGAAGCGAGGCTTCAGCTGATCCCATTCGGCGCTGCCCCTCAGCACCGCGCGGCCCTGTCCATAGAGGCGCAAGATGAGCGGTGGCCCTTCGAACGCGCAGAACATGATCGTGATGCGGCCATTCTCCAGCAAGTGGGCCGAAGTCTCGTTGCCGCTGCCGGTGAGATCCAGGTAGGCCACCCGTCCTGGAGCCAGCACCCGGAAGGCATCGCGGCCTTTGGGCGACAGGTTCACATGGCCGCTCTGCACAGGCGCCGTGGCCACGAAGAAGACCCGCTGCCGCTCCAGAAAAGCCTGCAATTCAGGCGTCAGATGATCCAGAACCTTGCCCATCCCTCTGCCTCCGGCGATTCTCCACTTTGCATGCCTAGGTTATTTCGAAGCGGCGGATTAGACTATGGAATCCACTTTTCTACGGCGATGGTGTCCGCCTTTTAACCGCTCCCTGAGCTGCGCCGTCGTTGTAGAATCACCCTTCCTATCGAAGCCCGGCACGGCATAAGGGGCCATAACAGAACAGTCAGAAGAGCACTGACTATTCTGCAACGGCCCCTAATGACTCCTGCACTCTCTGAGGAGCGTAGGCATGGATACTCTGAAGCGAAGGCTGGGCTGGACTGTCTGGGATCTGGGCATGGGCTCCATGGTGGGCCTGCTTTCCGGTGCGGCCTCGGCGGGGTTTCTCTGGTTGCTGGGCCGGACGATCCACCTGAGACAAGAGCAACTTTGGCTGCTCGCGCTGCTGCCGCTTTTCGGTCTTATTTCTGCATTTCTCTACCGGCGCTTCGGGAAGGAATCCGAGGGCGGGGGATCGCTGATTCTGGACGAGGTTCTCGAGTTCAAGGGCCGCGTGCCATCGCGCATGGCGCCGCTGGTGCTCGTCGGCACGCTGCTCACGCATCTCGGCGGCGGCAGCGCGGGCAGGGAAGGCACGGCCGTGCAGATGGGCGCGAGCCTTGCGCGATCCCTGGGCAAGCTGCCTTTCGCCTGGCTGGGGCTGAACAACTCCCGGCAGCGCCTGCTGCTCATGGCGGGCGTCTCCGCGGGGTTCGGCTCGCTCTTCGGAACGCCTGTGGCGGGCGCAATCTTCGGCATGGAAGTCATCGCCATCGGCAAGCTGCATTACGAGGGCATCGTCATCTGCGCGGCGGGTTCCTTGGTCGCCAATTGGGTGTGCCGGGGCCTTGGCGCCGATCCCATCCGCTACCTGGTTTCAGCGCCCGAATTCACCGGGTCCCTGGGCCTCAGGGTGGCGCTGTTCGCACTGCCCGTGGCCATCACGGCGGGTGTCTTTTCAGAGTTTTCCCACCGCCTGGCGCTGTGGACGAAGGCGAAGTTCGCAGATCGCTGGATGCTGCGGCCCGTGGTGGGAGGGGTGGCGGTCATCGCTCTGTTCCTGGTCCTGCGCGAGGATGGCTACCTGAACCTGGGCCTCCCATTTCTTGATGGTATTTTCTTGCAACATGCGGCCATATCTCCCTGGGCCTTCGCCGCCAAGCTCCTCATTACTTGCGTGACCATCGGCTTCGGGTTCAAGGGCGGCGAAGTGACGCCGATCTTCGTCATCGGCGCCCTCCTGGGCGCGGCCTTGGCGCCCATTTTCCACGTGCCCATTCCCTTCCTTGCGGCCATCGGTTTCATCACGCTCGCCGCCGCCGCCAGCAACACGCCCCTGGCCTCCATGGTCATGGGCATCGAACTCTTCGGCGCCGCTTTTGCGGGACCCTTGGCGGTTTCTTGTTTCCTGGCTTACGTGCTTGTCGGGCACCGGGGCATTTATGGCGGTCATCGCGTCCATACTGCCAAGCATGAGCAAGGAGATGCCTGATGGCCGAAGATCGCTGGCTCAACCGCACTGTCTGGGGCATGGCTTTCACGAGCTTCCTCTCAGACCTGGGCCATGAAGCGCAAAGCACGCTGCTGCCTTCCTTCATGGCTGCGCTGGGCCTGCCTCCGGCAGCCCTGGGGGCGGTGGAAGGCATTGCCGATGCGGCATCGAGTTTCATGAAGCTGGGCGCGGGCTGGTTTTCGGATCGCATCGGGAAACGCAAGGGCCTAGTGGTCTTCGGTTACGCGGCCACGGGACTGGCATCGGGTTTCATTGCCCTGGCCTCGGGCTTCCCTTTGATTCTTTTCGGGAAGTTCTTCGGATGGCTGGGGCGAGGCGTACGGGGACCATTGCGGGATGCCATCCTCACCGACAGCATCCCGGTGGATGCGCGGGGCAGGGCCTTCGGCTTCCATCGCGCGGGCGACACGCTTGGCGCAATTCTAGGGCCTGCGGTGGTGGTGGGGTTGCTGGCCTGGGGCGCGAAAGCAGGATTCCCGGCGATGTCCTGGAACCGCACCTTGATGATGTGGACGGTAGTGCCGGGGTTACTGTCGGCGCTGGCCTTCGCCTTGATGGTGACCGAACGGGCGCGCTCCAAACCGAAGCTCCTTTCCTTCCGCCATGCGCTCAGGCAGATGCCCTCGAACTTCCGCGGTTATCTGGTGGGTGTCGGCATTTTCGGCGCGGGGGATTTCGCGCACACGCTGCTGATTCTGGCGGCAACCCAACTACTTTCCCCGCGCATGGGCGCCATGAAAGCCGCGACATTCGGCGCGGGGCTGTACGTCCTTCACAATGTCATCTATGCATTCTCAACCTATCCCGCGGGCGCCATCGCGGACCGGTTCCGGACCCACCGGAAGGTGCTCGGTTTTGGCTATCTCGCGGGCATTTCGGTGCCATTGCTGCTCATCGGTTGTTTCGTGAAGGGTTGGAACAGCCTGCCACTCCTGGCGCTGGTCTTCTCCATCGCGGGTCTCGTGAACGGCATCCAGGACACCCTGGAAGGTGCGACGACGGCCGAAATGGCTCCAAGCGACCACCGTGGTCTTGCCTTCGGGTTGTTGGGTGGCGTGAATGGCCTGGGCGATCTGATTTCCAGCCTCTTGGTGGGCGCTTTGTGGACCCTGCACCCCGCCTGGGGCTTCGGCTACGCGGCAGCCTGCATGGGGGCCGGCGCCACGGTCACCCTGGTAGGAAAAGATTGATGAACTCCGCGAAGGGTTCAATCCTCCCTCTCTTTCTTGCCGCGACCCTTTGCGCCCACGCCCCAGAACAGGCCCGCCTTCATCGCTGGAGGGCCGATATCGACGCCTTCGCATCGCATTATTCACGAGGCCATCCGGTGCCCTTCCGCCACCTTTCCAAGCCGGAGTTCGAGCGGCGGGTGGAAGCCTTGAAACGGGATCTTCCGTCGCTTAAAGACCATGAGATCGCCGCGCGGTGGGCCAAGGTCGTCGCTGAGCTGGGGGACGAGCACACCGAAGTGGATTTTGACGCTGAGTTCGGGGCGCGGCGCCTGCCCATCGAGATCGAATCCTATGGTGATGGCACGTTTATCGTGGGAGCAACCGCGCCCTTCAAGGAGTTGCTCGGGGCACGCCTGGACCGGGTGGAGGGCCTGCCCTTGGATGACTTGCGGCACTCCCTGAAATCCTATGTCCCCTTCACCCAGGAGGGTTGGTTCCATCACGTCTTCGATGAGTCCTTCGGAATCTGGCCCCTCCTGATGGATGGGGCAGGCATCGTGAAGGTGAGTGCGTTCTGGACACTTGGGGGCATCGGGGCGGATGGCAAGCCATTTTCAATGCAGGTTCCGCTGGCCTCTGAATCCGCGATGCGGAGTTGGAAGTGGGAAGAGGTTCCTGGCTCGACAGCACTCAAGGATCAATATCCCCGTTCTGCCTATTATTTTCAGATCCTGGTTCAGGAGAAGGCAGTCTACTTCCGCTTGCGCAGTTGCGAAAATGACCGTCGGAAGCCCTTCAAGGGGGTACTGGCGGGCGCCCTGAAGGCCATCAGGGAATCCGGGGCGGAGAGGCTGCTGGTGGACCTGCGTGGCAATACCGGCGGAAGCGAGGCCCTGGTGGACCGACTGGTTACCGCGCTCCAGAAAGAACCCCGGCTGCGGGGAGCGGGGAATCTTGTGGTCCTGACGGATGCGGCGGTCTTTTCCGCCGCCGCGGTGGCGGCGTGGCGGCTGCGCCACGATGCGGGCGCCCTTCTGGTGGGTCAAACTTGCGGGGCCGGTGCCAACCACATCGGTGCCGTGGAAGATATCCGCCTTCCATCCGGCCGCATCGCCAGTTTTGGCACCCAGATCCACATCATCAACGAGGCTGCCCCGGAAGATTTCAAGTCACCCATCCTCCCTGATCTGGAGGCCCGTCTCACGCATCGGGATGTTCTCAAGGGCAGGGATCCTGTGGTTGAAGCTGCCCTTGGGATGTCGGCAGGTCGCTGAAGCAGCATTATTCCGGCTTGTGCTCCAGTGTCCGGAGGTAGAGCACCACCTGGTTGATCTGAGGATCCGACAGGGTGTGGCCCCAGGGGGGCATCAGGGCGGAGAGGCCCACGCCTGCGCCACCACGGCGGATGGCATCGGCCAGCTCTGCGTCGGTCTTTTTCTTCTGGAACGCGGGACTGGAGTAGTCGCGTGGATGAGGATCGAGATTAAAGGCATTGAAGCCATCCCCGGCGCCTCCTTCACCGTGGCAGAGCATGCAGTAGCGCCGGTAGGTTTCCCTTCCGAGCTGGAGTTCGTAGCTGAGGGGGATGCCTTCGGCCGCCGCGGGGGCGATTGCGGCGACGGGAGGGACTTCCTTGTTTTTCTTGGAACAACCCATCAGCGAGATCATCGCCAGGGCCAGCAGGAGTGAGCGGTTCATCACTTGCCTCCACCGGGTTTCTGGGCGCCCGCGGCACGCAGGGTCCCAAGGTAGGCGGTCAGCCGTAAAGCGTCCGTATCGGTGAAGCCGTAGTTCGGGCAACGCACATCGGCGCGCCAGCTCTGGGGGCCCTTGAGCCACTTGAACACCCAACCGGGCTTGAGCCGCGAGGAGGCATCGGTGAGTGGGGGACCGTAGTATCCTCCGGAACCGCCCACGATGTGGCAGGCCCGGCAGCCATTGCTCACGAAGAGATGCTGTCCTTCGGCCGCGTTCTGATCCGAGGCGGGCCGACCTGCGAAGGGGTCTTCTGGAATGGCCGGGTTGACGTAGAAACTTGTTATCGCATCGGCCAGTTTCTCAGCTTCGTCACGCGGGATCCGGAAGATCGGCATGCGTTCTTCCAGGATGGGCCTGATGGTGAAGGAGACCATCAGGTAATTGACTAGCCAATCACGCTTGACTTTGCTGCCTTCGAACGTAAGCGGAGCGGTCGAGATGTCGCCTCCCTGGGTCCCGATCTGGTGGCAGGACAGGCAGCGGTACTGCTGGACCAGCTTGCCGATGGCACCCCCCGGGATGGGCGAGGGGGTTCCGCTTGCACCCGGATGGTAGGCTTCGGGAACCGGCTGGGAGCCGAGCGACAGCAGCGCGGTGACGATGGCCCGGGTGTCCTCGCCTTTGAATCCGTAGGTCGGCATTTTGAGCCCGGCGCTGAAGGAACGTGGGTCCGTGAGTTTGGCGGCGGCCCAGGCTGGAAGCGTCCTGCTGAGATCTGCCCTTCGGCCGAAATCGAGTGATGCGGCCCGCTTGTCGCCAAGGCCGTTGAGGTCTGGCCCGAACTTCTCCTTGATGGTGCCCTGGCCGGGATCATGGCAGGAGAAGCAGCCGAGGCTGCGGAAAGCCTTCGCTCCTTTTTCAGCAAGAGTCTGATTGACATGCAGCGGGTTGAGAAGTCCATCAGGGGCGCCGAAGTCCTTGAATTCAGATTCAAAGTAGGCGACCAGATCCCGCGATTCCGAATCCGATAAATGGTACCGGGGCATCCGGGTTTCTGGCGAAAAGGCGTGGGGATCGCGGATGAAGGCCAGGAGCCAGCCCCGCGAGGCCATGGAGGCGACCTTGGAGAGCTCCGGAGCCGAGCCGTTGCCCTTGCCTTCGACCGTGTGGCAGGAGATGCATCTGGATTCGGAGAATACTTTCTTCCCGTTGACCGCATCGCCAGGCGCCTCCGCAGAAGCGGCCGCCACGGCCGCCGCCAATTCAGGTTTCACTGGCCGGGAGAACAGATAGTTGGCCAGTTCCTCGATCTGCTGCGCGTCCAATGCGAAATTCGGCATGGTCGAGTTCGGATC
>JANYJQ010000004.1 GCA_025358435.1 Holophagaceae bacterium
AACACCTTCACAAAGGAGCCGTTCTCGGTGATGAATTCCAACAGATCTGGCGAGGTTTTTGAATTCTTTATAGCCTGATGAAGCCCTTCGCCGGACCATTTCCGCCCATTCACGGCCAGCAGTTTCATGCCGGGGATGAGACCAGATTTCGCGGCAGGCGAGGCCGGCAGCACATCGTTGACCGCCCCTTCGGCGCTCAGGAGAAGGCCGAGGGAATGGCTGACGTCCATGTACTTGTTCGATTGTTCCCGGGCCTTCCATAATTCCGTGGGTTCATCCCCGTAAGTGAGCTTCCAGCCGCTCCGCTCAACGCCGCCCAGGGGCGCGTGGGCATCCAGGCTCTCCAGGCGGTTGCGCAGGAAAACCGCCCAATTGCTGGGCACCACCAGGTTGAGCGTGGCCACAACATCTTCGAAAGTGTACGTCTTCACTGCGGGGGCGCCGCTGGGAGCGCCGTAAAAAGCGAGGCAGAAATCATCCAGCGATTTCTGGTTCTTGGTCAGTTCCCGGATGGTGGTGTCCACCTCGAGCCAGATAAGCTGGCCCTCGGCGTAGAAATCCACGCTTCGCCTCATGGAGGAACCCGCTTCGGCTGCGCCATAAAGCAGCTGGGCCTCATCGCAAGTATCCTGCAAGGGTCGCCACGTGCGGCCCGGCGCCGTATCCAGCGCCGCGGACTCGGCCGCAAGATCATCCCGGTAGTCCTGTGCCGTCCAGAGGCCGCTTCTGGCCGCCAGGATCGAACCCAGGTATTGGGTAAGCCCCTCGTAGACCCAAAGCAGGTCTCCCTTCATGGGCGTATCAAAGTTGCCTGTGGCCAGGCCCGCAGGTCGACGATACTTGCCGTTCCAGCTATGGGCCATCTCGTGGGGCAACAGCTCGGAATTGGTCTTCAGCAACTGTGGGTCGATCAGGGCGCGCTCGGCGGTGCGGTCGTCGCTGCTCTCATGATGTTCCAGCCCGAAATGCGCCACGTTGTCGCTCAACGTGTACAGAAAATCGTAGTGGCCGTAGTGCCGCGCGCCGAAGAGGGCGCCGCTTTCCGCCACCAGGTTCTTGTAGTGCTGGGTGGTCTCGGGCGATATGGCCAGGGCTTCTGCGCTGTCTGCGGCGAGGTCAAGGAAATGCGCCCGGCCCATGCTCGTTCCGAGATCCACCTTCCGGAAATGGGCCCCCGCCAATATGGGTGAATCCACCAGCTTAGTAAGGCTCACGGGTTTGAAGGTGACTGTTCCACCAGAGCTGCCGGCTTCTTCCAACGCAGTGCCGAAGTTCCAGCCCTCGGGCAGCTTGAGACTTGCTCTGAAAGTGATGGAATCGCTCTGTTCGCCCTTTGGATAGAGCAGCACTTGATTCCAGCTAAGCATCGCCAATTTTTCAGTCACGGAGGCGCCGGAGGAAAATCCGGTCGCGCTGGTGGGCGAAATGAAATCCAGACTCGCCTCGACGGCACTTGCGCCTTGGGGCACGTCGAGATGAAAGGCGTTCATATCCACGAGATCCCTCCGCCAGGCCAGTACCTTGCCATTGGCCGTGAAGCGAAGGTTCACGAGATCCGTAAGGGGACCGGTAGGTCCATGTTCGCCAGGGATCCATTTGGGGTAGAGCAGCGTACATGCCCCGGGCTTGGCGGGAATGCTCAGTTTGGCGTGGAGAACGTGGCGGGGCGCGTCGGTGGCATCGAGGGCGATGGTTATCTGGGCAACCGGGCTCTGCGCTACCAGGGCCATGGAAAAAGATAGACCTAGGAATGACCGGTTCATATTGAGGCTCCTTCAGTGGTAGAGAAGTTTATCGCCAGTTTCTCGTTATTCTTACAAATTGCCCTGCCGTTCAGTTTTAGGAGTACTGCGTGGACCGTCTCGTCATCATTGGGGGAAATTCACTCAAGGGCCGCATTCGCGTGTCCGGCGCCAAGAACGCCGCGCTCCCCTGCATCGCCGCGGCCCTGCTCACTTCTGAGCTTGTGAACCTGTCCCATCTCCCGGCGGTGTCGGACATCAGAACCATGCTGAAAGTGCTTGAAGCCCTGGGTTGCGCCGTGGAGCGCGCCGCGGACGAGGATGGCCTTCAATACACCGCAGCGATGCGAGCGGTTGATCTGGAAACAGGTGAAATGAAGGCGCCCTATGACCTGGTGAAGACCATGCGTGCCAGCATCCTGGTGCTAGGACCGCTGCTGGCGCGTTTTGGCCACGCCACCGTTTCCTTGCCCGGCGGCTGCGCCATCGGGGCCCGCCCCATCAACCTGCACCTCGAAGCCCTCGCCCGAATGGGCGCGCACATCGAGATCGTGCAAGGCTATGTCGAAGCCAAAGTCCCTGGCGGGAGGCTTCAAGCCATCGACCACACATTTGAAAAGGTGAGTGTGGGCGCCACCGAAAATACGCTGCTCGCGGCAACACTGGCAAATGGAACTTCAGTCTTGCGCAATGTCGCCATGGAGCCCGAGATCGGCGATCTCGCGGAGCTGCTCAATAAGATGGGCGCGCGGGTCGAAGGCATGGGAACAGCCACGCTGACCATCCATGGCGTGGAGATCCTGCACGGAGCCGCGCATGCCACGATTCCCGATCGCATCGAGGCCGGCACGCACCTCTGCGCTGCGGCCATCGCGGGCGGTGACGTGGTTCTGGAGCGTGTCCGGCCAGACGATCTGCGGGCGCTCCTCGATCTCCTGGAGCGCATGGGTTGCCTCATCACCGAGCGCGATGGCGCCGATGGCAAGCAGTTGCGCATCCAACGCGAGCCCTCGCAGAAGCTCCGCGCCCGGGACATCACCACCGCTCCCTTTCCAGCGTTTCCCACGGACCTGCAAGCTCAGGTCATGGCCGTGATGACCCAGGCCCATGGGATCAGCGTCATCAAGGAAACCATCTTCGAGAACCGCTTCCAGCACGCCATGGAACTGGAGCGGCTCGGCGCGAATCTCCGCATCGATGGCAGCACCGCCATCGTCGCGGGCCCGGCGAAACTCACCGGCTGCACCGTGATGGCCACGGACCTGCGCGCCTCGGCGACCTTGGTGCTCGCGGGCCTGGTGGCCGAAGGCGAGACCACCGTGGACCGCATCTATCACCTGGACCGTGGTTACGCCGGACTTGAAAAAAAGCTGCAAGGCGTAGGCGCCCGGATCGAGCGGGTCGGAGGGGGAAGCGTTTAGGAGGGAGGAAACGATTTGAAGCCACAGCGGATCGCGATCCTTTTCCACAAATCAGACCGGAACATGGATCTGTCGGTTTACTCCATAACCCGACTCGCGCCTCATTGGGAGCGCGATGGACACGAAGTGTTTCCAGTTTTCGGCACCCAGGAATTCGTGCCGGCGGATCTGGTCATCGTGCATGTGGATCTCTCGGTGGTGCCGGAGGATTATCTGACCTTTGCCGCACGCTACCCTGTCGCGGTGAATGGCAAGGTCCGGGACATCCGTAAGTCGACGTTCAGCACGAATCTGATTAGGCGCGGGGACGAATGGCGGGGACCCGTCATCGTCAAATCCGAACGCAATTACGCCGGCCACCCGGAAGCTGAGCGCGGACTGCCCCGGCTGGATGGGAAGGGGTTCGATCCCACATTCCAGTCCACCCTGGACTACCCTGTCTTCGATCGGATCCAGGAAGTCCCTGACGAGTGCTTTGAAAGCCCGGATCTGGTGGTCCAGCGCTTCCTCCCGGAGATGGAGGACGGCCTCTTCCACGTCCGCATGTACCAGTTCCTGGGCGACCGGTGCAGTTGCATGCGGCTGGCCGCCAACGATCCCATCGTGAAATCCGGAAACAAGGTCTTCAGCGGGAATATCGCCCCACATCCCGACATCATCGAAATGCGCAAGAAACTCAACTTCGACTATGGGAAATTCGACTACGTCATCCACAACGGCGAGGCGATCCTATTGGATCTCAACAAGACCACGGGCACCGCGCCCCAGACCACGCCGCAGATCGAGGCCAATCGGCACATAACGGCCCAGGGCCTATATTCCTTTTTTGAAGTCTGACCCTTCAGGCAGCTGTGTCCGGAGAATTCCATGCGGCGTCAGGAGGCCCCATACCAGGAAGCGATGATGCGAGCGCCAGAAGCGCGCGCCACGGAATTCCACCTGCCGATCAAGCTCGCGGACATCGCCGATGGTGACCGGATCCTGGATTGCCCAGCGGGAGGCGGATACCTGCGGCGCTATCTGAAGGAGACCGGCAAGAAGCATCGCTATATCCCTTTCGAATCCAAAAAGGCCTACGCGGCGTTTGATAAAGAAATGGTCCTCGGCGATTGGCTCGCCATGCCCTTCAAGGAGGGATCCCTCGATGTAATGTTCAGCATCGCCGCCCTCCATCACCTGATCGGTGCAAGGGATGTGTTCTACCGGGAAGCCCATCGTGTGCTTTCCCGCCCCGATGGCCGCCTGATCATCGCCGATGTGGCCGAGGGGACAATCGCCGCCCGCTGGCTGGATGAATTCGTGGGACTGCGCAGCAGCGAGGGGCACCATTCAGAGTTTCTGATGGAGCACGCCGAAAGGACTGCGTTGGAAAACGCGGGTTTCATGGTCCGCAGCTATGACATCGTGCCTTATTCCTGGAACTTTCCGGACCTCGAGACTGCCAGGATCTTCATGAAGGGCCTGTTCCGCGTCGACTTGGCCACGGAGCCGGAAATGGATGCTGCCATCGGCGATTTGTTAGGCTTCCTGCCAGGTCCGGGTGTCCGCATACGCTGGGAACTGGCCCATGTCCGGGCGGACAAAACCTAGATCCGCGGTGCGTCGGAAACGCCCACCGGACGAAGATCAACTAGTTGATGAAGCGGCCTCAGTCGATGGGTTTTGGTGTCGGCAATGACTTGGGCTTCACCATGGGGGGTGGTGTCGCGATGGGCTTGGGCTTCGAGGGATCATGGCTGGTGCTTGCCGGCGGCGGGTCGCCACCTTCGCTGGGCGAATGGTCGCGGGAGCTGTAGTCCCTGCCGGGCTGCGGGGGTGGGGGCTTGCAGGCCTGTTCGAGGCGGGCCAGTTCCTTGGCGAGGAACATAATCTCGGTCTGATAGCCCTGGACCTCTTCCATGATGTACCCCGACATGGTCATGCCCATTGCCTCGAAGCGGTCCATGGCCTTGCGTCGGAAAATCACGTGGTGCTGATCCCAGGTGGCCCTGCAAGCATCCTGGTGGACCTTCTCGTGGGCGCGGAGCGCCGCTTCCAGGCATTTCGTGGGGTGGCCGAATACCTCGATGTCACAGCTGTTGCTCGTGGCCGCGCTCGCATCAAGCGGGATTCGCCCAGGGGTGTTCGAAGCGCTCATGGCCGCGTCCACCCGCTTTTGCAGGGCGATCCGGCCCGGCGTGGTGTAGGGCACCATTCCGATGGTGGCCATCTCCTTGCCGTAGGCATTGATGGCCGCGGTGATCCTCGTTATGCGGACCTTGATGTCCCCCTTGTCAATGCAGTCGCAGGGTGCCTGGGCGACCAGAGGAAGGGCGGAGATGAATAAG
>JANYJQ010000028.1 GCA_025358435.1 Holophagaceae bacterium
CTTCAGAAACGCCACGATCTCCGCCTTGGTTTTGAGATTCTCGGGGCCCTGTTCGGGCTTGCCCAGGTCAACAGGGGGCTTCTCCCCCAGGATCAGGGCACCCAGCATGTAGTTGACCGCGGCCACGTGCTTGACTTGCTCTGCGAAGGTCTTGACCCCCTTGAACTCGCCATCCGTGGGCGCGAAGCCGTACTTGTCTTCCGGCATGGCCTCGGCCGCGGGGACGAACTGGCCTTCCACCCAGGCGTAGGTATCATCCACAGCTTTACCAGACGTGGGTTCGGCCACGGGAGCCGCCGTGGCCTTGGGAGCAGACGCCTGGGCATGGACCTGTGTCGTGGCCACGAGCGCGATGAGGAAGAACGGTAACGCAAGTTTCATGGTGATCCTCCGGAGTGTGTGCGGACGGCACCCTTTCATATGATCTATCCTTGGACTCAATATCAATAGTTATTTTGCAGCCGGCCCGTGTGAACAACCGGAAATCTTCCTGTTCAATTCGTGTTCCTGGGGCCTCCTGGCGGTAGGCTGGGAAATCCGGCAGTAATTGCCAGACTCGCCAAATTTGGGATTTGCCGTCCTTTCAATTTTTAAATTCCAGGAGATCTTTTGGAACCGCGTCCCCCAGAGGTGCTCGAGGCTTTGTTCGAACACGCCTTCCAGCTGATGGGAGTGTTGGATGCCGAAGGAAGAGTGCTGATGACCAATCGCTCCGCCCTGGCGGTCATCGGGAAACAGGAGGAAGAAGTCATCGGCCAGCCCTTCTGGGAAACCCCATGGTGGTCCCACGATCCCAAGGCCCAGGCGGAACTGAAGGAAGCCATCTCGAAGGCTTCCACGGGCTGCTTTGTCCGTCTGGAAGCGACCCACCTTGGAGTGGACGGCACCATGAGAGCGGTGGATTTCTCCTTGACGCCATTCCGGGATCAATCAGGCCAGGTCCGCTGGCTCTTCCCTGAAGGGCGGGATGTCACGGATCGAAAGCAGGCCGAATCTGCCCTCCGGGAAAGTGAGGAGAAATTCCGCCAGATCTACCAGCAAAGTTACGATGGGATCCTGCTCCTCGATGGGGACCGGTTCGTGGACTGCAACCCCGCGGTGCTGGAGATGATGCGCTGCAGCGAACCGGAATTGATGCGGATGCACCCCTGGGATCTCTCGCCTCCCACCCAGCCCGACGGGCGCCCCAGTCCTGACAAGGCCCTTGAGATGATCAGCTTGGCCCATGCGAAGGGCGGCCATCGATTCGAATGGGTGCACCGGCGGACCGATGGCGAGGATTTCCCCGTCGAGGTCACCCTGACGCCCTTTCCGCTCGGCGGCCGGGTGGTGCTCTACACCACCTGGCGGGACATCACCGACCGCAAGCAGGAAGAGCGGGAGCGCCTGGAGTTGGAGCGCCGGGTCCTGCATGCGCAGAAGCTGGAAAGCCTTGGCATCCTCGCGGGGGGCATCGCCCACGACTTCAACAACCTCATGACCGCCATGATGGGCCGTCTCGAGTTGGCGGCGATGGATTTCCCGGAAGGCCACAAGGCCCTGGTCCACATCAAGATCATGGAAAACATCCTGGAAAGGGCGACGGACCTGACCGGGCAGATGCTTGCCTATTCGGGCAAGGGCCGTTTCGTCGTGGGACCTACCGACCTCAGCAAAGTGGCCCGGCAGATGGCCACGCTGCTCACCTCGTCCCTGTCGAAGAAGGTCCAGTTGGAGCTGGATCTCCCGGAGGGCCTGCCATCGGTGGAGGGCGATGCCGCTCAGCTACAGCAGGTGCTGCTGAACCTGGTCACCAACGCTTCGGATGCCATCGGGGACCAACTGGGACGGATCCGTATCGTTACGGGGATTGCTACTTTGGATGCCGCCGACGTAGCCGGCCTCCAAGCCGAACTGAAGCCCAGGCCCGGGGCCTACATTTTTCTCGAAGTGAGCGATACGGGGTGCGGCATCGCTTCCGAATTCCAGACCCGGATCTTCGAGCCTTTTTTCTCCACGAAGGATGCCGGACGGGGTCTCGGACTCTCGGCCCTGCTAGGAATCCTGCGGGCCCACCACGGAGCGCTTGGAATGGAAAGCACTCCCGGAGAAGGCACCACTTTCCGCCTCTACTTCCCGACTGCGGGAATTCCATCTGCAGCCAAGGTGGAAACTTTGGAGGCCCAGACCACCTTGGCCAAGGGCCTTCGGGTGCTGCTGGTGGATGATGAGGCGAACATCCGCGACTCCACTGGCCGTCTCCTTGAGAGCATGGGTTGCCAGGTGGTCCCCGCCTGCGATGGTGCCGAAGCGATCGAGATGCTGGGCTCCTGTAACCCTTTCTCCATCGTGATCCTGGACCTCATGATGCCGAGGATGGATGGCCGGCAGACTCTTGCTGTGCTGAAGAAGAACCACCCAAACCTGCCGGTTGTGCTGTGCAGCGGATACAGCGAGCAGGAGCTCCCGGCAGAGTGGAATGGGGTCTTTCTTGCGAAACCGTATTCGAGGGAAAAGCTCAAAGATGCCCTGTTGAGGGCCCTGGCAGGCCGGGCCTGATCGATCAGGATGGCTTCGCCAGCGTAAGGCTCGCCTTATGGCTTTTGGCTTAACCTCTCTCTTAACTTCAAAGGCACATCCTCCAGCGCCCATTCCTCTTGTTGGCCGGTTTCCAGATGCTTGACGGCAACAGCGTTTTTTTCTAGTTCGCCATCGCCGAGGATCAGTGCGAGTTTCACGCCCATGCGGTTCGCAGAGCCCAGGGCTTTCTTCAAGGCACAGCCTCGGGTTTCCAGTTGCACGCTGAGCCCAAGCGCCCACCATTGCCGGGCCAACCGTAGCGCTTTGGATGAAGCTGCTTCACCCAGCGGAATGAGCAGGGGTGGGGGATTGAAAGGCGCTTCGCCATGAAGTTGCTTCAGCACCATGGCCAGGCGATCCAGGCCGATGGCCCAACCGAAGGCCGGTGTATCGGGGCCGCCGAGCACTTTCACCAAACCGTCGTAGCGGCCGCCGCCCAGCAGAGCGGATTGCGCCCCAAGATCAGAACTGAGAACTTCAAAAGCTGTGCGCGTGTAGTAGTCGAGTCCTCTCACCAGTCTCGGATTTTCAACAAAGGGAATATCGAGGGCTGTCAGCAATTCCTTGAGCCGTGAATGGTGCGCCCTGGAGGCATCGTCCAGGAATTCCACCATGGTGGGGTGGCCTTCCAGCGCTTCCTGGCATCGAGTGTTCTTGCAATCCAGGATGCGCATGGGATTGGTTTCGATGCGCCGGTGGCAATCTCCGCAAAAGCTGTCCGCACGGGCATCGAAGAAGTTCCGGAACGCCGCGTTGAACGCAGGACGGGATTCCGGCGTGCCCACGGAATTCAAAGAGAGCGACAGGGATTTCAGGCCCAAGCCCTGCAGGAAATCGAAGAGCATCGCCAAGGATTCAGCCTCTGATTCCGGCGAGGCCACACCGAAACTTTCCGCGCCGATCTGCCAGAACTGGCGGTAGCGCCCGGCCTGCATGCGTTCGTAGCGGAACATGGGGCCCATGTAATAGAACAATTGCGGATCGTTGTTCACCAGGAGCTTGTGGTCCACCATGGCCCGCACCACGCCCGCAGTGTTCTCAGGGCGCATTGTGACTGAGCGGTTGCCCTTGTCCAGGAACTCGTACATTTCCTTGTTGACGATGTCCGAGCTGTCTCCCACGCTGCGCTTGAAGACTTCGGTGTATTCCAGGATCGGCGTGCGGATCTCCCGGTAGCCATGGGCGCCAAAGACCCGGTGCACGGCTTCCTCAATGCGTCGGAACCAACGCAGCTCATCTCCCCAAAGATCCCGCATACCCTTTACACTGGATGACATCCCATGCTCCCGCGAATCCTGCTCATTCCTTTTCTTAGCCTACTGGCCTTCGGACAAAGTCCAAAAACACCGGTGCCCTCGCCGCGCCTGAAAATCGCCCTGGATGCAGGCCATGGCGGCGATGACACTGGGGCCAAAGGATCGAAAGGTTTACTCGAAAAGGACGCAGCCCTTTCGATAGTGCAGGAGCTGAGCGTCAGCCTGGACGAGGCCGGATTCGACGTGGTCCTGGTCCGAAGCGATGACACTTTGATCCCCTTGTGGGACCGTGCGAAGATCGCCAATGAGGCGGGTGCGGACCTCTTCCTCAGCATCCACTTGAACGCGGCACGGGCGAGGGCCGCCAAGGGTTCCGAGGTCTACTTTCTATCCTTGGACCGGGGAGACGAGGACGCGGCCTCCGTGGCAGCCCTGGAAAACGCCGGCGCGGACGTCAAGCCGGGCGCAGACAGCGTGGTGGCGGGCATCTTGGAGGACATGGCCCAGAAGGCCTACTTGCAGGATTCCGAGCGCTTGGCCGTTGCCATGCAACTTCAGCTCAACCGGCTGGGCGGCATCAAGGAACGGGGCGTCAAGCAGGCCCCATTTGTGGTGCTGCGAGGCGCCGCAATGCCGGCGGTGCTGGTTGAAAGCGCCTTCATCTCCAACGGAAAAGAAGAAGCCAAGCTCAAGGACAAAGCCTTTCTTAAGAAGCTTGCCGTCGCACTCACCCAGGGAGTCCGCCGCTACTTCGCTGGTGCCGCAGGCACCGCAAGGCGCAAGGCGATTGTCACCTCGAGATGAACCCAAGTTGCACCGTGCATGGCTTGGCGCGATGATAGAACCTCCACTGCACTCGTAGCTCAGTTGGATAGAGCGCTGCCCTCCGAAGGCAGAGGTCGCTGGTTCGACCCCAGTCGAGTGCACCAAAGAATACAGGAGCACGACCCAAGAGTCGTGCTCCTGTGATTGTTAGAGCCATGGTCGAACCAGCGAGCCCGTCGTCTGAGACGCCACTCCCGTCTAACGGCCGCTCTTGCGCCCTCCCGCGCGCCTGCGGCTTGCGGAGCCGGGAACCCTTGTGGCGTCGAATCGGCGGGGAGGGGCCCATCTCCGTGAGCCGGAGGCGAGCGGGAGGACACCGCCCAAAGCGCTGTTCGATAGATGGGAGCGGAGCCCAACGGTTCGAACCTAATCGAGTGCACCACTGAACACAGGAGCATGAGCCTGGAGCTGCGCGAAGGAACCTACAAGGCTGGATGTCTCTCAATCCCACAAGGCCATGGAAAGAGCCGATTCCGGCTAGCCGCACCATCTTGATGTACGTCAAGACAGGCATGTCGAGAAGGACTTATGTTATTGTAGACCCGAAGGTCTTATTATCAAATAGGAGGTCACCATGGAATTCACCGACCACACCCGCCTGGGTCAGATCGCCACGGCCTTTCCCGCATCCATGCGCATCTTCGAGGCTCACGGCCTGGACTACTGCTGCGGGGGCCAGCGTGAATTGGGAGAGGCTTCCGCCGCAGCCGGGGTCGCACCCGGGAAAGTGTTGGAAGAAATCCAGCAACTAAGATCCATTAGCCTGGAAGCTCCCAAGGATTGGAGCAAGGGTTCCCTCACTGAACTGGTGGAGTACCTGGTCGCCACGCACCACGTGTTCACCCGCACTGAACTGGCGCGACTTGCTCCCCTCATGGACAAAGTGGCCCGCGTTCATGGCGAGAATCACCCTGAACTGAACGCCATACGTTTGTTCTTCATCGAGCTGTCCAACGATCTAGGACCCCACTTGATGAAGGAAGAGCAGGTGCTGTTCCCGTACATGCTGGACCTGGATGCCGGCAAGACTTCCGCCAGTTGCTTCGGCACCGTGGCCAATCCGATCCGCGCCATGCTGGGCGAGCACGATCTGGTGGGTGAGCTGCTGCACCGGATCCGTGATCTCTCAAGGGATTTCGCTTTGCCGGCGGAGGCTTGCGGAAGCTACCAATCCTTGTTCATGGGCCTCGCAGATCTGGAGGCGGATCTCCATCAGCACATCCACCTGGAGAACAACGTGTTGTTCCCCAAGGCCGTGGCCCTGGAAGAAGCCAGCGTGCAGGCCTGATCGCAGGGCCTGCGGGCCCGGAGTCAGCTCGAATATTTATAGGATGTATCAATCCTAATTATTGAATATCCCTCAATTTTTAAGGCCTGAAACAGCTGGATCACTCCAGGTCCTGGCAGGATCTTGCTGCCAGACGATCCGATCGAACCGGTGCAGACCCCCCTTGAAAATGCTAGGCGTCGGGTTGGAAGTCTGGCTGCAGGATACTCATATCTTTAAAAATATCAATAATTTCCATTTGATGGATCAATAGCTGGATGGGGGGCTGACTCTGTGATGCAGGTCTCATTTCAAAAGTCGTCCATTCTCCTCCCTTGTTCTGGCGAGGATTTCGTCCCCATACTTCTCGGTTGCTTATGAGATCAAAGAATCCTAAATTTATTCTTGGCCTGTTTCCACGGGCCGCTCGGAGGGAGGTCCCGTGCTCCGTCAATTCGAAACCCGATCGGTGCTTAGCCGTTGCGACCAAATTATTTGGTCGGCGCGATGGTGGACCGGCATAAGGGGCCGTAACCAAATAGCCAGAACTGCACTGCTTATTTTGCAACGGCCCCTAAGGCTCATGCTGGTGCCCGCGCTCCTTGCGGCGGGCTCCGTCTGCCAGGCGCAGGATGCCGAGGCGCAGTTCCGCAAGACCTGCATGAGCTGCCACACCATCGGTGCCGGGAAGAAAGTCGGCCCCGATCTCAAGGATTTAGGAAAGCGCCGCCCCCATGAATGGTCCGCGAAATTCATCACGGGCCCCTTGGCCATGATCGATGGCGGAGATCCCACGGCCACCACGCTGCTGCGCGAGAACAACGGTGTGAAGATGCCGGAGCTGGGCGTGACCGACCCCGAAGCCCAGGCGCTCCTGAAATTGATCGACGACTTCAGCGCCCAGGGCAAGACCCTTGGCACCGCGGCGATCTCGCGGCC
>JANYJQ010000060.1 GCA_025358435.1 Holophagaceae bacterium
GCGGGAAGCTGCGGTTTCCCTATTGCTGGCGAGCCATCAGTTGGCTTCCCAGGGAGCGCCTGTGCCCGAGGCCGAAGCCATCCGCACGGATCTGCACGCCTGGCTCTCGGAACTGGCACTGGAGGATGGCTGCCTGAATCCTGAGCGGGCCAGCGAGCTGCGCCGTTGGGCCAAGGACAACAATCTTGAAGGCCAGGCCGAACGCATGGGCAAACTCCTCCGCAAGGAGACGGCCTGATGTTCCCGTTCTTCCTGTGGGTGGCCGAGTCACCGGCACCAGCCTTTCCTGCGGTGCCCATGGTTCTGCTCGCAGCCGACAAGGAGAGCCCCGCCGACCTGGATTTTCGCCAAGCCAAGAACCTGCGCTATGGGCAGCGTTGGTTCGAAGCCGCCGCGCTATACCGCCAGATCCTCCGCGAGCACCCGACCTATTCGCGGCTTCCCGAGGTGCGTTTCTGGCTGGCATCCACGCTCGAATCCGACCAGCGCTGGGACAGTGCCGCTGATACGTATACGGAATTCCTGGGCCTTCATCCCGACCAGAAAATTCTTGGCCGTGAAGCCAAACTCAACCGGATCCACTGCTGGGGCCTGCGGCAAGGCCAGAGTCCCCAAGCCACGCCAGGGCTTATATCCGCCCTGGGCGATCCTTCAGAAGAAGTCCAGGTGGCGGCGGCTCTGCAGCTATCGAAAAAAGGTGATCGCCGAGCAGTGGATGCATTGCAGAAGGGGCTCAGGACCGCATCCTATTCGGAGTCCTGTCGCTTGGCCTTGTTGGGCATGGGTCTGGAACCCAACTCGGCCGTACCCACCTCGAATGGCCGGTTTCTCGTGCTGCGCATCCAGGAAAAGGGCAAGCCCGATGTCGTCACCATTCGTCTGGCCATGGGCCTTGCCAAGGCTGTCGCGGGCTATCTGAGCGATGCGCAGATTCAGCAAGCCAGACATAAAGGCATCGAGCCTGACCGGTTGATGGATATGGCGCTGAACGCTCCCAAGGGCACAGTCCTGCTCTCGGTGGATGACAAGGACAGCAGCATCACAATCCTTACCGAATAGTCCGCTCCCGATAAGCTAAGGGTCTATGTCCGTCTTCCGCCGCTTCTTCAGGGAACATCTTGCCAAACGCCTGCCGACCATTCTCGGTGGAAGCCTTGTGCTGCTTGCCGCGGGGCTTTGCCAGGGTCTGCTTCTGTTCACCTTGAACTTTGTCTTCAAGGACAGCCTGAAAATGGGCGGTGGATCGGCGACCGGTGTTTTCGCCTGGGCGGATCACGCCAAGATCTGGCTGATGGCACAGCTTCCCCCGGCATCTAGCCTGAGGGAATCCACCCTCTTTGTTCCCGCCCTGCTGATTTCAATCTATTTCATCAAAGGCCTCCTCACTTATTTGGGCACGCTCACCATGGTGCGAAGCGGCCTGCAGGCCACCATGGAATTCCGGGAGCGGCTTTTCGGACATCTGCTGAAACAGGAGCCTGCCTTTTTCCAGCAACACCCGGTGGGCGAACTGCTCACGCGCAGCATCAACGACGTAGGCGCCATCCAGGGCATCGCCTCGAACCAGTTGGCCGAAGCGGTGAAAGAATCCTGCTTCGCCTTGTCCATGCTTATCACCATCCTCTTCATGAACTGGAGATTGAGCCTGACGGTCTTCATCGCGGGGCCTTTGGTGGTGCTGCCCATCCGTTATCTGAGCCGCCGCATCCGAAGCGTGAACCACCGAAACCAGGAGGCCTCCAGCCGGCTGTTGCAGCGCCTCAAGGAAGTCTTTTCCAACATTCGCGTCGTACTCGGCTTCGCCAGGGAGCCTTATGAGCTGAACCGTTTCCATCTTCAGAACAATGAGCTGTACCGCTTGGGAATGAAGAGCGCGCGGGCCTCGGCCCTCAGCACGCCTGTGATGGAACTGGTGGGAGGGTTCCTGCTGGCGGGCATGGTCATTTACGCCGCCAAGGCCATTGTGGGCGGGCGCACGACCGGCCCTGAATTTTTCACCTACCTGATGGCCGTCTATGCGCTTTATGATCCCTTGCGCCGCCTTACAAAACTCAACAACGATGTGCAGGTGGCCAACGCCAGCCTGGACCGGGTTTATTCGATGCTGGACCGTGAACCACAGCTGCCCATCCCGGCAAATCCAAAGCCCATCCCCGCCCATCCCCTGCGCCTTGCCTTCGAGGATGTGGGCTTCTCCTATGACGGGAAACATCAGGTGCTGCGCGGCATCTCGCTCGAGGTGAACCGCGGCGAGACCGTGGCGCTGGTGGGCGGCAGCGGTGGCGGCAAGACCACACTGGTAAATCTGGTGCCGCGCTTCTTCGATCCAAGATCAGGGCGGATCACCCTGGATGGCACCGATATCCGCGATTTCGACGTGCGGGCACTCCGCCAGATCATCGGTTTCGTGAACCAGGAAACGCTGCTCTTCATGGACACGGTTCACGACAACATCGCTTATGGCAAATCAGCCGGCCGCGAGGCTGTCGTCGAGGCCGCGAAGAAGGCCCATGCCCATGATTTCATCTCCAAATTATCGAAGGGCTACGAAACGTCGCTGGCGGAAACAGGATCGAGCTTGAGCGGCGGCCAGCGCCAACGCATCGCCATCGCCCGGGCCCTGCTGCAAGACCCGCCCATCCTCATTCTCGACGAAGCCACATCCGCCCTCGACACCGAGAGCGAGCGGGCCGTGCAGGATGCGCTTGAAGCCCTCATCCAGGACCGTACCACCCTGGTCATCGCCCATCGCCTGAGCACCATCCAGAAAGCCACGCGCATCGTGGTCCTCAAGCATGGCCATATCGCCGAGACCGGCACCCACGACGAGCTTCTTCTCCTTGGTGGCGAATATGCAAGGCTCCACGGAATGCAGTTCCACGAATGAGGCGCTCGGAATTCCATTTCATCCTGCCCGAGGAATTGATCGCCCAGCACCCGGCGCCCGAACGTGATGGGGCGAGGCTGCTGGTGGTGGATGCGAAATCGAAAACGCTTTCCCACCGGACGATCCGGGACTTGCAGGAGCTTATTCCGGCAGATTCGATACTGGTGCCCAACGATGTCAAGGTGCGCCATGCCCGGCTGATCCTGCGGCGCAAGGGTGGCGGCGTCGGTGAAGCCTTGTTGTTGAGGGCTTTTGGGGACGGCTCGTTCGAAGCCATGGTTCGACCCGGCGCGCGGCTTAAGCCTGGCGCCATTGCATGGGTGGTCTCCCCTGAAACAGGCGCGGAACTGGCTGAATTGCATATTGGCGACACCCTTGAGGAGGGTCTTCGCAAAGTCCGCGTGGTGCGGAACAGCTGCGATCTGGATTGGGATTCGGTGGATCGAATCGGCCGTCTGCCGCTGCCGCCGTATATTTCGCACCTTGCGGATGCGTCGGACGAGAGCCGCTATCAGACCGCTTTCCATGCCAATGAAGGTGAAGCCGTGGCGGCCCCAACGGCAGGTCTTCACTTCACTAATGGGTTGATCGCCACGCTTCAATCAAAGGGTTGCCAATGGCTGCCTGTGCGGCTCCACGTCGGGCTTGGCACCTTCAGGCCCATGACCGCCGCCAATATCGAAGACCACACCATGCACGAAGAACGCTTCGAGATCCCCGAGGCCACGGCATCTGCACTGTTGCCCATCTTGAGAGACCACAACCACCCTTTGGTCTGCATCGGCACGACAAGTCTAAGAACCCTGGAAGCGGCCTGGAATGGCCATGACCTTGAGCGGTCCGGCTCCACCCGCATCTTCATCAAACCCGGATACCGGCTGCGCACCGCGGATCATCTGCTCACCAATTTCCATCTGCCGGAAAGCACACTGTTCGTGCTCATCTCCGCGTTGCTCGGATTGGACTTCGCGAAGGCGGCCTACGCCGAGGCTGTAACCAACCGCTACCGTTTTTTCAGCTATGGCGACGCGATGCTCATCTTGAATGCGCGTTCGCAGCGAAGCTAGTTTCAAGTCGACATTCAAGTCAAGAGCCCAGAGCCCACGGCCCACAAACCTTGTCCCTCTAGAGATACTCAATGAACTGGTGGATCACCGGGATTTTGTGCCGCTTGCCTTTGGATGCCTGGAGGATGGATGTGACGGACATGCCAAGGCACCAAAGCAGCCAGATGGGCAACAGCACGCGCAGGGCGAGAATTCCGAAAATAGGGAAAAGGCCAGCAATCACGAGTGCCAAAGCGACGATGATCTCCGTAAGCCCGAGCAGCACGCCCTGCCTGGCGTTCCAAAGCATCTCTTCATCTTCTCGAGCGCGCAGATAGGGGACAAAAGCCCAGGGCCCGGCATAGCAAAGAATGAGATCCCTCAGGCGCTCGCCCTCGTAGAGCGGACCTTGCGCTTCCAGCTGCACGAAAACCTCCTCTTGGAGATTAAGCCGTCACCGAAAAATCACCAAGCCGTCAAATACGGTGAAAGGGTATTTGGAACCGTCCGCAAAGATTCTTAAACCATTCAGGGGCCCATGGGTCCATCCAGGAACCCATCCTTGCCCAGTATGCCTTCCTCGCGAATGCTGGGACATACCGAGAGGACCCATGCGCGCAGGCCAGTTCATCTATCCATCCATCGCGCTGCTTGCCGGTTGCGGGGGCGGGGGAGCAAGCAATGGCGGCGGAGTTACGCCACCCCCCCCGGCCACGACCTGCCCCCTGCCCAACCCGATTGCCGCACCCAAATTCAGCACGGACATCTACCCGGCCCTGACAGGTGGAAGCTGTGGGGGCGCCAGCGCTACCAGCTGCCACGGGGGAAGCTCTCTCCCTAGCGGGCACATCAACTATTTCGCCACAGGCGGGCGCACGATTGCCGATGTCTACAACGATTTGGTGAATGTGGTTCCCGCAAGCGCACCACCGGGATATTTCCGAATCGCTCCGCGTGATCCGGCCCACTCGTGGCTGCTCGTGAAAATCACTTCCGACAACCCAGGCGGTGGCTATGGGACACGGATGCCGCAACTCGGCGCGAACGTCTGCCAGACCACCGTTGACAACATCACCGCCTGGATCGATGCCGGCGCGCCGCTCTGATTTTTCATCCATCTCCCACCACGTGAGGACCCATGGCCACCTTTGATGCCCAGCAAAGTTCATGGACCGCGACGGATGTAATGCATTTCGCGCGGCGAGCAGGCTTCGGTGTGACGCCGGAAGCGGCGGCCACGCTGGCTGCGCAACCCATAGGCGCCGCCATAGACGCTTGGGTGAACCAGAGCGCGGACATGACCGCCTTCAATGCCGACCTGGCCAAGGCCGATGTCATCAGCACCGGGGTGAACCAGAACATCCCGGCGGATCCCGCGCCCCATCCCTTCCGGCTGGAGGGCTGGCGCCGCCAGGTCGGCATCCCCAACGCCCAGGGCCACTTCGCCTGGCGCATGCAGTTCAATCCCAACCCACTTCAGGAAAAGCTGGCGCTCTTCTACCATCAGCTTTTCGCCACGGGCGCCGAGAAGGTTGACAACACAGCCTTCACGGTAAAGCAGATCGATCTGTTCCGCGCCATGGGCACGGCCAAATTCGGCGACCTGCTGCTGGCGGTGAGCCAGGACCCGGCCATGATGATCTGGTTGGACACGATCCTGGACCGCGTCCGGCCAGGCTCCAGCGACATCCCCAACGAGAACTACGCCCGCGAGGTGATGGAGCTCTACTCCCTTGGCGTGGACAACGGCTACAACCAGCAGGACATCACGAACCTCGCAAAAGCGCTGTCCGGCTGGACCTACACGCCCATGGACATCCACCCCGACCCCAACAACACCAATGTCCAGCGCCCCAACGATGGGACTTTCCATGTGAATATGACCTACCATGCCTCGGGCACCATCCAGTTCCTGGGGAGCAGTTTCGACGTAGGCGGCCCCAGCAATTACGGAGACGCCTGCATCGCCGCCATCCTCACACAGCGGGGCACCAACTGCGCAGCCTTCCTGGCCAAGCGCCTTCTGACTTTCTTTGTGGACCCGAATTTTAGCTCAGCGGCCCTCTCGGATCTCCAAGCCCTAATCCTCACCCAGAATTTCGACGTGAAGGCCATCCTTAAGGCCATCTTCAAATCGGCGTACTTCTTCGATGCAAGCCACCGTCACAACCTCTACGAGGGACCGGTCGCCTGGATTGTCCGCATGAGTCGAATGCTCTGCCCGAACCTTGCCGCCGCAACCGTACCTACGCTGCCAAGTTTTCCAGCCTGGCGGGCCGTGGCGCCATTCTTCAACAATTCCGGCCAAAACATCCTTGATCCAGCCGGCCCGAATGGCTGGGCCGAACATACAGGCTGGATCAACAGCAACACTTCCCGGTACCGAGGCAAGCTGGCAGCCTCCCTTGCCCTGGGGGAAATCCTGACCGGCACACAGTTGATCTTTCCATCCACCGTAGCCAGTTGGTTCCCCACCGCCCCCGCCTCGCCCCAGGCCGTCTATGACCGCTTGGCAGCACTGTTGCAGCCTGCCACCATCCCCGCGACCGTGCAGGCCACCTGGTTGAACGGGCTATGGACCTCGGGATTCACCTGGGACAACTCCACTGCCACGCAGGCCAAGGTCCGGGAACTGGCTTTCCTGATCCTATGCTCTCCGCACGCCCAATTGCACTGATCGGAGGGGACCGTGTCTTCACGTCGTCAATTCATCCAAACCACAGTTGCTGGAACCGCTGCCCTGGCCGGTCTCACCGCATGCAGCGGAGGAAGCGGCAGTTCATCGAACACCGGAGGCGGGCCGCCCCCACCCCCGCCAACTCCAGCTATCGCAGGCCCCGTCCTGGTTCTTGTTCAGATCCAGGGAGGTAACGATTGGCTCAGCATGATGCCGCCCACCAGCGGCGCCAATGCCGGGGCCTACCAGTCCAACCGCCCCGCCCTCTCCGCAATAACCAACAACAATCTCACGGACCTGGGCGGCGGTGTGGGGTTGAACAAAGACTGCACCGGGCTGGAGGTTATCCATGCCACCGGCAAGATCGCCTGGATGCCTGGCGTGGGCATGCCGAACCCGAATCTTTCACACTTCACCTCCACTGACTACTGGGGGGAAGGCGCCGCGGTTCCAGACGGCACCGGCTGGCTCGGGCGCTGGGGGGACGAGGCTTTCGCGGCCACGGAGGTCTTGCGGGGCATCACCACCACCTCAGATATCATTCTCATGAACCATGGCCGGAAGCGGGATTTCGTGGCCATCACCAGCTCCGCGGATTTCAACTACCCTACCTACCTGCGAAGCGGGGCCCAGGTTCCTGATTCCAATTTCCTGAAGAGTGGATACGCCTACAGCCTGAACAATCCCGGAACGATCATCGACGTCTCCGCAGCGGCCTCGGAAGGCAAGCTGTTCTTTGATGCGGCCAGCCAGTTCAGCACCCTCATCACCACACGCACCCCCTCGGTTCCCTACCCGGGTGATGCGACCTATCCCATCGCGAATGTCAGCACCCAGCTAGCCACCCAATTGAAACTCGTGGCGCAGATGATTGCCAGCGGCGTTCCAGGCCAAGTCTATACGGTCCGACTGGGCGGCTTCGACACCCACAGCAACCAGGTGAACGACTACCCGCGCCTGATGCGGGCGCTGGGCGGCAGCATCAAGGCCTTCTACGATGACCTGGCCAGCATCAACACCACCGTGAACAGCCAGACCGTCAAGGCCCAGGACCGCGTCATGGTGGTGGGCTGGAGTGAATTCGGCCGCCGCATCAAGGAGAACAACGGCGGCACCGATCACGGCACGGCGATCCTCTCCTTCGCCCTTGGCAACATGGTGAAAGGCGGTTTCTACGGCCAAGGCTATCCCGATCTCACCAAACCAGACACCAACGGGAACATGGTTTTCACCACGGATTTCCGCAGCCT
>JANYJQ010000072.1 GCA_025358435.1 Holophagaceae bacterium
CATCCCGGCCGATCAGTTGATGGCGACCCCGATCCTGGTGAATTACTTCAAGAATTCCGATACCTCCAACTCCATGGTGGTGGCCACGGATGCGGGTGCGGCTAAGTTCGCGGGCCACATGGCCAAGCGCCTGGGGCTGCCCATGGCCATCATCGACAAGCGTCGCTATGACGATAAAGAACAGGCCCAGAGCGTGGCCCTGATCGGCGATGTGCGGGGCAAGGACTGCATTATTTTCGATGACGAAATCGCTACGGGGGGTTCCATTCGTGAAGCCGCCCGGATCCTTCGCGAATTCGGCGCCGCCCGGGTGCGGGTGGGTATCACCCATCCAATTCTTTCTGGCACTGCCGCCGACGTTCTCGCCACTTCGGATTTGGATGAACTGGTGGTTACGGATACCATTCCGGTTCCCCTGGAAAAACGCTTGGCCATTCCGCAGTTGAAGGTGCTTTCCACGGCGAAACTCTTTGGGGATGCCATCCTGCGCATCCACGGTGGCCGCAGCCTTAGCGAGATGATGGAATCCTGAGTCGCAGAAAGTGGCCTCAACACTTCGCCACCTGCTGATTCAACGCACCGCACGGTTGCAGGAACTTCCTGCGTTGAGCACCCCGGAATGGGGAACGCTGAATTATTTTCAACTGCGCAATCGCGTGGAGGGCGTGGCTCTGGGCCTCATGGCGGAAACTCTTCCGGCGGACGGTATTTTTGCGTGTACCAGCACGCCGTGGGATTGGGTTTGCGAGGTGGCCGCTGCTTGCTGTGGCCTTCCCTGGAATTCCGAAGGGATATCCGTAGATCCAGCCATTCTGGGAGGTTCCCACTTCAACCATGAAAACGGTCGGCAGCCCTATCACGACCGCGAGGAGGCCGTTCTCGAATCCACTTTGTTTCTGGGCAACCTGAGCCAGGGCCAGTGGCTGCAGCGACTTCATCGACTCAATGGAGGGCTGGGCTGGGACCACACCACCATTGTGGAACTTCCCTTTGCTGCCATGGGAAGCGAGGCCGGGCGTGGCGCGCTCTGGAGCGCCCTCTACGCGGGCGCCCATGCGCGTTTGGTGCTGCCACAGAGGCAGTCCAGTCTTTCCCGCATGTTAGGAAGTCGGGAATCCGCGCCTTGGGATCCCAAGCCGTTTCAGAATCTCTTCTCAGAGTGAATCCCACGCTTGTTTTAGATTGGTGCCACCCCGCTGCACACCGGGGGCTGCGAGGGCTTTAAGGCGCACCCGCAAATCTTCAGGCAGATGCGCGGCTGCGCCGAGGGCCTGAACCTGCTGCGGCAGGGGCAAGCTTGTCCAGCTGTTCTGGAATGCCTCTACCCAGCTTTCATCCCCCAACCGGGCCCGGGGCGCCCAGCGCCAAATGGCCCCCAGGCCTTTCTCTTTCAGGGCAGCGAGGGTTTCCTTTCCGCGGCCTGATCGCAGGGCCACCAGGCTGGCGGCTTCGGCGGCCTCGGCCCGGGCAAAGGGATCTGCCAGCAGTCCAAGCAGTATTGACAGGCAGGCGGCGCTGCCAATTTCGCCCAGGGCAGTCACCAGGGCAAAGCGGGCCTCCTGCGGGCAATCTTGAAGCGCTTCCAGGAGGTAGGGTTCGTCTTCGGGGCGCGAGGAGGTACGGAGGCCTTCGGCGGCGGCCCTGCGGCTGCCCACGCCGCCGGTTTGGAGGGCATCCAGATAAGGGCCCAGGCGCTCGGCTGCGCCGCGGTTCCGCGCCTGGACGATGGTTTGGGTGGGGGCTTCCTGATCATCGATGCGAAAGCCGGGCAGGGGTTCTTCGCCCCAGGTGGCGGCCTCGGCTCGCTCTAGCCAAGCCGCCAGCTGATCCCGAAGGGTAGTCATGGAAGGTGTGCGGCGATTGACATCTGGCGCTAGAGCTTGCATCAGGATTCCGGCCAGCCCTGGCGGAAAGCCGGGGCGCACGGCCGCCGGGGGCAATTGCACCTGACTGTACGGTTGGCCGGTGCAGAATTCGTACAAAATGGCGCCTATGGCATAGACATCGCACCGGCCATCCACCTTGCGGGGGTCGCCATGTTGTTCGGGGGCCATGAAGCCCACGGTGCCCACCACCATCTGGGAACGGGTAACCCGGGTGCCTTCGCCCCCTTCCCAAAGGCAGACACCGAAGTCCGTCACTTTGAGCAGGCCATCGGCCCGAAACAGCAGGTC
>JANYJQ010000103.1 GCA_025358435.1 Holophagaceae bacterium
ATTCTTCAGAAATCGGTGGAGCAGATTCGATGATGCATCCGCTTATTGATTGTTGTTTTTCTTGGCGCTCTTGGCGTCTTGGCGGTGAATTTTTCTTTGGAGTGAATCCATGACATCCGCCATCACCAAAGACCTCGGGCCTGTTCCGGCGAAGTTCATCTTCGTCACGGGCGGCGTGCTGTCTTCCTTGGGCAAGGGCATCGCGGCGGCTTCGCTCGGAGCGCTGCTGGAGGCCAGAGGGCTGAGGGTCACGCTCATGAAAATGGATCCCTACCTGAACGTGGATCCGGGCACCATGTCGCCCTTCCAGCACGGCGAAGTCTTCGTCACCGATGATGGTGCGGAGACCGATCTGGATCTGGGCCACTACGAGCGCTTCACGTCGGTGCCCGCCACACGCAACCACACCATCACCACCGGACGGATCTACAACACCGTGATCCAGAAGGAGCGGCGCGGCGACTACCTGGGCAAGACCGTGCAGGTGATCCCCCACATCACGGACGAGATCAAGGGCACCATGAGAAAAGTCGCCAAGGATGTGGATGTGGTCCTGGTCGAGATCGGCGGCACCGTCGGCGACATCGAAAGCCAGCCCTTCTTGGAGGCCATCCGCCAATGGAAACTCGAAGCCGGCCTTGACGCCAACATGAAGGCCAACGCCATCAACATGCACCTGACCTACGTGCCCTTCATCAAAGCCGCGGGCGAACTGAAATCGAAACCCACCCAGCACAGCGTGAAGGAACTGCGGGCGCTTGGCATCCAGCCCGACGTCCTGCTCTGCCGTGCGGAGCAGGAGATTCCCCGGGAGTTGAAGGACAAGATCGCCCTCTTCTGTTCCGTCACACCGGATGCGGTCTTCAGTGGGAAAGACGCCACGAGCATCTACGAGGTGCCCCTGAACCTCCATGAAGAAGGCCTGGATGCCAAGGTCGCCTACCTGCTCGGCCTACCGGAGCAGGCGCCTGATCTGGCTGCATGGAACGACCTGCTGCACCGAATCCGCAATCCCAAGGGCAGCGTCCGCATCGCGGTGGTGGGCAAGTACGTGGAATTCAAGGAGAGCTACAAGAGCCTTACAGAAGCCCTGCACCATGCGGGCTACGGTTTGGAAACCCAGGTGGATCTGCAATGGGTGGAAGCTGAAGAACTAGAGAATGGCGATCCCGATTCAATTCTCAAGGATTGCGATGGCGTGCTCGTTCCCGGCGGGTTCGGCATCCGCGGGACGCGCGGCATGATCGAGGCCATCCGCTACGCCCGCGAACGGAAGGTCCCTTTCTTCGGAATCTGTCTGGGGATGCAGATGGCCAGCATCGAATTCGCCCGCAACGTCGTGGGCCTTGAAGGCGCTGACAGCACCGAGTTCGACGACAAGCCTCGCCACAAGATCATCTTCAAGCTCCGCGAACTGATTGACGTGGAAGAACTGGGCGGCACCATGCGGCTGGGCGCCTACGCCTGCGACCTGACACCCGGAAGCTTTGCGGAACGCGCCTACGGGACCTTGGAAATCAGCGAGCGCCATCGCCACCGCTATGAATTCAACCAGGCGGAATTCCGCAAGCCGCTCGAAGAAAAGGGCATGGCCTTCACGGGCCTGAGCCCCGATGGGACTTTCGTCGAAATCGTGGAAATCCCCGACCACCCCTACTTCCTGGCCTGCCAATTCCACCCCGAATTCAAGAGCAAGCCCCTGGCGCCCCATCCGTTGTTCACCGCCTTCGTGAAGGCCAGCGTCGAGCACGGGAAATGATGATGTTTATCCACAGATTCCACAGATCATAAAAACAATTGCGGGACGGCAACCCGAGCCCCTGTCCAAATTCGAATGTGACCCATTTTTTTATAAATCTGTGGAATCTGTGAAATCTGTGGATCCCAATTCTTTTCTAATCTGAGGACGCCCCCATGCCCGCCGCCGCCGACAGACTCGCCATCAACACCCTTCGGGGCCTCGCCATGGACGCCGTGCAGGCTGCGAACTCAGGGCATCCGGGCACGCCGATGGCGCTCGCGCCCATGGGCTATGTCCTATGGACCAAATTCCTGCGGCACAACCCCAAGAATCCGGCTTGGTTCGACCGCGACCGCTTCGTGTTGTCCTGCGGGCACGCCTCCATGCTGCTTTACGGCCTGCTGCATCTCACAGGCTACGACCTTTCGCTCGACGAATTGAAAGCTTTCCGGCAGTGGGATTCCAAGACGCCAGGCCACCCGGAATTTGGCCACACCGTCGGAGTGGAGACAACCACCGGCCCACTGGGCCAGGGCATCGGCAACGCGCTGGGCATGGCCATGGCGGAGCGCTGGCTGGCGGACTATTTCAACCGGCCGGGCCACGAGGTCGTGAACCATCGCACCTACGCCATCGTGAGCGATGGCGACGTGATGGAAGGCGTGGGCCAGGAAGCCGCCAGCCTTGCGGGCCATCTGGGGCTCGAAAAACTAGTCTGCCTCTACGATGACAACCACATCACCATCGAAGGCGATACGGATCTGGCCTTCACCGAAGATGTTGGCAAACGGTTCGAAGCCTATGGGTGGCGCGTGTTGAACGTGCTCACCGGCGAAGATCTCAACGGCTTGGAATCCACGCTTCACGAGGCTACCCACGAGCCCTGCGGCAAGCCCACCCTTATCATCACGCGCACCATCATCGGCTTTCCCGCACCCAACAAGCAGAACCACCACGACGCGCATGGCGCGCCCCTCGGCAAGGATGAAATCGCAGCCACCAAAGCGATCATGGGCTTTGATCCCAACGCGACTTTCGCCGTCCCCGACGAGGCCCGCGCAAGGTGGGAAGTGTGCCTCGAACGGGGCGTGCTTTTCGAGTTCGAGTGGAATGCCCGCTTCAAGGCCTATCGTGAAGCCCATCCAAAATTGGCAGACGAGTATGAACGGTGGATGAGGGGGGAATTGAACGGCGGTTGGGAGGCCCAATTGCCGGCGTTTGCCGCCGGCGAAAAAATGGCCACACGGGATGCATCGGGCAAGGTCATCAACGCCCTGGCGCTTGGCCTTCCCAATTTTATGGGTGGGTCAGCAGACCTTGGTTCTTCCAACAAGACGCTGATCAAGGGCGCCGCCAGCTACTCACGGAAAGTCGCGGGCCGGAACCTCCATTTCGGTGTCCGCGAACATGCCATGGGCGCGGCTTTGAATGGCATGAGCCTGCATGGGGGCTTGAGGCCTTTCGGCGCGACATTTCTTATTTTCAGCGACTACATGCGCCCCTCGGTGCGCCTTGCCGCGCTCATGAAGCAGCCTGTGGTCTATGTCTGGACCCACGACAGCATCGGCGTGGGCGAAGACGGCCCCACCCACCAGCCCATCGAACAGACCATGAGCCTACGCATGATTCCGGGCCTTCATATGTGGCGCCCCGCCGATGCCAACGAGACGGCCGCAGCCTGGAAATCAGCGATGCAACGCGCCGATGGGCCCAGCGCTTTGGCCCTCACGCGCCAGAATCTTCCCGTGCTCGATGCGGCGAAAACGGCTGGTGCAGCAAAGGGCGGATACATCCTGGAAGAGGGCAGCAGCGCCCCGAGAGTGATCCTGCTCGCCACGGGCTCTGAAGTCTCAGTGGCACTTGAAGCCCGCGCCAGCCTTGAATCCAGTGGCATTCCCACCCGCGTGGTGAGCCTGCCCTGCTGGGAAATCTTCAACGCCCAGGACTCCGCCTACCGCGACTCTGTGCTGCCTTCCGACATCAAGTCCCGGGTCTCCATCGAGGCTGGCGTCACCTTCGGCTGGCACCGATTCGCTGGGGATGGTGGCACCTCCATTGGCATTGACCACTTCGGTGCCTCGGCCCCGGCGGAAACCCTCTTCGAGAAGTTTGGAATCACCGCAGAGAACGTGGTGAAGGTGGCGATTGGGTTGTTGCGGGCTTGATGCCCGAACACCGCAACCAGCATGAAAAGCTTCGGGCCATGAGGGATTGTTCATCCCGTCATGGCCCGAGCCCAATAATCAACAGTTAAGGGTTATGCCTTTACGGTAGCGTCCACCGCCCACTTCTCGAGCATTTCGGTGGTGACGGATTTCGGGCGCTCCAGGGCATAGCCGAGGGCGCGGTCCCAAGTCAGGTTCGCAAGCACGCCAAGCGCGCGGCCCACGCCGAACAGCACAGTGTAGAAGTCATACTCGCGCAGTCCGTAGTGGTACTGGATCATGCCGCTGGCGGCGTCCACATTGGGCCATGGATTCTTCGTCTTGCCCTGCTCGGTGAGGACTTTCGGCGCCACGATGTAGATCATCTGCACCAGCTTGAACACGGCATCATCGGGCATGTGCTTCTGCGCGAACTGCAACTGGGCCTCGTAACGAGGATCCGTGCGGCGCAGCACCGCATGCCCATAGCCTGGAATCACGTGGCCTTCGTTGAGCGTGTCCCAAAGCGCCACGCGGACATTTTCCTCAGTGGGTTCGGCGCCGTGCAGCTTTTCCTGGAACTTCAAAACCCACTCGAGAACTTCCTGGTTGGCCAGGCCGTGGAGCGGTCCCGCA
>JANYJQ010000019.1 GCA_025358435.1 Holophagaceae bacterium
AATCTGTGTAATCTGTGGACCCTCAAGAATCTGTTGAATCTGTGGACCAATGCCCATGCCCAAGATCGCCGAGATCGAATACACGCCCAACCCCAACGCGGTGAAGTTCCTGCTGAAGGAGCCTGTGGCCCTCGGCTTCCCGAAAAGCTTTCCCAGCGCGGAGATCGCTGAGAACGATGAATTGGCCAAGGCGCTGTTCGACATCGGCAACGTGGTGTCGGTCTTCATGCAAGACAAATGGCTGACAGTGACCAAGACCGATGACATGAAGTGGCCAGATCTCTTGCCCAAGCTCGCTGCTCCCATCCGCGCCGCGGCGAGCATCAACGGTCATCTGGATGAGACCGCCGCCAAACGTGAGTTCAACAAGATCAACAACCAGAACGATGAGATCCTGAAAAAAGTCCAGGCCATTCTAGAAGAAAGCATCCTCCCCGCCCTGGCCGCCGATGGCGGTGGCCTGGAGATCGTGGGCCGCGTGGACAAACAGGTGATGATCCGCTACCAGGGCGCCTGCAACTCCTGCCCCAGCTCTCTAACCGGGACTCTCGCCGCCATCGAAGGCATGCTGCAAAAAGAGATCGATCCCGAGCTGGTGGTCATCTCGGTCTGACGGCTCCAGCAATGGCCGCCACAGAGCGGTCGATATCAGCCTCATTGGTGTCCTGCCCGCTGATGGAGAAGCGCAACACGCCCTGCCCCTTCCATACACTGCCGGAAAGCCAGCAGGTACCTTCCCGCTGCACACGCTCCACCACGAGACGGGTGAAGGCATCGGCGTCACCACCATCCGGCGGCACGAACCGCACCAGCACCTGGTTCAGCACCACCTCGTTGAGGACAGTGGCGCCAGGGATTTTTGCCAGGCCTTCCGCCGCTCGTCGGGCCAGCGCGCAACAGCGGGATACGATCTCGGAGACTCCGGCTCGGCCGAGCGATCGCAACTGCGCATACAAAGGAAAACCCCTGGCCCGGCGGGAGAACTCCGGGACCCAATCCACAGCGTCCCTGGCGGCCCCTTCCTGTTGGATCAGATAGGCCGCGTTCACCGTCATGGCTGCACGGTGCGCGCGCGGATCCTTTACGATGGCAAGGCCCGAATCGTAGGGGACATTCAGCCATTTGTGGGCATCGGTGGCCCAGGAATCCGCCCGCTCGATCCCATTCAAAAGGGGGCGCAGCACGGGCACCGCCTCAGCCCACAGCCCAAAGGCTCCATCCACATGAAGCCAGGCTCTCTTTGCTTCACAAACCTCTGCGATGGCCTGGAAGGGATCCAGCGCGCCGGTGTTCACATTTCCGGCCTGGGCACACACAATAATCGGCCCGTCAAGGCCCGCCACCGTGTTACGAAGCGCCACAGGATCCATCCGGCCCTGCTCGTCCGCAGCCACTTTGGTCATGCGTCCAGCCCCCAGGCCCAGGAAACGCAGAGCGCGAGGAATGGTGATGTGGACTTCGTCGCCCACCACCACATGGACCTTCGGAGCCCCTTGCAGCCCTTCCTGCTCCACATCCCAGCCGGCGCGGCGGAGCATTTCCCCCCGGGCGGCCGCGAGGCAGGTGAAATTCGCCATCTGGCAGCCGGTCACGAACCCCACTCCGCTGTCCGGTGGCAGCCCTAGAAGATCCAGAACCCATCGCGCGCAGGTCTCCTCGACCACCGCCAGGGCCGGTGAGGTCGCATAGAGACCGGCGTTCTGATCCCAGGCGGAAGTGAGCCAATCGGCCGCAACGGAGACCTCGGAGCTGCCGCCGATGACGAAGCCGAAGTAGCGCGGGCCCGGTTCAGCGACGAGGCCGGGCTCGACGCCATGGACCAGTTCCTGGATCACAATGGCCAGATCCACTCCAGCTTCGCTCAACGGAATTGAAAGGGAGGCCCGCAGTTCCTCAAGGCTGGCCTGGGCGCGCACGGGCCGCTCTGCCAGTGAGCGCCGAAAGTCCACGGACGATTCATAGGCCAGTCGAAGCACCTCGTGCATCAGCTCCTCCTTTAACGCGAAATCGTGTGGCCATCTTCCCATGACGAAAGGCGCGCTAGGGTCCCGAACGCCCCATTCCCGCCCTTTCCCGCGCCAAGCCCACTATTTTCCCTTGGTTTTCCCGCCTTCCCAGTACAAACTGGTCGTTCTGCCGGACGCATGTGCCGGGATTCCAGCCACTCCATAGGAAATGGGGGGCAACTCAAAAGAGGTGGACTA
>JANYJQ010000131.1 GCA_025358435.1 Holophagaceae bacterium
GCCGCCGGAACGGGAAAGTTGTTAAGGCTGCCGTAGGGGATGTCGGTCATGTTCCCGAAGCGGTTGAAACCCAAGTAGACGTTTGCCGCATGCACGGTGCCGAAGGCTTCGAACAGCAGGGGCATGTCGTACATCACGCCCAGCACGGTGCTGTCCTTCAGCGGACCGATGGTGTTCACCTGCAAGGCTGGCTGCGGGTATTGGCCAGGTGTCAGGGCCGTACCGCCATTGGTGGCCGGGAAGAAGTTGAAGCCCACCACCGCTGCGCTGCTCTTGGTGGCGCCGCCACCGCCGAACCCGCTCTCGTAGCCGATCCCGTAGCAGAAGCCCAGGAGCGTGTTCTCCGGCAGCCCCAACTTGTCCAAGTGGAACTTCCAGCCGATGCCGTCCACCATGGCGTTCACCGCCAAGGCCTGCGGCGTCGCTTGGCGTTCGCCGCCTTCGCGGACCTCCAAAGGCGGGCCATCCGATGTGTTCTGGCGGCCGATGGAAAGCACACCCACCGAGGGCCAGTCATACACGAAACTCGCGCGTTCCACATGCAGGATGTCGTTGGTGGGCACCTTGCCGCTGTTGAAGGAATTGGCGACCGTGTTCGGCGAACCGTTGAAGGTCGGCACATCGGCTCCGCCGTGGACCTTGAACATGGTCAGCCGACCCATGATCTTGGCATGCTCATTTATGTTCATGCCCATGCGCAGGCGCAGCCGGGTTGACCACTGCACGGAGTTGTTGTAGTCCTGCGCCGGAACCGGCATGGCCACGGGCGAGGGCACGTAGAACGTGCTGCCACCGGGGCCCGCCATGGCCTGGGGCGAGAAGCCCATGAACTGCTGATAGGGTTTGAAGTTCCATTCCTGGCTATCGAAGCGGGTCCGGAGATCCCCGCCCCAGGCGATGTTGTCCTGGGCCACCTTGGTCTCGACCTTGGTCAAGGTCCTGTCCTGCTCCTTGGCCTTTTCCTCCAGGACATCTACCTGCTTTTTGAGCTCCTGGATCTGTTTCTTGATGTCGTCCTGATCAGGTGTTTGGGCTCCCAGAGCTAGCGGGCCAAAGCCGGCCAGCAGCAGGGCAGTGATACGGGTGATGTGCATGAGGGCTCCTTATGAAATGGTTCGAAGGCGAAAAAAGGCGAGGCGACGCCCTTCTGCCGCAGGCGCGGCGGCGTGCCCCGGCTAGGTTCAGGCAAGGGCTTGATCAGCCGCCGCAGGTCTCGGGTTGGGGGGAATCAGACGCGTGGTTCACCAGGAAGGTCTTGATGTCCAGGATTTGTTCCGGCGTCCCGAATTTGGGCGTAATGGGCACGCCGCCTTTTCCATGCTTGGCCGCTTCAAAGAATTTCTTCCATTGGGCCTGGGTTTTGGAAAGGGGGGTGAGTTCGCTCGCCGAGCCGCCTTTCACATGGCAGGCCTTGCAGCTCTTCTTGAAGTAGTACTTCCCTTTCGTGTCGCTGCCTTTGGCCTGGGCCACCAGGGGGAGTGCCGCGGCCAGCAGCGCCAAGGCCGGAAGCACGTAACTAGCGGGAAATCGCATGGGCTTTCCTTTCATGAAATGCGGTCGGCGGGTTGGTTGGGGCAAGATGAAACCGGCTGCACGCTCAACATCCTCCCTTTTTAACAATTATTCAGTGATCTTAGTCATATATCAATATAACTAAATTAGAATAAGTAAGAATTACAAAACACAGAGATTCTTCATCTCCATAATTCCCTCGCACCGAGCATCTGCGGCCCTATTCGCTGGCAAGCGGCGCAGGGAACCGGGAACCTCCACCTGGACTCCGAAAAGACGGTTACCAGCCACCCTCGTGTGTCGAAGATCACCAAATACCCCTCACAGCCGCCACTTTGAACCCCACATCCAATCCCTCAGGGTGTTGACTCAACCAGCCCGGAATATTACTGTTTGGTTGTGAGGGAAGAATGAAACACGGACTCAGCGATGCCATGATCGAGCAGGTGACCAGCCTTTTCGGGGCCTTGGGCGACCAATCCCGGCTGCGCATCCTGCGCGCCCTTCTGGATGCGAAGGGCCCCCAAAGCCAGGGAGCGGTGGCCGACGCCACGGGACTCTCCCAGGCCAACGCCAGCAAGCACCTGGCCTGTCTGGTCAGGGTGGGCCTGGTGACAAGGGAACCGAACGGCAACACGGTCTTCTTCAGCCCGATCCTCCCGTTGGTCTCCAATATCTGCGATCTGGTCTGCGGACACGTGAGCGACCGTGCCAAGAAAAGCTACCGGGCTCTCCATTAGGAATTTGCGCATCATTGAATTTCCGGGTCTGTTTTTTTGTTTGCTATTTTCCTTATTGATTATATGATTAGCTGGAAAGGTGATCAATGACTCCCAGCACCCACCCCACGTGCACCACCGAAAGCCTCGAAGGCGCAAAGGCCAACCTGCTTGACCAGGCGGGCGGACTTTTCAAGGCTCTGGGCGACCCATCCCGGCTTCGGCTTTTACAGGTGCTGCTCGCCGCCCAGGGCCCTCTCCTCCAACACGAATTATCGCAACGGGCCGGCCTTCAGGTGTCCAATGCCTCGAAGCATCTGACGCTGCTTGTCAGGGAATGCCTGGTGCGCCGCCAGCCCGAGGGCACCCAGGCAAGTTTCGAAGTCGTGTCGCCCATGGTCGCCGAAGTCTGTGATCTGGTATGCGCCCACGTGAGCCATCGCATCCAGGAAAGCTTCAAGTCATTAGGCTGAATTTTTTTCGAAGGAGTATTCCTTGATAAGCAAGCGTTTGAATTTTCTTCTCGCGGTCCCCGTCCTGGCAATGCCCTTGCCGGCGCAAGTGGCCCCAGAATCACTGACTATTGAGGCCGCCATCCGGCTCGCCTGGACTGATCAACCCGGACTTCAGGCGGGTGAAGCCATGGTGGACCGCGCCAAGGCCGAAGCCGGCGCCATGCGGGATCTGAATTTGCCGACTGTCAGCCTGTCGGCGGGCCTCGTGCGCACGGACCAGCCCATGATGGCCTTCGGCATGAAGCTCAATCAGGCCCGCATCGCGCAGATGGATTTCAACCCGGCGAGCCTGAACAAACCCGACGCCATCACTGGCATCGGCGGAGGCTTGACCCTGAGCCAGCCGCTCTATACCGGTGGACGCATCACCGCAGCCCGCAAAGCCGGGGGCGCCATGGCCGATGCCGAAGCCGCCAGCCAGTCCCATCGGCGGCAACAGGTGGCGCTGGCCGTGGTGCAGGCCTACTTTGGCGCCCAGGTGGCGGAGCAGGGGATGGTCTACGCCGAGGACAGCCTCAGGCAGGCCCGGGAAGTCGAACGGTTCGTGCAGGCTCGCGTCGACCAAGGGCTGATGTTGCAGGCGGAGGGCCTTCGCATCCGCGCCTATCGCGCCCAAGCCGAAGCGGGTCTCGTTGAAGCACGCCAGCGGGTGGCCTCCGCGCGTTCTGGCCTTGCGCTGCTCACAGGCAAGGAAGTCGCGCCCATCACCCTGGCCACCTCTTTGAAAGCGGAAACCGGCCCATCAGCAGGGGCCATTCAGGGAACCCGCGGTGATCTGCAGGCCGCCAAGTTCCAATGGCAGGCCGCGCTGCAAGGCGCCAAAGCCGCGCAGGGGATCCTGCTTCCGGAAGTGGGCCTGAACCTTGGACTCGGCACCATGCACAACACCTGGAGCACCGGGGGGAATTGGAGCGAAGTCAGCCTTGGCTTCAGGTGGACTATTTTTTCCGGCCCGGACCGGCGCCGCGTATCCTCCGCCAAAGCCATGGAGCGCGCAGCTTCCTACCATTTGCGCTGGCAAGAACAAGTCGCCGGGCGTGAAGTTTCTGAAGCGCGCCTCGCCATGGAGAGCGCCTCGGCCCGCATCAAAATGGCGCAGGAAGCGGTGGAAGCCTCGGAATCCGTAAGGACCCTGCGCCAAGCCCGCCATCGCGAAGGACTGCTCCCCCTGACCGAAGTGCTGGATGCCGAGGCTGGACTGTCCGGCGCCCGCACCTTGCTTCTCAACAGCCAATACGAATTGCGCATAAGCCGCGCCCAACTGAGCCTCGCCCAGGGCCAGCCCATCGAAGGAGTCCAATAATGCGCCCGCTCATCACCCTTTCCGCCCTGGCTCTCCTGCTCGCAGCTGTCGGCTGCCAGAAGCACGAAGCCACCGCTGCCCTCACGTTGCCCACCGCGAAGGTGCATCTGGTGGCTGGCGGCGACAGCACCACCGAATCCTGGGTGGCCGCCACGCTCAGCGCTACCCAGCGCGCCACGCTTTCCACCCGCATGGCTGCCTCGGTGAAAAAGGTCCATGTCGTCGAAGGCAGCCGCGTGGCAGCGGGTGCGCTGTTGGTGAGCCTTGCGGATGATGATCTCCAAAGCGGTCTGAAGGCCGCGGAAGCCGGGCTCGCCGCCGCAACGGCCTACCACCGTCGAGTGGAGGCCCTTCAAAAGCTGGGCGCATCGACACCCAGCGAATTGGAAATGGCACAGACGCAACTCGCGCAAGCCCAGGCAGGCCTCGCGGGCGTCAAGGCCAACATCGCCTACACCCAGATCCGGGCGCCTTTCGCTGGGGTCGTTCAAGCCAAGCGCGTTTCCGATGGCGACTTCGTGGGCCCAGGCATGCCGCTGGTGGACCTCGAAGGCCAGGGTTCCCTGGAACTTCAAGCCACAGTTTCCGAATCTGAATCGAAGAACCTGAAAACAGGACAGGCTCTGCCCTTTGAAAGCGATGGCCATACCGGCACCGCGCAGATAACTGCGCTGGCTCCCGGGGGCGATCCCATCTCCCATCGGAGCTCGCTCCGGGCACGCGTCCTCAAAGGCGGGGGCGAGCTCCGCACGGGCAGCTTCGCCCGGCTGCAGCTTCCGCCTTCTGCCAAGACTGCTTCTGACATTTCCGTTCCACGCACGGCCGTGGTGCAACGCGGAGAACTCAACGGTGTGTTCATCCTCAAGGATGGCAAGGCGCAGCTGCGCTGGCTTTCCCTGGGCGAGGCCGAGGGCGGCCGCTTTCCAGTCAAGGCAGGCCTCGCCAAAGGCGAAGCCGTGGTGGACCAACCGGGCAACCTGAAGGATGGCCAGCCCATTGAGGTGGCGCAATGATGCACGAGCCAAAATTGGGCTTTGCCGGGCGGCTGGCCAAGACCTTCCTCCGAAGCAAGCTGACACCCCTCATCGTGCTGGCTTCGCTCATGCTGGGAGTCCTGGCGGTGGTGCTCACGCCCCGGGAAGAAGAGCCCCAGATCATCGTGCCGATGGTGGATCTCATCGTCCCCTATCCCGGCGCCAGCCCCAAGGAAGTCGAAAGCCAGCTCACAACGCCGCTGGAACGCCGCCTTTGGGGCATTCCCGGCGTGGAGTACCTGTACAGCGTCAGCCGCCCCGGAGTGGCCCTGATCACCGTGCGCTTCAAAGTGAACGAGCCCCAGGAACCCAGCCTTGTGAAGATCCATCAGGAACTTGCAGCGCACCCTGAACTCATGCCGGCAGGCGCCATGAAGCCCATGGTCCGCCTGCTCACCATTGATGACGTGCCCTTCCTGACGCTCACGCTGCATGGTGAGAATCAAACCCCTGGCGGTTTACGAAAACTCGGTGAAGAAGTGGCCCGGGAACTCTCGGAAGTTCCCAACACGGCCCAAGTGAAAGTGGTGGGCGGCGCACGCCGGACCGTGCGCATCGAACCCGATGCCACCAAGCTCCGCAGCTTGAATATCTCTATGGCCGAATTGATGCCCGCGCTGCAAAGCGCCGAGGCGCAGCTTCCCGCAGGAGCCTTGGTGGATGGCGGCAAGCGCACCGAAGTGGAAGCCAGCGGATTTGTGCTGGAAGCTTCGGAACTCAATCGTCTGGTGGTGGCGGTGCGGAATCAACGTCCCATTTACCTGGGCGATGTGGGCAAGGTGATTGATGCACCCGAGCCTGAACCGCCGGTGGTGCTCTATGGCGGAAAGGCCCAGCCGGGCTTCGAGCAGGCGGTTTCGGTGGTGCTTTCCAAACGCGCAGGCACCAATGCCACGGCGCTGGCGGACCGAGTGCTTGAAAAAGTCGAGGCGCTGAAAGGCGGACTTATCCCCCGCGATCTCAAGCTCGATGTGACCCGCAACTACGGCGAGACCGCCGGCGACAAATCCAACGAGCTGATCGAACACCTTCTCATCGCAACGCTGTCCGTCATCGTATTGATCCTGCTCGCCATGGGCTGGCGCAGCGCGGTGGTGGTGGGCGTGGCGGTGCCGGTGACGCTGGCGCTGACACTGCTGCTCACGTACCTGATGGGCTACACGCTGAACCGCGTGACGCTTTTCGCGCTCATCTTTTCCATCGGCATCCTCGTGGACGACGCGATCGTGGTGGTGGAAAACATCCACCGGCACATGCACCTGCCGGGACCGCGCAAAAGCTTCGCCCGCGTCGTGGTGGAAGCCGTGGACGAAGTGGGCAATCCCACCATCCTGGCGACCTTCGCGGTGGTCGCCGCGATCCTGCCGATGGCCTTCGTGCGCGGGCTCATGGGACCGTACATGCGTCCCATCCCCGTGGGCGCAAGCCTGGCGATGCTCTTCAGCCTCCTCATCGCGTTCATCATCAGCCCCTGGGCCGCGCTCAATATTTTCAAGAAGGAAGCCCATCTTCCCGAGATTGATGACAGCGGCTTGCACCCTGCGGATGTGGATACCGCGCCGCCAGAGCCATTGACTGATTCTCCTGAAGACAACCTGGAAACCGCACCGGAAACCACGGTGTCGAGGCTCTACCGGAAAGTCATGCGGGCCCTGTTGTTCAACGTCCCGGTCCGCCTGGCCTTTTTCGGCGGCGTGATCGTGTTGTTGATCGGCGCGATGTCCCTGGTGGGCTTTGGCGTGGTGAAGGTGAAGATGCTGCCCTTCGACAATAAGTCCGAATTCCAAGTGCAGCTTGATCTGCCCGCGGGCACGCCGAAAGAAAACGCGCTGGCGGTCGGACAGTCCGTGGCCCGTCGCCTGCTGCAAGAGCCCGAAGTGAAGGACGTGCAGATCTACTCCGGCGTGGCTGCGCCCTTCACGTTTGTCGGGATGGTGCGCCATAGTTTCCTGCGCGAAGGCGCTGAAATGGTGGACCTGCAAGTGAATCTGGTAGGCAAAGGAGAGCGCAAGGCCCAAAGCCACGCCATCGCCACGCGCCTTCGGCCTGAGCTGGAAGCGATCACCGTTCCAACTGGTGCGCGGATGAAGATCGTTGAAATCCCACCCGGCCCGCCGGTCATGGACACCATGGTGGCCGAAATCTACGGGCCTTCCGAGGCTGAACGCAATCGCCTATCAAAGGAAGTCCTCGCCGCCTTCACCAGCACCAAAGGCATCGTGGATGTGGATTCCACGCTGAACACGACCAGCCCGAAGATCACGCTGGTCCTCGACCGCGAAAAAGCCGCGCTGCACGGCGTAGCGCCCAACAGCGTGGTGCAGAGTCTTTTCATGGCGGGCCAGGGGATGCCGCTCGGCACCTTCCACGTCCAGCGCGGCGCGGCCCAGGTGCCTGTGGTGCTCCAGATGGCCGCCGGCCAGCGTTCGCGCCTGGACCAGCTGCTTCAGCTCACGGTGCCCGGAATGCGGGGCGCGGTGCCGCTCTCCGAGCTGGTGACCGTGCAAACTGGATTTGAGCAGCCCGACATCATGCACAAGAATCTCAAACCCCTGAGCTATGTGTTCGGCGATCTTGCGGGGGAAATCGAAAGCCCGGTCTATGCCCTTTCTGCGCTGAACAAGAAGCTCGACCAGCTGAAGGGCACCGGTGGTGAAGTGCGCCGTCGCGATCAATCAACTTGGTTATCAGGATGGTGGGCCGGCATAAGGGGCCGTAGCAATACAACCGGGAAAGCACCGGTTGTATTGTCACGGCCCCTAATCCCCCGCTACGGCCTGGAGCACCCTGCCGATACTGAAAAACTGGCCATCAAATGGGATGGGGAATGGCACATCACGCTGGAAGTCTTCCGGGATCTCGGCCTGGCCTTCGCCGCGGTGCTGGTGCTGATCTTCGTGCTGGTGGTGGGCTGGTTCGAGAGCTTCACCATCCCCTTCGTGATCCTGGTGCCGATCCCGCTTTCCCTTATCGGCATCATCCCTGCGCATGGTCTGTTCGGCGCCTTCTTCACGGCCACGAGCATGATCGGTTTCATCGCCGGCGCCGGCATCATCGTGCGCAACAGCATCATCCTGGTGGACTTCATCGAATTGAAACTGAGGGAAGGCATGAGCCTGGAAGCCGCCGTAGAAGAAGCAGGCGTGGTGCGCTTCCGGCCCATCCTGCTCACCGCTGCTGCCGTGATCGTGGGCTCCCTCGTGATGCTGGCCGACCCCATCTTCCAAGGGCTGGCCATCAGCCTGATGGCCGGATCCGTCGCCGCGACTCTGCTTTCCGTTCCCTCCATTCCCGTGCTCTATTACCTCGTCGCCCGCCGCGGCCACGCCGCTGAACTTCAGCGGAGGGCCGGGCTCTCTCCTCAGGAGCTTTCATGACCGTCAACCGCGCCCTTCACGCCATCGCTGGAACTTTCATCCTGGCCAGCCTTCTGCTCGCGCACTACGTGAGTCCAAACTTTCTTTGGTTCACCGCTTTCGTGGGTGCCAACCTGCTTCAAAGCGCCTTCACCAACTGGTGCCTGATGGTCACCATCCTGCGTAAGCTCGGCGTGAAAGAGGATGCGCCGGCTTGCGGGATCCAGTCATGAATCTGATCCTCACGAAGCGCATCATCCTGGGCCTCGTTGTCGGCGCTGTCCTGGGCTTTGCCTACCAAAAACTGGTGGGGTGCCGCACCGGCACCTGTCCCCTCACCGCTACGCCGCTTCGCACCATGCTCTACGGCGGCTTCATGGGCCTCATCTGGGCCTTCAGTAAATAACCTTTCAAGGGAGATCAACATGTCCAACGTCATCCACATCACCACGGGCGCATTCGATAAAGTTGCCAAGCAGGGCTCGCCCGTCCTCATCGATTTCTGGGCCCCTTGGTGTGGTCCTTGCCGCATGCAAGGTCCCATCCTGGACCAGGTTTCCGACGCTCTCGGCGACAAGGCCATCATCGCCAAAGTCAATGTGGATGAAGAGCCCCAGCTCGCCGCGACCTTCGGCGTGCAGAGCATTCCCACATTGGTGGTGCTTAAGGGCGGGCAGATAGCCAAACGCTGGGTAGGCGTGCAGCAGGCCCCGGCCCTGGTGCAGGCCTTGGAAGCGGCGGGAGCCCGATGACCGTTTGGATCTGGATTCCCGTCCTCCTGTTCATTGCCTGGATGATTTGGCAGCGGCGCGGACTCCCCGCGGAGAAGCTCTCGCTTTTGATGGCCCGGGGCGCGCAGGTGGTGGATGTGAGATCGCCTTCGGAATTCCGCGGCGGCCACGCTCCAGGCTCGAAAAACATACCGCTGGATCAACTCCAGGCACGCAGCAAGGAACTGGATGCGGCGCGGCCGGTGGTGCTTTGCTGCGCCAGTGGATCCCGCAGCGCCATGGCCGTATCTTTGCTGAAGCGCCAGGGCTTCACCGATGTCCACAACGCGGGACCCTGGACCGCACTTACTTCTTAGGGGCCGTGTCAAAATAACCTGTGCAGTTCAGGTTGTTTTGCTACGGCCCCTTATGCCGGACCGCAATCACACTGTTCAAATTGTTTTGGCGCAACGGCTTAGGGGTTGATCATGTCTTCTTACGCATTCTCCATAACCATCCCCGGCGCGAATTTTGATGATGTCCTGGCCCGCACGCGCGCTGCGCTGTTGGCGGAAGGCTTTGGAGTACCCACCGAGATGGACACCCAAGCCATCTTCAAAGCCAAGCTCGGCAAGGATTCGGTGCGCCGGGTGATCCTGGGCGCCTGCCTTCCAGATGTGGCCTTCGAGGCCATGGCTCTGGAGCCTGATGTATCTGTGCTGCTGCCTTGCAATGTGGTTGTGCGCGAACAAACACACGCCGTGGAAGTCACCGCGGTGAATCCGCGGGCACTATTCACGCTCACCGAACGGCTGGATCCAGCCCATGCGGCGGAAGTGAAGGCCAAATTGCAGGCTGCGCTGGATCGAATCTAGAACCAGGGTTTTCCGCTGGCTGGACAGGACATGCGAAAATCGTAGCAGCGAGGTGCTTTCCGCTTCATGGACTTCGCAGGATGGTGCGGCATGCTGGCATTCCTAGTGCTCCAGGCCCAATCGCCACTGCCGGCGCCGATCCCAGCACCACTGCCTTTGGCGGATGCCACCCGCGCCGCGCTGCTGGAAGCTTTGGCCGATGGGCGCAAAGCCGAGGCCACCTATGCGGCAGTGCTGGCAAAGTTCGGGGCCGTGGAGCCTTTTCTCAGCATCGTAGATGCCGAGCACCGCGACCAGGAAGCCCTGGCGGACCTCTTTCGAACCTACAAGATTGAAATGCCCCCCAATCCCTATCAAGGGGCGCCGCCCTCGACACCCGCCACCTTGCCCGAAGCCTGCGACGCTGGTGTGAAAATCGAGGTGGCATCCATCGCACTGTACGACCGGCTTCTGTCCCAGATCCGTGAAAGCGATGTGCGCATGGTGTTCCAGCGACTCCAGGAGGCTGCGCGGAGCCAGCACTTGCCGGCATTACGCGCCTGCGCCAAACCCTGAATGGAATCCTGCTTGATCAGGCTTCGGGTTCGATTGCCTTTGGCAGGTCCCCTGGCAGCCGATCCAGATGCAGTGGCAGGGGTGTGGAAAGCGCCTTTCGCAGAGCTTCCGGCAGCTTGGCGTAGGCATGCAGCGCCGCTGTTTTGCTTGGAAAGGCGCCATAGCACGCCTGCCACCAGCGAATGCCATCTTTGCGGATAAAGGGCAGCACCATGAGATCTTCGGCATCTTTCCCACCATGTTTGGCCAGCAGTTTAAGGCCACCGATGGAACCAGACACCACCAGGCGCACTGTCCAACGCTCAGGCGGAGCGGCGGCCCGCTGGGCTTCGCTCAACGCAATGGCCAGGGGCAGATTCGCTTCGCGGAAAGCGGTGGTTTTCATGGCATCCGCAGGGGCGGTACGGGAGACAGGGTGGCTGCTGGTTTCATTGGCTACCGCTGCGCCTGTGATCAAGGCTGCCGAAGCAGCTGTGGGTTTAGCCTTTTCAGATACGCGCTTCGGACTTTCGATCACGGCCTTCGCGGATTGATCATTGATTTGTTGGGATTCAGGGATGATTGCGGATTCAGCGCTTTTAGCCGCTTCGGGCACGCTGGCGACTCTCTCCGGAAGTCCAGGTATGACGCGGATCTCCAGGCTACGGCTGGAGCCGCCCAGGATGTTCATGGCGCTCAGCGTATATACCGTTGTTTCCGAGGGCTGCACGGTGATGTGATCCTTGCCATCCAGCTCGAGCCCGCCAGGTTCAAGGCGGACTTTGGAATCGCCCACGCATTCCCAGCGCAGTTCCACGGGGTCGCCGGGCCGGATGGCGCTCTGCTCCGCCGTGAACGCGCAGACCCGCGCAGGCTGCCCAACCGGGGATTTCAATACCTGCACTTCCACCGTGCGCGAGGCCCCTCCAGAAAAATTGGAGGCGGTGATGGTGTAGCGCGTGGTCTCCAATGGCGTGACGGTGATCTCGCTCTGGCCATCCAGTTCCATTCCGCCGGGTTCCAGTTTCACCTTGGCGGTGCCCGTGCAAGTCCAGTGCAGCACCACCGGCTCGCCAGGCAGCACAGCATGGGTGCTGGCCTCGAAGGCACAGACTTTCGCGGGCTCGCCGTAGGGCGCGTAGGGTTCGATGCGGACCTCCACGCGGCCCAGCATCGCGCCGCCAGGCTTGGCTTCGGTAAGGGTGTAGATGGTGGTGGCGGACGGCTTGACCGTGGCCTGGCCCTTGGCTTCCATCACCATCCCGCCGGGGTCCAGCCGCACCTTCCCTGTGACTGCGCAATCCCAGCGCAAACCCACGGAATCCCCTGGCCGCACCGCGTTGGAAGTAGCCTCGAAAACAACGATCCTGGGTGGGGCCGTGGTTCCAGAAGGTTGCTGTGCCGCAGCGTCAGCAGCGACCAGAAGGGCGGACATGAAGAGGAGGGCTCGGAGCATAGGGGACCGTTCAGGTGACCGTTTTAGTTTAATCGGAGGAGCCATAGCCTGGAGCCTGAAGTACCAAGTCCCGGGTCCCTGGGTATCAGCCATGAGCTATCAGCTATGAGGTCGCGCCTTCAGCGCGGTCCATTCCAAACCCATGGCTCATAGCCCAAAGCTCCAAGCCAACAGCCCAATTCATCTCCCCTTGATGTTTTCCGATGAATCCATAAAATGATGCTAAGGAGCGCATCATGTTCAGCACCACTCTTCGCATCGATGAAAGCCTGGGCCAGTTCCTTCAAGAAGCGGCCCGGCGCAGCGCGCTCAGCGTGAACGCCTTTCTTGCTGAACTGATCCGCCGTGAACAGGAAGCCGCCGCCCGCAAGCGCCTGGCCAATGATTGGCGCGCCTATGCCCAGGACGCTGATGCCCAGGATGTAAGTTATGCTATGGCCGCCCAGGTCCAGGTGGTGGCAGAACCAACGCAGAAGGCCTACAAGGCCAATCCGGCGCCCAAGGCCCCACCATCCGCCAAGTCAAAGCCAAAATCAACATCCAAAAAACCGGCAGGCAGAGCCAAATGAGCGAGCCTCTGCCGACCTGCAACCGTGGTGAAATCTGGATGCTCAACTTCGAGCCCCGGCGTGGTTCCGAGCAGGGCGGATTCAGGCCTGGAATCATCGTTCAAACGGATCTCGGCAATCACGCCCATGGCGCCCGCACCACCATCGTGGTGCCCCTCACCACCAGCGGCCGCCCCTTTGTCTTCTACATCCCAGTCCCCAAGACCAAGGCCACTGGCCTCCCCGCGCCAAGTTGGGCCAATTGCACGCAACTCTTCACCGTGGACAAAGAAAGGCTCGTGAAACGGCTGGGCAAGGTGGAAAGCGGTGTGATGAAAGAGATCGGAGAGGCTCTGAAAGCCACGTTGGAACTCGGGCCGTGAACGCCTCGCACCGGCTCCAGGAGCAGATTCAGGATTCTATAAAACCGCATCCATGGGACCTGTCTCCCCGGCCAGCAGGGCCACGGCTTGGGCCGCCACCAGGGGAAGGCCCCGGTGGGCGAAGTGGATCGCGACCTGGATCTTGTTGTGGTAGAAGGCCGCTTCTGGGCTTTCGGAGAGAAGGGTGCGGATCGCCGCATCATCCTGCGCAGCCACGCCCCGCCCATCGAGCAGCTCGGCCAGCTTGGCCTTGGCCACAGCAGCCTGTTGCAGCAGCAGGTGCCCGCCGACCATGTGGCCCAGCATGTCAAGGATGGGCACAGCGTTGAGGACAGTCAGCAACATGCCATCCACGCGGGTGGGAATCTCGGTGAGCACCGTGCCCATGGCCCTCACGGCCGAGGCGAGCTGCTGGGCGGAGGGTCCCAGGACTGGGTCCGAAACGAGCGACTGGGCGTTTTCGGCCGCCAGGCCCAGCAGGTGCTTGACGGGTCGCCCCTCCTGCATGCGGAGTTTGCGCCCCACCAGATCCAGGGCCTGGATGCCGTTGGTGCCTTCGTAGATGGAAGCGATCTTGCAATCCCGCAAGTACTGTTCAGCGGGGTAATCCATGGTGTAGCCGTAGCCGCCGAAGGTCTGGAGGGCCCATTCCGTCACGCGGAAACCCCAGTCCGAGCACCAGGCCTTGCATACGGGGGTGAACAGCTCGACCAGGCCCTGCCAGCGGTCATGGTCCTCGCCCAGTGTGGTGTGCGCCATGTCCATGCACCAGCCCGTGTAGGAGACGAGGGCGCGCATGGCCTGCACATAGGCAGCCTGCAGCAGAAGCGAGCGGCGCACCTCGGGATGCTGCGCGATGGGGGATTGGGGGGCGTCTGCCTTCTTGTTGGTGAAGACGCGTCCCTGGAGCCGTTCATGGGAGTAGGCCAACGCAGCCTGCTGGGCGGCGGAAGCGATGCTCAGCCCTTGGATGCCGACTTCGTAGCGGGCCGCATTCATCATCTGGAACATCAGGCTGATGCCCTGCCCTTCCTGACCCAGCAGGAACCCCTGGCAGCCGCCGTTGCTTCCGAACACCAGACTGCAGGTGGGCGATCCATGGATGCCGAGTTTGTGCTCGATGCCTGCGCAGGCCACATCATTGGGGTCGCCCAGGGAACCATCCTGCTTCACGCGGACCTTGGGAACCACGAACAGGCTGAGTCCCTTGGCGCCTGCGGGAGCCCCCGGCGTTCGGGCCAGGACCGCGTGGATGATGTTGGGGGTCAGGTCATGGTCGCCGCTGGTGATGAAGATTTTTTCGCCGGTGATGAGGTAGCTGCCGTCGGCTTGCTTGGCCGCCGTGGTCTTGATTTCTCCGAGATCGCTGCCTGCGCCGGCTTCCGTGAGGCACATGGTGCCTGCCCAAACGCCGCCATACATGCGTTCGCAGTAGGTGGCCTTCAGTTCTTCGGTTCCAAAATTCTCGATGAGGTGGGCGGCGCCCCGGTTGAGGAGCACCTGGAGACTCAGTGAGGTATTGGCTCCCATGATGAATTCGCTGATGCCGGTGCCCACCGAATCGGGCAGTCCCATGCCCCCGAACGCAGGGCTCATCGTGGGACTGATCCACCCCCCGGAAGCCAGGTCCTGATAGGCGGTCGCGAAGCCCTCGGGCAGGCTCACCTTGCCATTCTCGAACTTGGCCCCGATGCGGTCGCCCGCCTCGTTGCAAGCCGCGACGCTGCCCTTGCTGACCTTCAGCGCCTCATCCAGCACCATCTCCAGCTGCTCGCGGTCGAACTCATCGTAGGCGTCGGATTTCAACACCGCGTCGAGATCCAGCCACTCGAAAAGGTTGAACTTTATGTCGCGGGCATCGTCCAGGTATTTCATGGGGCCTCCAGGAGGAAAAAGGATAGGGGTCAGGATTTCAGGCCCATGGAAAGGCGCACTCTCATTCTTTTCCCGATAAACCCTTCCGTCCATTCCCTACCGTGGGGCAAGTTTGGCCATTGCCCCAGGCTCACACCGGTGTGACGCTCCTGCGCTTCGCGGGCCAGGTTTCCCGGCGGCGGGCGCGGCCCAGGCGGGTGATGAGTTCATGGCGCAGGTCGCTGGGATCCACGATGGCATCCACATGCAGATTGGCGCCCAGGTGCTTCAGGTCCACGTCTTCGTTGTATTCGTCGCGGAGCGCCTGGATGTAGGCGGCGCGTTCTTCTTCGGGCTTGTCCGCGATCTTGTTGGCGAAGACGGCGTTCACGGCGGCCTCGGCGCCCATGACGGCGATGCTGGCGGTGGGCAGCGCGAGGGTGGCGTCGGGATCGAAGCCCGGGCCGCTCATGGCGTACAAGCCCGCCCCGTAGGCCTTGCGCACCACCACGCAAAAACGCGGCGTGCTGCACGATGCCATGGCCGAAATCATCTTGGCGCCGTGGCGGATGATGCCCTGCTTTTCCACGGCGCTGCCGATCATGAAGCCCGGCACATCGCTGAGGAATACGAGCGGAATCCCGAAGGCGTCGCACAAGGTCATGAAGCGCGTGGCCTTGTCGGCACTATCCACGAACAGCACGCCGCCCTTGACCCTCGGCTGGTTGGCCACGATGCCCACGGGCCGGCCATCCAACCGAGCCAGCCCCGTGATGATCTCGCCCGCATAGAGTTTTTTGAGCTCCAGGAAGGAGCCATCGTCCACTAGGCCTTCAATGAAATCCTTCATCTGGAACGCGGCGTTGCTGTCCTTGGGCACGATGTCTCCAAGCGGCTTGGCTTTGGCTGCGACGGGCTTTGGCTCTCCTATCGGCAGGGCAGCTTCGCAGTGCAGCGGGAAATAGCCCAGGTAGGTTTTGCAGAGTTCGATGGCATCGGCTTCCGTCTTGCACAGGAAATCCCCGCAGCCGGAAATGGAGCAGTGCATGCGCGCTCCACCCAGGTCTTCGAGGCTTATCTTTTCGCCGATGACCATCTCAGCCATGCGCGGGCTGCCAAGGTACATGCTCGCGTTGCCCTCGATCATCATCACCACGTCGCAGAAGGCCGGAATGTACGCGCCGCCCGCCGCGGAAGGCCCGAAGAGCAGGCACACCTGCGGCACCAGGCCCGAGAGCGCCACTTCCATGTGGAAGATCGTGCCAGCGTGGCGGCGGCCCGGAAACATGTCGAGCTGGTCGGTGATGCGCGCCCCGGCGCTGTCCACGAGATAAAGCATGGGCACCTTCTGCCGCAAGGCCACTTCCTGGATGCGGATGATCTTCTCCACCGTGCGCGCGCCCCAGCTGCCCGCCTTGATGGTGGAATCGTTGGCCATGAGAACCACTGGACGGCCGCCCACCGTCGCGGTTCCCGTGATCACGCCGTCCGCCGGAAGGTCTTTATGCAAGGCATTGGCGAAAAGGCCATCTTCGACGAAGGAGCCCTCGTCCACCAGCAGGCGGAGGCGTTCCCGCGCGAAAAGCTTGCCCACCTCGGCATTCTTTTCGTGGGCCTTGGCATGGCCACCTTTGCGGATGCGTTCGACTTCGGATTGGAGTTGTTCGGGATTCATGGATGCCTCAAGACAGAAACTCCAGGGTATCGCGAGAGAAGTGAATCGTCGGCGTAGGTATGGCTCCATGCGGCAAAGACGCGGTGCAGCCACTCAGCCGATGGTGTCGGGTAGCCTATTCCTATGTACGAGAGCCGATCCCGGTTTTTTTCTACAGCTTTCCTGCCGCTGGACTGCTCCTGCTGCTGCATTCTCTTCGCCCTGTGGGCCCGGGTCGCCCATGCATAAGGTCCGTGACATTTTGAAGTCCCGCTCCTTCCTCATCCTTTGGGGTTTCTTCTTCTTCATATTTGCGGCGGGGTATCAGATTTTCCCTGTGCTGCCTCTGCGCCTGCGGGAGTTGGGCGCTACGCTGGCCGAGAGCGGCCGGTTCATGGCGGCCTTCACGGTGGGTTCGGGGCTGGGCGCGCTGTTCACGGGCCCGCTCGGAGATCGCCTGGGGCAGCGGCGGGTGCTGCGCGGAGCATCGCTTTTCTGCGCGGCCTGTTTTGGCGTCTATGCGCTGATGCCCGGGCGCTGGGGCTTCTACGCCCTGGCACCATTGCACGGCCTGCTCTGGTCTGGGCTGCGGACAGCTTCGATGGCGGAAGTGGGCGGACTGCTGCCTGATGAAAATCGCGCCGAAGGCCTGTCTCTCTTCGGCCTGGCCAGCCCCGGCGGTGTGGCAGTGGGACCGCTGTTGGGCCTGTGGCTCTTTCCGCACCTGGGATTCCACTGGCACATGGCTCTGCTTGGTGGGTCTTTCCTTGCCTTGCATGTGCTGGTGGGAAGGCTGCCGAAGGATCCTCCGAAAGAGCAGCGGCCGCCCCTGAATTTCGGCCTGCCCGAACGCAGCGTCTGGCTTCCGGCCGCGATCCTTTTTTTACTGGCCCTGAGCTACAGCCCCATGCCGCCTTATGCGGCGCAGGAAGCCTTGGCGCTCCACCTGGCCTGGCCATCGGCGCTGCTCACTTGTTTCGCGCTGGGCATGGTCGGAATGCGATTCATCCTTGGCCTCCGCGGACTCGGGTCCGATCCGATGCGCCTGGTGCCGGAGATGATGGCGCTGGCTTTCGTGGGGAACCTGATTCTGGCGATCATGCCCGGCGGCACCTTCCTGGGCCAGGATCTGGAACTCCTCCGTCACATCCTGGGCGCCCTGATCTATGGCGCGGGCTACGGCCTTGTCCACACATTGATTTTTGCGGCAGTCATGACCCGGAGCTCCGGGGCCCGCCGGGGTGCCGCGGTAGGCGCGCTGTATGCAGCCTTTGATGCCGGGGTCGCGTCGGGCAGCCTGGTCATCGGCTGGATCATGCAGCACTACTCGTTCCGGTTCGGCTGGGGCGCTGGGGCGGCCTGTCTCGTAGTGGCCTGGGTGTTGTGCCTGAGGCTGGTTCAGCGCAGAAAAACGACCTGAACCCTCGCCGTGAGATCCTTAAAAGATGCCTGAACCGCGCCCCACCCTTTGGACCCGTCCCTTCCTGCTCATCTGGTCCTGCACCTTCCTGACCTTTTTCGCCGCTTTCCAGCTCTTCCCCACGGCGCCCTTGCGGCTGTTGGAGTTGGGCGCTTCGCGGGCGGAGAGCGGTCTCTTCCTGGCGATCTTCACGGCTGGATCCTCCCTGGGGGCCCTGGTGACGGGGCAGATGGCGGATCGCATGGGGCATCGGCGGATCCTGGTCAGCACGGCGACGGCCTTCACGTTGATCATGGCGATCTACGCCTTTCTGCCGGTGCGCTGGGGTTTCTACGTGCTGGCGCCCTTCCACGGCGCTGTGTGGTCGGGACTCATCACGTCAACCGTGGCCATGCTGGGCGGCATCCTTCCGGAACAGGATCGCGCCAAGGGAATGAGCTGGTACGGCCTGGCGAGCCCCCTGGGCGTGGTCTTCGGTCCTTCGGTGGGCGTTGCGCTGTATCAGCATGGGTCCTTCCGCACCATGTGCCTTCTGCTTGGACTCTGCTTTTTAGCGCTTTCCCTGCTTGCGCGGTTCCTGCCCGCGGACGCCCATCTGGAAAGTCATGAAAAACCCCCGATGCAATGGCCGGACCGTCCCGTGCTCTTGTTATCCTCGGTGCTCCTTTTCGTGGCCTTCAGCTACGGCGCCATGACCAGCTACAGCACCCAGGAAGCCATCTCGCTGGGGTTCAAATGGCCCTCGGCTTTCCTGTCCTGCCTTGCGCTGGGGATGGTGGTGATGCGCCTGGTGATGGCCTCGGCGGGCTTCGGGGAAAGGCCGGTCCGGCTGCTGCCCTGGATGCTGCTGCTGGCCATCGCCGGCATGGCAGTCATGGCTTTCGGCGGGGGCCATTGGGAACAGGGCGGGAACCACTTGGGCCTGATCCGCCACGTGGTCGCCGCCCTGCTCTATGGCGCGGGTTATTCGATGGTCTACACCCTGCTCAACACAGAGGTGTTGAACGTGGTGTCGCCGGACCGGCGGGGGGCGGCCTTCGGCACATTCATGTTCGCGTTCGACGCGGGCATCGGCCTGGGGAGCCTGATGCTCGGCTCACTCATCGGTGCCACAAGTTTCGCCTGGGGCTGGCGGGCCGGCCTGCTGCTGATGATCTGCGGCCTGCCGTTGACCATGGGCATCGCCCGGCGTGGAATCCGGAGCTGAAGGGCCCTGGAACAGGAATGTCTGCGATAGTGCCCCCTAGACGCCGTGGCCGCGCTATTGTGGCTTCGTCCACCGGGAGAAATGATGAAGCCCACCCACATGATTCTTGCCACGCTATTGGGCCTTGCCCCCTTTCTCCAAGCCCAGACCCCGGCATCCCCAGCACCCGGTACATCCCCCATCAAATCTCTCCAGCGGCGGTCCTTCGAGCTGGCGGATCTGAACCGCCTCGTCGGCCTTGCCGACCCGAAAATCTCCCCGGATGGCCGCGGCGTAGCGGTCTTCATCAGCCGCGTGAATGAAAAGGACAATCGCCAGGATAGGGAACTGGCCTGGGCGGATTCCAAAAGCGGCGCCATGCGCACCCTCGTGAAGGGGCGGAAGGGCCTTGCCCATGCACGCTGGTCGCCGAACGGAGACCGCTTGGCCTTCCTTACGGAAGCGGAAGGCAAGTCCCAGATCTTCGTGCTGCCCATGGTGGGCGGCGAGGCCCAGCAGGCGAGCCATTCGGCGACGGGTGTCCAACATTTCAGCTGGAGCCCCGATGGAAAGCGCATCGCTTATGGCACCGAGGATGAAGCCCCGAAAATTCCCGAGGCGCAGAAAGGCGAGGACGGCTTCGAGGTGGGCAACGACGACCTCTTCACCGGCGAAGCCGCGCGTCCAGTGCACATCTGGGTGATGAATGCCGACGGAGGCGAAGCCAAACGCCTGACCCAAGGCACCTGGACGCTACCTGTCAGCCTGCCACCCAGCCCTCCGGCATCGCCTCTCTCCTGGTCGCCGGATGGCAAGCGCATCGCCTTCACACGCCAGGCGACTCCCCATACCGGGGACCAGGACCAGGCTTCGGTACAGGTGCTGGACATCGAGAGTGGAACGTACCGCCCACTCACGGGCCAAAAGTTTTTCGAAGGCTTCCCCAATTTCTCACCGGATGGACGGCTCATCTCCTACTGGTGGACGCGCAAGGGCGATCCGATGAACATCAACGAAATCCACGTGGCTGGCAGTGATGGCGGGCCCGGCCGCGACATCACCGAAGGCCTGGATCGATGCCTCTTCAGCAGCATCTAGATGCCGGGAGGAAAGGGCGTGCTCGTGGGCGGCAATGACGGCACCCGCGTAAAGCTATGGGTGCAGCCCCTTGAAGGCCCTGCCAAACCGCTTGACCTCGGCGAAGTCAATCCGAGCTGGTCCTTCTGGATCGATGTGAGCGTGGCTCCCACCGGCGCCATCGCCTTCACGGGCCGCACCGCCCAGCACGGCGTTGAGTTGTATGTGATGGATTCCGTCGAGGCCAAGCCCCGCCGCCTCACCAACCTCAATGGATTCCTGGTGGACTTGAACCTTGGAAAGGTGGAGCGCGTGGCCTGGAAGGGCCCTGGCGGGTGGGCCGAGGACGGCGTGCTGACCTTTCCGTCCGAGGCGACTCCAGGCAAGAAACTGCCGTTGGCGCTGGTCATCCACGGCGGCCCCAATGCGGCATCCTCAGAGACTTTCAACCCCCTCAACCAACTGCTCGCGGCCAAGGGGTTCCTGGTGTTCAACCCCAATTACCGAGGTAGCGACAACCTTGGCAACGCCTACTATCGGGCCATCACCATGGATTGGGGCAAAGGCCCTGGTCAGGACGTAATGGCCGGCATCGAGTCCCTCAAGACCAAGGGACTGGTGGACCCGGATCGCATGGTGGTGAGCGGCTGGTCCTATGGAGGCTACATGACCACCTGGCTGCTGGGCCGTTATCCCGAGGTCTGGAAGGCAGGCATGTCCGGCGCAGCCGTTATAGATTTCGTGGATGAATACGCCTATTCCGATGGCAACCAGGCTTGGCGCTATGGAATGCTCAGCGCCCTGCCCTTCGATGGGGACAAAGGCCAGGAAACCTACCGGGTCCAGTCGCCCATCTCGCTGGCACACAGGATCCAGGCCCCCACGCTCATCCTCACCATGAACCAGGATGCGCGCGTGCCCCCCACCCAGAGCTACAAGCTCTACCGCGCGCTGAAGGACCGCGGCGTCCCCGTGAAATTCTTTGCTTGGCCCCAGGCGGGACATGGCGCCGGCACCCCCGCCCGTCAAAGGCAGGTCACCCGCCTGTGGGTGGATTGGCTCACCGAGCATGTCCATTGAGCGGGTGAAGCTGAACCTACCAGACCAATGATTCCGGGTTCTCGAAGGAGGTCCGCAGGGTCAGCTTGCCTTCCTTGACGAGGCCAGGGAGGTCCGTCAGTATGCGAGGAGCCCAGGCCAAGTCCGCATCCACCAATTCAGAAGTCAGGCCCACCCAGCCATTCCTTCCGCTGCGTTTCACGGCATAGAGGCATTGATCGGCTATTTCAACGGCATCCTCCCAATGGAAGGTACCGGGGTGTCCCGGCAAGAGGGGAAAGGCCGAGAATCCCACGGAACAGGTGCGCTGGAGATATTTCCGCCCGCCCATGTTGAAGCGGTGGGACTCCATCGTTTCGCGGATCTTGTGCGCGATGTTCAAGGCGGAGGCGCGGTCTGTGCGTCGCGCCACCACCAGGAATTCCTCACCACCCCAGCGGACCACCGTGTCGGTCTCCCGGCAGGCCGTGCGCAAGACTTCCGCTGCTTCTTTCAATACGAGATCCCCGGCGGCGTGGCCGTAGGTATCGTTCACGAACTTGAAATGATCCAGGTCCACCATTAAAAAAACCAGGTCCTCACCCTTGGGCAGGCCGCTCTCGCCTGATTCGATGAAATTGCGGTAGATGCGCAGCACACGGGCCTCTTCCTCCGGCATGTAAAGGCCGAGGAAGCGGCGGTTCCGTAATCCGGTGAGCGCATCCATCATGCTGGATTCTTCGAGCGCGAGATTGGCCTGATGCAGCGCTTCATTGGATTGCAGCAGATCCGCGGTCCGCTGCCAGACCAAGGCTTCCAGGTCCTGGGTTCTTCGAAGGAGCAACGCCGTGCGCCAACGGATCACGAGGAGGATCAAGCCTGAAAACAGCAATCCCACAATCAGAAAGAACCAGGGTTTCTGCCACCAAGGGGCCAGGATCTGAAAAGCCTGCACCGCTGGTTCACCGAACTGCCCGTTGCCATCCCCGAAGCGCACCTCGAAGCGGTAGGAGCCAAGCGGCAGTGTGGTGTAGCGGGCTTCCCGGGCAGTCGCGCCGCGCCAATCATCTTCGAACCCCGCCAGCCGGATCTGGGCCTTCAGATGCGATTCATCCTGGAAACTGAGCGAGGCGAAAGCGAAGTCCACGCTGCGCCAGCGATAGGGAATGCGCAACTCTCCGCCGAGTGGAAGCAACCGGCCGGATCCTTCTTTCACCAGGGTGAGCTTGGCCTTGGGAGCCTCTGGCGGACCGTGGTAGAAAGCATGGTGGAACTTGGCGATGCCTGCGCTCAGGCCCACCCAGACATCGCCACCTGGTTCGATGAACAGCGCGTTGGCCGTGCAATCGTCGCCCGGCAGACCTTGGCTGCGCCCGTAACGCTCATAGGGGCCACCCTCGAGGCCATCCGGACGCCAGCGTTTCACACCCTGGGTAGTGCCGAACCATAGTGTGCCCTCGGCATCACATTCCATAGAGACGATGTCGTCCTGGAAGAGTTCTGCAGGCCCCTGCACCTGCCCGGTCACCTGCCAGGTTTCTCCCTTTTTACTGAGCCGAGTCAGTCCATGGGCAGTCCAGTAGGCCACCCACAGATTGCCCTTGGCGTCCCGCGCGAGGCCGCTGGGGTTGGAATCCTTCATGCCCTCGGAGGGTCCAAAGCGATGCCAGGAACTGCCATCAAAAAGAGAAAGCCCCTGGTTCCCCGCTACCCAAACCAGACCTTCGCGATCCACGATGACGCGATTGATGGACTCCTCTGGCTTGCCACCTGGAAGGCTTACGCGTTCGCAGACGAGAGCGTTGCCGGACTTCCCTCCCGGTCTTTTAAGAAGCCTGTGCAAACCATCTCCTTGAGTCCCGATCCAGATGGTCCCGTCCGTGCCCGCCGCAAGCGTGCTCACCAGATTCCGCTTCACGGACGGAAGGGGAATTTCCTTGAAATGGCCTTGGCCTGGAGCCTGGTAGAAGAGCGTATTGGGCTTGTCCCCGGCTGGGTTCCCACCTATCCAAACGCCACCTTCTGGATCCTCGGCAATGGTGTAGAGGCTGCGCTCCCGGGTCTCCGGCACCAGCGCCCAGGCACCATTTTTCAGGCGCGCCATGCCTCGCGGAGTGACTGCCCAAAGGTTTCCATCCTTGCTTCGGTAGATGCTCCACACTGCGTCCACTGGGAGGCCCTGTTTGCGCGTGAAGGCGGTCCAGAGAAACCGGCCCTGAAGGCGGTGGAGGCCTTCGGCGGCCACCCACAAGGATCCTTCGCGATCAGTCAGCGTAGCGTTCGCCCACGGCGAAGGAAGGCCGTGGCCTTCATCCAGAACCCAGGTGCGGTCCTTCTCGAAGCAGGCCAGGCCGCTATCTGTGGCGGCCCACACACGGCCTTCCTGATCCAAGGTCAGCCCATCGCCCGATTGCGCAGGCTTGCCAGGCAGCTGCTTTGTGAGATCCTCCGGCTTGGCCCCCCATGCAGCCAGCCGGATGAGGCGGGAACCACCCCTGATCCAGATGCGGCCTGCGCCATCCACCAGACCCGAATGGAAAGATTGCTTCCGGATCTCTGGCGGCAGCTCCATGGCCGACCAGGAGGTTCCCTGGCGGCGCACGAGACTGCTTTCGCGTTGACCTGGTTTTCCTCGGCGGTGCACCACGAACAGAGTGCCATTTTTGGGATCCACCCAAAGGGCTCCCACGCCGCCGACTGGATACTCCTTCACCGGTTGAAAGGTCAGGCCGCCGTCTTTGCTTAGGAAGAGACCAGCCAGGGCGCCCAGCCACACCTGACCTGCCGAATCGCGGGCGACGCAGGCGATTCCCGCTTCGAACACTGGCACGCCATCTTTGGCGGCCCAGGGCTGGAAGCGATGGCCATCAAACCGCAGTGGACCGCTTTGCGTGAGTACGAAAAGCCCGCCGGACAAGGGCTGGACATCGTTCACAAGGAGATCGGTAAGTCCTTCCGCCAGACCGAAATTTTTGAACCGCTGGCCGTCGTAGCGGAACAGGCCGCCTTCAGTGCCCACCCAGATGTAGCCTTCGTCATCCTGGGTCATGCAAGTGGTGGCGAGATTTGTCAAGCCTTGTTCAGGGCCGTAGGTTTTGAAACGGTAAACGCCTTGGGCCCGCGCAGGAAGCGCCAAGCAAAGGAATAACAGCGCAGCATGTAGCCCCAGCTTCATGTGGTCAAACCATGGAATGCCACGGTGCCTGGGGTCAGCGTCCAAAAGGAGCCTCTACATCTTTCTATGAACCTTATATACGCTGGCTTGGTCCCTGGGCGCGATGATTATTTCGTCAATGTTCACATGATCCGGCAAATCCAGCGCCCAACGGATGCATTCGGCGATATCTCCCGCCATAAGCGGCGTCATTCCCTGATAGACAGCCTTGGCCTTGGCTTCGTCTTCCAGCCGCACCCGGGAAAAATTCGTTTCCGCCAGGCCGGGATCCACCGAAGTGAGCCGGATGGGCTCGCCGCAGAGTTCGATGCGCAGGGCTTGGACCAGCGCCCGCAGCGCGTGTTTCGACGCGCAGTACACGCCGCCGTTCTCATAGACGTTGTGACCGGCTACCGAGCCAATGGTGAAAAGGTGGCCCCAACCTGATTTGCGGAGGTGAGGCAGGGTGGCCTGAAAAGTGCGGATCACGCCTTCGACGTTCGTATGCAGCATCAGTTGCCAGGTCTCCTCGGAGATTGCCTCGATGCGGTCCAAGCGCTTCGCCAATCCCGCGTTCGCCACCACCACGTGAAGGCCGCCCAGCGCCGCGGCCGCATCGTCCACGAAGGTGTTTACCGAACAGGAATCGCGCACATCCACATAACCTGCGAAGGCCTGAATGCCATGCTGGGCCTTCAATTCATCGGCGAGATTTTCCACCAAGCCGACGCGGCGCGCGCCCAGGCCAAGGTGGTAGCCGTTGGCCGCGAGAAGGCGCGCGGTGGCTTCTCCAATCCCACTGCTGGCTCCGGTGATGAGGGCGATAGGGTATTCGGGGCGCATGCTCAACCATTTCCCTTCGGAAGGTATTTCACGGGGTCGGACAGGAATGTATCCCTGCAGCTTTCAGAACAGAAATAGTAGGTGCGGCCCTTGTAGTCCGCCTTGGGCGTATCCGCAGTGATAGGCACCACGACACAGGCCAGGTCCCGGCAATAGGCGCAGACTGGGTCGATGGCCTCACCTGGACCCGCCATAGGGAGTACCGGGCGGCAGCCTGGGAGGACAACAAGGGAAAGGATCAGCACGAGCCGCTTCATCGCCTAAAAGCTTAGCGAAAGGCTGGCCACGGCCTTCAGTTTTGTTTCAATCTGGGCGCCATTGGGGCTTTGGCTCAAAGGTAGTTGGGCCGCCAGGGAAAACGAGGCGCCGGGCGAGAATCCGAATCGGAAACCGGGGCTCAAGAAAACGGCGTTGCCCCCGCTGTTGCCATCCCGTCGGCCCAGGATCTGCACGTTGCCGTTGCGGCGGTAGTTCAGTTCCAGGAAGGCCGCAGACTGCGGAAAGGCGCGGATGTTCCCGGTGAACCGCCAGCCAAAGGCCACACCGGCCTCGGTGCGGTCTCCCAGGCGGTAGTCGTGGTAGGTGCCACGGAAGGTGTGTCCAGCGCTGACATCGAGCGTGAGCTGGGGGGAGAGGTAGGTGGAATAGCCGAAACCTGCTGTGAAGTCCGCGGCACCGGAACCCGGGGTGCTGGCGAAATCCACGGGCTCGCCATTGGAATCGCGCACATCCTTTTTTCCCGTGGGAATTTTCATGCCGCCATATAGCGCGATGCGGCCTGCGGGGCCCTTATAGAAACCCCACTTCCCGTTGATCCAGAGATCCGTCAAGCCCTTGGGTTCGTTGGTGCTGCGGACCAGTCCACCCGAGTCCTTATCCACACTCAGGGTGCCACCACCGATGGCTGTGTAGTAGCCGATCGACATCGAGAGTTGCAGGTTTTCCGCCAGACCAAAGGAGAAGCTGGCATTCTGCAGCAGGCTATGGCCAAGGACATCGATTTCGCTTGCGGCAGCCGCCTTCGCCGCAATATCCGCATCGCTGGGGATCTTGAAAGCCGTATAGTCCGACCGCAGTTCGAAGGACCAGGCCCCACGCTTCACCACCTCGCCGCTCTGCACGGAAAGCCCGCCCCCTGAGGTGCCGGGGCCGTGGTCGGCAAAAAGGGGCCCACCAAAAAGAAGTGCCATCAAGCAAGGGGCAAGGCGCGCAGTGCTCATGGGCATCTTCAATTACCCGGGATAGATGTCCACGGCCCGGGCAAGTAGGTCCATGGCGCGACTCAGCTTCGGGACTTCCAGCACGTAGGCCAGCCGGATCTGGTTCAGGCCTTTGGGCTTGATGAGCGATTCATCCTGCGCGTAGAAGCCTGGCCCAGGCGCGACCATCAGGGTCTCGCCGTCGTGCGAGAAATCAGTCAGCAGCCAGCGGGCGAAGGCCTCGCAGTCCGGAATGGGCAGCTCCGCCATGATGTAGAAGGCGCCCTTTGGCTTTTCGCAGATAAGGCCTGGAATGCGGCGGAGTCCTTCGAAGGTGATATCCCGCCGGCGCATGTATTCATCGCGCATGGGACTGAAAATGCCTGGGCCCAATCTGGTCATGGCCAGCGCGGCAGCTTGTTCCACCACCGGCGGGCAGAGCCTTCCCTGGGCCATCCGGACGGCGGCCGCTCGGACATCTTTGTTGCGGGTGGCGAGGCACCCGATGCGGGCACCGCACGCGCTATAGCGTTTCGAAATGCTGTCCACCAGGATGGCGTGGTCATCCATGCCTTCGATGTGCAGAATGCTGGTGTGCGCCCCCTCATATACGAATTCGCGGTAGACCTCGTCGGAAATGATGAAGAGGCCGTGGTCCTTGGCTATCCGAACGAGGCGTCGGAGCTCGGCCTCGGTCAGCACCGTACCCGTCGGATTGTTGGGCGAACAGATCAGGATGGCTTTGGTGCTGGGGTTGATCGCTGAAAGGATGGCCTGGTCGTCCGGCAGGTGGAACCCATTGGAAGCCTCGGTTCGCAGGGGGCGAAGCGTCACGCCTGACATCATCGCGAAGGTGTTGTAGTTCGTGTAGAAGGGCTCGAAGCAGAGCACCTCATCGCCAGGTTCCGCCACGATCTGAAGTGCGAAGAGAATGGCTTCGCTGCCACCGATCGTCACGACGAGATCGCTCTCATCCAACTCGATGCCTGCGGCGCGATAGTAATCGGCGAGGGCCAGGCGATAGGCGGGCTCGCCCTCGGAGCGGCCGTAGGCGATGACCTTCCGGTCGTACGTGTGGAGGGCATCCAAAAAGGGCTGCGGCGTGGGGACATCCGGTTGGCCGATATTCAGCGAGTGGACCTTGACTCCCCGCGCAATCGCCGCGTCCGCCAGGGGCGCCAGCTTGCGGATGGGGGAGTCGGGAAAACGGTTGGCTCGGGCCGACACGCGCATCATCAGGCTCGGTTCCATGGTGTTGATCTCCTTGGGGCAGCCGACGATCATGCAATCGCCTGATGGACACAAGGAGCCATTATACCGGAGGGTCTGGGGCCTCCAAAGCCTTGATAATCCTGGAGCTCAGGGCCTCAACGTGGAATCGGAATCTCCCCATCCATCACAGTGGCTACCCGAGGTAGGTCGAATCCCGCCGCTGGCAGTCCCCGAGCCCTCGGATAAACTTGGGTTTCTGCCTCCGAACTTCCGGGGGCCCTCTTTGCCGAGGTGGCCGTGCTCGATTTCTCCCTTAGCCCTGAACTGCTGGCCGTCCAAGAGAAGGCTCATGATTTCGCGCTCAACGTGATCCGCCCCGTGGCGCGTTATTACGACGACACAGCAGAATGGGCGACGCCGGTCTACAACAAGGCCTGGGATGCAGGTTACCTCCAGGCTTTGGTGCCCAAGGAATACGGTGGACCTGGCAAGAGCCAGATCGAGGAAGCCATCGTCTGCGAGGAGTTGGCCTGGGGCTGCGCCGGTCTCTATACATCCATCATGGCCACCGGCCTGGGCATGACGCCCATCCTCATCGCGGGCAGCGACGAGCAGAAGAAAAAGTGGCTAACGAAGCTTGTCGAGCAACCCGTTTTCGCGGCCTTTTCACTATCTGAGCCCGACGCCGGATCAGATGCCGGAGGCATGACCTGCCACGCGGAATTGAAAGGCGACAAGTACATCATCAACGGCACCAAATGCTACTGCACCAACGGCGGCCACGCCGAGTTCTACACACTTTTCGCGTCCACCAACCCCGACAAGGGGGCCCGCGGAACCAGCTGCATCATCGTTCCCAAGGACACCCCTGGCCTGACCATCGGCAAGGCCATGGACAAGATGGGCCAGCGCGCCTCGAACCAGGTCCACCTCCACTACGAGAATGCCGAAGTGCCGGCGGAAAATATTCTCGGCAAAGAAGGCATGGGCTTCATCATCGCCATGAAGACGCTCGATCAGACCCGTGCAGCGGTGGCGGCGGGTGGCGTGGGTGTGGCACGGGCGGCGTTCGAGATCGCGCTTGATTACGCCAAGACCCGGATCCAATTCGGCAAGCCCATCATCGTCAACCAGGCCATCAGCTTCATGCTCGCCGACATGGCCAAGAAGATCGAAGCCAGCCGCCTGCTCACCTGGCAGGCCGCCTGGATGACCGACAACAAGATCAAGAACTCCAAGCAGAGCGCCATCGCCAAGACCTTCGCCACCGACACGGCCATGGAAGTCACCACCGATGCCGTTCAGATCCTCGGCGGCAACGGCTATTCCAAGGA